>CAZNWO010000019.1:31857-34174 GCA_964576585.1 uncultured Puniceicoccaceae bacterium | reverse complement strand
CGCAAACGTCGTTGGGGGTGGGGTCATGGTCTTCTCGCCAGGGCATGTGGACGGCACCGGGTACGACCAGAAGGTTCTCGACCCCGAGATCGTGGGCGGCCTTGGTCATGAGGCTTGCCAACTCCATCCCCCGTTTTCTTTCCTTCGGGTCGTTGCTGGTCAAAGGGTAGGGCCAGAAAAGGAAGGAACACAAACCACTTATGGCGATACCTATGTCATCGGCCATCTTGCGGATGGCATGGTATTCCTTGGTACCGCTTTTCGGAGAGAGGTCGTTGTCCAAGTCGTAGTTCAATTCGATGCCGTCGAACCCCGCGTCCTTGGCCAGTTGCATGCATTCCCGCAGGTTCATTCGCTCAGGGTAGGGGAAGGCCCACTGGTTGATGGACTTCTTCATCTTGTAGCGTTTCGGCGAACGCTTTCTTTCGTCCTTCTTGCCGGGGGCGGCGGTGGCAGTGGAGGTACCCGTTGCCGTCGCCACAGCCCCAGCTGCCGTGGCGGCGGCCCACTTAAAGGAGGATCGTCTCGTCATGCTTTCCACAGGCGTGCCCCATGGGGCATTCAGTTGTACTGTCTTTTTCATAAAATAGAATTCTCTTTGGGGGCTATGCGAGGATGTCCGTAGCTACTTTTCCGTAAACGTCGGTCAAACGAAAGTCTCTTCCGGCATGCCTGTAAGTCAGGCGTTCATGGTCGATGCCAAGAAGGTGAAGGATGGTTGCATGCAAATCGTGGACATGCATCTTGTTGCGTTCTGCCTTAAAGCCAAAATCATCACTCGTTCCGTAGCTCATCCCGCCCCGAACTCCTCCTCCGGCAAGCCACATCATGAAGCCATGTGGATTGTGATCGCGTCCATTGCCATTCTCACTAACCGGAGTGCGTCCGAATTCACCGCCCCAAACAACGAGGGTTTCCTCAAGCAATCCTCTGGTCTTTAGGTCACCCAACAGGGCGGCGATGGGTTTGTCGATGTCCTTGGCTAGCTTTGGCGTGGTCTGATTGTGATTTCTATGAGTGTCCCAAGGTTGTCCATTGCCGTAATAGACTTGTGTGAAGCGAACACCACGTTCGGAAAGCCGCCGAGCCAGGAGACAACCATTGGCAAAATGGCCCTTGCCATAGGATTCACGAACCACTGCAGGCTCCTTGTTCAAGTCAAATGCATCCGTAGCGGCGAATTGCATTCGATAGGCAGTTTCCATCGCCTCGATCCTTCCCTCCAAATGCTTGTCCTTCCCCCCAAATCTGAGGAAATGTTCACGGTTGATTGCGCTCATCAGGTCCAGCTGTCTTCTCTGGGCGATAGGATCGAGCTTGCCGTTACGCAGCCAAGGAATCATTTGCTTTGGCTCGATTTTCGAATGATTGACGTAAACACCTTGATGCTTGGATGGAAGGAACGCGCTGTTCCACAAGATTGAGAATCGCACGGGGCGCCCAGGACACAAAACGACGTAAGAAGGCAAATTTGCGTTCTCAGAACCTAGTCCGTAGCTGCACCAGGCTCCCATGCTTGGCACCTTGGGCGTCATCGTGCCGTTATTCATCAGAAGCAAGGCCGGGCCATGATTAGGATTGTCGGTATACAAGGAACGTAATACGCAAAGATCATCGGCAAATTTGGCCGTGTGGGGTAATAACTCGCTGACGGGTAAGCCACTTTGACCATGACGGGAATACTTATATGGGGCGTCCAGCAGACCACCTGTAGGACGCTCGGTTCGCAAGTCGGTACCTTCGGGCCGTTGTCCGGCATATTGTTTCAGAGCCGGTTTGGGATCCATAAAATCAGGCCCGAAAGGACCTCCATTCATAAATAGGTGAATTACTCGCTTTGCCCTTGGAAGGAAATGAGGTTTCTCTCCGGTTTCCGCTTTCAGTGTCTGGAACAACCCCAAGGTTCCCATCCCCGCTCCCATTCGAAACAAGGCATCGCGACGACTAAGGTTAAAGTTCGCTTCAATCATTCTATGAAAAGAAACTCATTACTCGCCAACAGGGCGTGGGCGTATTCAATCCAAGCCGATTTGGCGTCTTTCCCTTGATCCAAGAACGCAGAAGCAAGATTCATCTCATTGCTGCTCGGCTGCCTTTGGAAAAGTTTGTCATATGCCAAGTCGATTCGTTTCGAAGTTTCCAGAGAGGTTTTCAAAAGGTTCGCAGCCAGAGCCTCGGCTTGCCTCCGAATAAAGCTTCCGTTCAAGGAGAAGAGTTGCTGGAGCGGTGTGCTTGTTCTCGTTCTTACCGAAGCATGTGCCGTAGGATCGGGGAAGTCGTGGATGCTGAGCATCTTGTTCAAATCGCGACGGTGTAT
>CAZNWO010000019.1:21622-31757 GCA_964576585.1 uncultured Puniceicoccaceae bacterium | reverse complement strand
CCACTTTATGGACCAACCGTTTTTCACGAATTGCCCCGCTAGATAATTAAGCAAATCGGGATGAGTGGGAGGTTCTCCCGCCTGCCCCATTTCACTGGGAGTGGCAACCAGTCCTTGGCCAAAATGATGTTGCCAGACACGGTTGACAATGACCCGGGCCGACAAAGGAGAGGCATCGGACACAATTGCTTTTGCCAATTCCAGTCGACCGCTGCCCTTTTTCAAGTGACGCACTTTTCCATCTTTGGCAGGAAAAAGATTTAGAAAGCGTCGTGGAATTATTTTCCCGACCTCATTGGGATTACCTCGCTTGTGTATGGCAAGGTCGCGGGATTTTCCTAAGCTGTAATCGAGAGTAGTTCCATGGCTTCCGTTCCTGCGAGGGTTTACATGCAAAGCCGAATCCGTGACTCCACTTGCCATGGGCATGTGGTAATGAGGGGTATTGCTCTTTAGGCTTTCAATCTGCTTTGTCAGAGCTTCGATTTCAGTAAGGTTTTTCTTCTTTGCGAGTATGGGGTTGGAAGTTTCCTTTGGTGTTGTCTTAGGTCCTTTAGGCTGACTGGAAAAAGCGTGCAATTTCAAGACTTCACCAGTCGTAATCGAACGGTCAAAAAAAGTAAAATGGGCAATGTGACCGGAAAGCAGAGAAAACTTATCGCTTCGTCCTCCAATGAAAATTTTCTTGGATTCTTTTGCCGTGGGCTTGATTTCTCCTTCTATCTCCGGTTCCGGTTTACCATTCAGAAAAACCGTAAGATGACTGCCAGAACGGTTGAGAACCACATGGTTCCAAGTACCTGGTGCAAGAACAGTTTTACCTCGCAACGATGCTCCCGCCTTGTCGCCATTGAAAAGGAAAAGCACGCCATTGGGTTTCGAATAGGTGCCGGCTATACCGAAGTGATCGCCCGTAGTCGCGCTTCCTTCAGACCCACGAGAAAATAGGTACGCAGAAATTGGACGAGTGTTATTGAGGAGGTCATTGCGAAACCAAAAGGAAAGGGCATAAGAATCGCCAAGGGTTTTCACTTCACCGTGCATTCTGCCGGATTTGAAAGTCCCGAAATTGTCAGAGGAAACCTTGGCGCCTTCCTCAAGTTCCAGTTTTTCGGGAATGATGTTCAAGGGTGCGTGAAAAGTAGGTCCAAGTTGTCTGACTTCGACAGAATAAGTTTTGGGGAATGCCGGAGCCTTGACGCCAATTGGTGCTAATTTTTCGCCTGTATTTTTCTTTTTTAATGCGGCTATTTCTTTTTCGATCGAAGCAACTTTTTTTCGAGTCTTGGTTACTTCAGACCATAACGCCTCTTCCATTATTGGCCTATCAGAAATACGAATACTGGCGAAAACCCCGGCAATCCCATAGTAGTCGGCTTGCGTCAAAGGATCGCTCTTATGATCGTGACATCGGGCGCAACCCAAAGTGAGCCCTAGGAAGGTTCGCCCCAAAGCATCCATCCGTTCTTCCCATTCGTCCGCCACAGTGGTCTTGATTATTTCAGGCGGAAGCTGAAGCTCCTTCCAGTAAGTCGGACTTAGACCAAGAAAACCAAGAGCGGCGTTGTTTTTTGGATCACTGTCCGGCAAGAGGTCATTGGCCAATTGCATAACCACGAATTGGTTGTATGGCAAATCACGGTTGAAAGCGTCCACTACCCAGTCCCTGTAAAGCCATGCGGAAGCAGTAGAGTTCAGCCATTTTGCCGTCGTGTCAGTGTAGCGAGCCAAATCGAGCCAGTGTCGGCCCCATTTTTCACCGTAATGCGGAGAATCAAGCAATCGCTCGAGCACTCTTTCGTAGGCACCTTCGGATTCGTCTTCCATGAATTCCTTTACCTGAGCGGAGGTCGGAGGAAGTCCAATCAAGTCAAAGCTTAGCCGACGAATTAGGGTACGTTTGTCAGCCTTGGGGCTAGGTGACAAATTTTTTGTCCGCATCTTCCTGAAAACAAAACGATCAATCGGTTTTCGGGACCAAGTGATTTCTTCTTCAGGGACCTTCACGTCTTCCAAGGGGAGAAAAGACCAGAACTTCGCCTTTGCTTCACCAAGACAAAGCGAGCCGGTCATAACCCAGAAAAGAATCAGGCCAAAGAGTGATGGACCTAATTCAAACTTCATTTTCGTGAAGGCTTTGCCCTAAGATCAAAGTCCATATGCCAAAGATGAAGCTATAGTTTTGGCGGTTGCCACTTGGGAATTCCGCCTTCCTTCAATTGCTTGGCATGGAGCACATGGTAGGGACGGGTAGGGGACATGGGAGCCTTTTCGTTAACCATAAGTGGTCGGGCTTCCTTCCAGAACTTGTCGTAGGCGGCCCGCATGGCCTTCACGACCTTGGGATTCTTTCCAGCCACGTCGGTCGTTTGATTCGGGTCCTTTTCCATATCAAAGAGGGACTTGTCCACAAGGCGATAGCGCTGGTTGCGGACGGCGAAACCTTTCCATTGATGGTCGTTGGGCTCAGAACCCGTTCTCCAGCGTGCTCTTTGAGTGAAAAGGTAGCGATCCTTCCACTTGGCCTTCGGATTCTTTAGCAGCGGCACCAAGTTACGCCCCTCGACCTGTCCTTCAGGTAAATTTTCCACCCCAGCGATCGCTGCCAAGGTGGGAAGAAGATCGATGTGAGCCGCCACACGGTCGATTTCGCGTTCTGGAGCGAGGACTCCATCCCAACGAACAAAGAAGGGGACTCGCACACCTCCTTCGTCCGCACTACCTTTCTGCCCTTTCATGTTAGCATTGTAGGCCATCATGGGCTTGCCGTCTGAGGAAGTGCCAACCTTGCCCCTTCCCGAACCACCTCCGGTCATACCATTGTCGGACATGAAGATCACCATGGTGTTGTCCGTCAGCTTCCATTCTTCTAGTTTGCCGATCAAGCGTCCCATGTTTTCGTCGATGTTCTCGATCATGCCGTAGAAACCAGCAGTCTTTGCCGCAAACCCAAGATCCGTGAAGCGCTTGGTGTTTTTCGGTGGAGCGATGAAGGGTCCGTGCGGGGCATTGGTTGTAACATAAGCGAAAAAGGGCTTCTTTTCGTCCTTCACCTTCTTGATCCAGCCCAGTGCTGCAGTGAAGAAGAGGTCGGTGCAGTAGCCGTTGGTTTTGACGAAAGAACCGTTGTGGCGGATAGTGGGGTTGAAGTATTTGTTGCCAGGAGCATCGGCGCAGGAGCATCTATAAGCTTGTCCGATGCCGCCGGCTCCATGGATGAACGCCTCGTCGAAGCCGCGTTTGTGCGGTTGATATGGTTCCTCGTCGCCCAAGTGCCACTTCCCGAAGATACCGTTCACGTAACCTTCCTTGGCCAGTACTTGAGGCAGGGTAACGGTGGAAAGAGCCATACGCTCTCGCTCGAGAATGGTATGGGTGATGCCATTCTTCAATGGATGTCTCCCCGACATGAGGGCAGCGCGCGTGGGCGAACATGTGGGACTTACCAAGAATCGCGTAAAGCGCGTACTCTTGTCATACATTTGGTCCAAGTGCGGAGTGTGAATCCAAGGATGACCATGGCGACCAACGGGTGCGTACCCTTGGTCGTCCGTAATTACCAGAATGACATTGGGTTTTGTCTTGAAGGCAGGCTCGGCGGCATTAATGAAACCGTGGACCAGCGCAAATGCGGTTGTGAAGGTGAGGGCAAACAAAAATCTTAAATGCATGTGTGTACGAGGTTTTGAAATGATGAGTTTCAGGATTGAATTCATTTATTCAAGCGCCTTCCCCACAATTCAACAAAAGAAAAAGTGTCCAAATCGTTTGACTGAGCAATTCGGAGGATGTAAGTTTTAAGAGTTCCATTGATGCAATCCTCCGTCTTCGTAGTACTTTTTCTGGCATTTACTTCGTTCCTTTCGGCTCGGATATTTACCAGTGTTGATGGTGTTCGTAAAATCGATGCTTCCATTCTGGCGTTTGACGAGGAATCGCAGGTAGTAAAGATTCGTCGCAAGGACGGCCAAATCTTCGAAAGCGCTGTTTCGCTTTTCAGTGGCATTGATCAAACCTTCATTCTGCGATGGAACGAAGGCGCCAAGGAAAATTACTTTGTGTATGGCAGGGAATACCCGAACCACCTAAAACTGCTCATTGATATCTTGAACTCCGGTGGAATTGGCTATGGGCAGACTGTGCTTTATGGCCCGGGTCATCCACCCATCGTCATCGGCAACGGCAACACTCCATTTCTGGCGTGGGTTAACGGGTTCGATCGTTTGAGGGGTAGGCATCCGGGATCGAATGCAACAGGAGTTACCTTTGACCTAATCCGCGACAAATGGCGCGCAAGCATCGCCTTTCGCTCACAAAGGACTGTGACAACAGGTATCGGCGGACCGGTTGTAGTTGGCGGACCAAGCTGGGTCGGTCTTCCCTCGGTCTCGGGACCAATCCTCTACCAGCAGTCCCCCCGCATAGTCATCAATGGATCCCCTTCCCCCTATTCTCCCGTAATCGTTTTGCCTAGGGGTCCTTCCCCCGTCTACGTAAACCCATTCCGCGGAGGCGTAATGATGAATGGGACGGGATTGGGAGGGGGCGGCTTTGTTGGCTCTCGAAAATCCTTTGTTCGCGGAGGAGGTATCAGCGTGCAGATCAATCGCTGACCTCAAGGCGATTGCAAACTCGCCAGCTTGAGCAAATTCATAAGGTTTGCCTCGAATTCTTCCTGACCGGAAGATTGATCAAGTTGATCCAGAACCCGATCGATCATTCCCAAGATCATTGCAATCTCTAGGTTGGATTGATCCCTTTTCTCGTCGCTTGCCTCGATGGTCTCCCTGATTTTTGACGCGTTCTCAATCCACCCATCTCGGACTTCTTGAGGAATCCACTTGCCTTTCAATTTGACCCAATTCTGCTCCTCGATCTCGCCGTCCGGACCAATAACCCTGAGCAGTGCTGCATCATGGGATTCCTCCAGACTTTCGACTTTCACCGATCTAAGCGGCTCGACAAAACTTTTTTCCCAAGGATCTCCCTCGCGAATTTTCGAGACCTTCGCGAGCAGATCCATAATCTCGGGACCTGCCTCGGCAAGAAGTTTGCCAAGATCCAACTGCTTGGCCTCCTCAAAGGATCCAAGTTCGGTCTCTAAGAGAAGTTCGAGGATTTCACGAGAGATGTTCCAATTGGCCCCAAAATCTCTTTTTTCCTGTTCCGATAGCCCGAGCGAAGAACTTTCAAGAAACAATTCTTTTTTTTCATGCAGTATGGCTTGGACCTTCCGCAAGATTAAAAGAATTTTTTCGTAAACTTTCTCGTCAATCGATGCAATTGCCTCTCGAGCCAATTGGTTTGCATCTACCTGATATGACTCAGGCAGAGAATTCCACAAGACTTGCGGCTCATGATCGGCGAGCTTCAAAATAATGTTTTCCGCCGTTGTCTTTGCGCTCGGAACCTCCGTGGTCTCGTTTGAGCAGGATGCAAACAGTAAGCACAAGGCGAGGAGGTTAGCTCTCCCCCTCATCTGCATCCGACCCAGTTCGCTTCCCTACTTCACCCAACCTTGATAGCGATCTGCGATCTTGGCTTCATTGAAGTCGCCTTCGTGAAACAAAAATCGATAACGAAAAGTGATTGAGTCTCCATTCTTTATCTTCATGTCTCCCGTACCCTTGGGCTTACGCTCGAAGTTGTGAATGCCAAAGGGGTTGGCAGCGACAAGGCCGTAGTCGCGCGCGTGCCACCAAGTGGGGTGTCGAGGGTTAGCGGAATGGTCGAAGATGGAGAACCCAACCACCTTGCCATTCATTGGGGCCCAATAAGAAACCCATGCCGCACGCTTGCCCCAAACCGCCTTGTCCTTCACCCCTTCGCTGTTTACCGCTTTTCCTTTTGCGACGGGTCCCTTGAGGCGTAGGGCGGGATTGGAGCGAATTCCCATCGAACCCTCCTTGGTGTCCCCGAAAGTAACGTCGCCAGAGTCGGCAATAAGCTTGATCGTGACGTCGATGGCTCGATCCTCACCATCGGCAAAGAACTCTAGGATTCGTTCGTCACGGCAAACGACCTTGCCCTTGGCGTCCAGCCACTTGTTACGAGTCGAAATCACGTTTTTTTCCAGCTTCAGAAACTTCTCGTGGTGGATTTCCCCAGTCTGCTTTGCAACGTGCCAAAAGCTTATGCCGTTAACTTCGCCGTGCGTATACCAAAGGGAAGCATGGTGAGGATGGTCCTTGGCCTCGCCGGGTCCGGCTTCCTCGACTGGGTATCTTCTCGTCATAGGAATCCCGTGTGGCCCGATGACTGGGTAAAGTATCGGCTTGGCTCTCTTCTCATCCTTGTAGACGTATTTTGTAAAAAGCTTTCCGTCCGCCTTTACCGTAACGGCATCATCTCCTTTTTCCAAGGAAATGGAAGATGCGAAAAGATTCCACGAGCAAGTGAGGGCAAGAAGAGTTAGTTTTGCTGTTTGGTGCATGGGTTGATAAGCATTCGAGGTTATTGGGTAATTTGCTCAGTCTCCTCTTGACCGGCTTTCATCGTCAACCTTCATTTATATGTTTGGCTCTAGAAGTTGGAGGAGGGTTTCTCGTACGTAACAGGCCAAGTCGTAAGGCAAGTCGGCCGAACGATCTTGAAAGTCTTCCAATCTGCTTCTGGGCAACAAGGACTTTTCTTTTTCATAAGTTTGCTTTCCGTGTCTACCCGGTCTGTTTTCACCTTCGTCCAAACGAAAGTAACGTCCGGGCTTTGTTCCAAGCCTCCTTACGGCATGTTCGTCCATGGTAAGGTCAAAGATCAACTCAAAGGCGATGTATTTGCCATTTTCGTCGAGCCAAGCGGTCAAGGCCATTGAGTCGTCCGCATACTTGCAACGATCTGATTCGCTTACGAGCGATGGATTGGCAAGTGGCTTGAGCATTTGTTGAGCGGACTTTAGGTACCTCGTCCACTCAAGGCAATGGAAGCCTTCAAACTGTGAAGATTTATTTTTCCACAATCCAGACGTTGCGGAACTGTAGCGGGTTGCCGTGGCCCTGCAACTTGATCGGGCCAGGCGTGCCTTCGGGGTCGCGTCGCGAACCACCCGTCTTGCCTGGTATCTCGTACTTGTCGTGGATGAGGATTCCGTTGAGCCTCGCGGTCATCACGGCATTCTTCACTTTCTTGCCTTCCTTGGAACGGGCGTTGGTGAAATCCACATCATAGGTTTGCCAAGAGAGCGGGGGAAAGCAGCCATTCACATCTGAAGATTTCTTGGAATAGATTCCTCCACACTCGTTGTTAAGGCCTTCGAGCCCGAAGGAGTCGAGAATTTGCATCTCATAGTGATCGACTTGATAGAAACCGCTGTTGCCTCGACCTTGTCCGCGAGCAGCGGGACGATAGGGGAGAAGAAACTCGAGGTGCATGTGATAGTCGTTGAACTTCCGCTTGGTGCGAATGTCGGAACCATCCGTGTTGAGAAGCTTTGTCTTGGCGTCAAGGCGGCCTCCCTGCCACTCGTCCTTGCTTGAGCCATCGAAAAGAACGATGGCCCCCTTGGACGGCTTCTTGCCCATGGTGGGACTTTGTCGATCGGCCTTGACCAGAGAAAACCCCTTGCCGGAATCCGTCTTGCCTTCCAGCTTACCGCCAGTAATCACGCCGGAGTACTCCTTGTGGCCTGTGGGCGGAAATTTACGAGTTGCGCTGAATTGCTCGGGCGAGCCGCCCAGATATCGCTTACTGCCCTTGGCGGCATGTAGGAGAACTGAATTGCCCTCCAGTTTGCCATCGAGAAGAATTTTGTTCTTTCCGTCCCAACCTGCACCAGGCAAACCGCCTGGATAGAGGACGGCGTGGAAGGCACCCTTGTCGAGAGCGATGACTTGAGCCCCAAGCATGTCGCCCGAGTACTCACCTTGGTACTTGAAATCGGCGGGCAGCTTGGGATCAGTGGGATCGGTGAAGGTCCCGCTGAACTTTTTAGGGGCGGCAAAAAGAAGGGAAACAGACGACAGAATAACAAGGAGAAGGGCGGATTCTTTCATTTTTGGACTAGGGTTTATAGAGTGAGAAAACTTATTGCACTCAGGAGATGGGTTTTGAAATGCAGGTCTTTACAGGAGATGGATCAGCGTGTGGGTATGTTTTTGATATCTTCGTCGGTAGGCCAATATTTTTCCAAATCCTTCACGGTTGGCATTTCGCGAGGGCGAACTACGCGGAAACCTACGAACAACGCATCCGTCAAATACCAGACGCTTTGAGGAATTTGAGGGTCGCTCTGCTTCCATGCCTTCCTTGAAGCCATACGGGAAGTACTTCGATGCATCTTTGGTCCATCGTCCCATGATCCTCCCTTAACGGTCCTGTCGTATTCCGTGTTTGGCGCCACAACGGGATTGATGGAGAGGGAGGATGGGGCTTTCTGTGCAGGAGGATAATACTGATCAAGAACCCACTCCCAGATGTTGCCGTGCATGTCGTGCAATCCGAAGGGGTTGGGGGGCTTAAGTCCGACTTTCTGGTATTTGAACCTGCTGTTGACAAGATTCCACGAATGCTTCGAGAGATCATTCTTGGTTTTACCGAAACTGTAGGGAGTGGTTGTGCCTGCCTTGCATGCGTATTCCCATTCGGCCTCGGTGGGGAGACGGTAGAACTTACCGGTTCGGGCACTTAGCCACATGCAGTACATCTTGGCCGATAGTTGTGTCATGCAGATCGCCGGGAAACCGCTCTTCCCCATGCCGAAAGTCATGTCGGTGTAGGGTGCGGTAGGCTTGGTGACGGCATCCGAAAGCACGTCTGCCTCAGTTGTCTCAAGCTTCCTGTACTTACGGTTGTCCTTGTCCAGATTTAGCATCCACAGCTCGTATTCGTCCCAAGTCACTTCATGTTTTCCCATCCAGAAGTCGGACACTCTAACTTTCTGAGCCAAGTGCTCGTTAGGAGCTCTTTCTGGATCATCCTTGGAACTGCCCATGGTGAAGACACCCCCCTTAACCGGCACCATGTCGAAGGACACTTCCGACGTCGTAACGTCTTCCTTGTACGCATCAAAATCGTCTTGGCTCGCACCAGGTTTGAATTCCAACTGTTCGTAGAGTTCCTTGGCCATCAACCCGATTACGGTTACCTTGGCCTTCCTTGGTTTCAAAGTTGCGTTTTCGGGCCAGTCCGCTCCTTCCTCTATCCAGCGACGGAGCATGAACAACTCTGCAGGTGTGGGTGGAGGATTTTTCTCCGGAGGCATTCGGTCCTCGTCACCCATCGGGAGCGTCGCAAGGAACCAGAGATCGCTGGCGACGGGATCGCCGGGAACGATGACGTCTTCCTTGGCGAAGGCGTGCTCAAAGGTGTCTAGACGCAATTTTCCATCCGCTTTGTCCTCTCGATGGCATTTCAGGCAATGAATCTCGAGTATTGGCTGCACATGCTCGGCGAAATCGATTTTTTTCGGCAACCTCTTTTGAGGCTTCAGGATCGTTCCTTCAGGCCAGTTCGCCCCTTCCTTGATCCACTTCTTTAGAATTTCCTGTTCGGCTTTGGTCAAGGGATAGTCTTTTTCCTCGTTCTTGATTGGAGGCATGATCTCATCGTCTTCCGTTGGAAGGGTCGTCATCCAGTAGAGGGAACTGGATTCAGGATCACCTGGTGTTAGGACGTCTTTCGACTTGAAGGCATGTTCCTTGGTGTCCAGGCGAAGCTTTCCCTTAGCGTTATCCTCCCTGTGGCAGCTAACGCAGTTGAATTCCAGTACAGGTTTGACGTCTCGAACAAAGTCGATCTCGGGTTCATCTTGCCCAAGCGCTGCATTGCAGAATGCCAAGGTGATGCTAAAAATCAGTTGTTGGAGCGTGTTAGGTTTCATCAAGAAATGTTTTATTAAATTCCTTCTTACCAAGCAAATATCCGGGGAATTTTGTATTTACCCAAATTCTTGCTTCTTTTGCAAAGTTTAAAAAGCTCAATTGCCGGAGCATATACCATGTGCAATATTTTACATAGTGATTAGAATCACAGCAATTCTCTGGATGTTGCTTTCGGCAATAGCGTACGCTTCCGCAAAGCCATCGGAGCGTTATGCTTTTAGCGAGAAGCACATGGGCGTCGACTTTAGAATCGTTGTATATTCTTCCTCATCCGAGACAGCTGAAAATGCCGCTCGTCTGGCATTCGAAAAAATTTCACG
>CAZNWO010000019.1:10815-21522 GCA_964576585.1 uncultured Puniceicoccaceae bacterium | reverse complement strand
CAAAAAGCTCGAGCTCTACCCAGACTCTCGTTCCGCGAAACTAAGCGAGCCAAACATGAGCCTCGATCTTGGAGGGATTGCAAAGGGTTATGCCGTGGATCAAGCCCTCGCAACCTTACGCAAACACGGCGCCAACGTTGCCCTGGTTGATGGAGGCGGTGACCTTGCAATGGGTGACGCTCCTCCCGGACGATCGGGATGGAGGATAGAAGTGGGTGGACGAAAGCATCCTGAATTGCCGACCCTGAACTTGCAGAACCTCGCGGTCGCCACCTCGGGTGACATCGAGCAATCTGTAGAAATAGCGGGCAAACATTACTCACATCTAATCGATCCTCGAACAGGGATTGGCCTAACCAATCGATTACAGGTCACGGTCATCGCTCCCACTGGCATACAAGCTGATTCCCTCGCCTCCGCCCTCAGCGTGCTTGGGCCACGGAAAGCCAGTTCATTGCTGAAAAGCTACCCTAAAGCACAAGCCTACTTCTTGCAAGGCTCGGGCAAGAACCGAAGCCTGCTGAAGCTTGGGAAACGATAATTCTTCACCTTCGTCAGAATCATTAACCCTCAGGGAAACTTCATACATGAAAAAAATCACCTATGCATTAACCGCCTTGGTCTTAATACTGTCTGCTCTGCTTTTCACTGGTCAAAAACCCCGAAGAGACATGCAGATTATTTATCCCGAGCAAAACAAAGATTATAGAATACGCTCATCAGACCTTCTTAATACGGGTTACGACCTGAAGTTCGTATTCTATGGAGAAAAAGGACAGACGGGATTGGTTTTCGTCCGCTAGGAATTTCAAACTACCAGGAACCTAAATTGGTGTTCCAGTTGTTGAATGTAGGAATTCAACCACCGCCTTGCAACCAACCTTTGCCCCCTTTCCACATTTTCCAAGAATTTGGATTCGGGGGAGTCTAAACCCGGAGAATTTCCTATCTTCGCCAAAATCTTTCTGCATTTCTTGAAAAAATCCAAAAAGAACATCGTCCTGACATTGCTTGCCATTGCTATGCTAAGCCTGCTCCTCTTTTGGCTTTTGTCGCAAAGTGAAGAGGACAAGATTCGTAGCAAATTCGATGAATTGTCCCATATTTCCTCAAAGACTGAGGATGCTTCAACCTTGTCCGACGCAATGCTGCTCGACGATTTTAGACAGCTCTTCGCATCTACCGTTGCCCTCAAGACGGGAAGCCGAGGGAGATTGGCAGGTAAATATTCTAGCCAAGAACTGATGCAGCTTTATGGACGCATTCGGATAAATGCCAAACGCATCATTCTTCGCTTCGAAAACCTCGCGTTCGTTTCTATAAACGATGAAAGCGCCACCGTAATGGCAAAGGTTTATGCGGAGGGCATTGCCAAGAAAGGCAAGATGAGAAAGGAATCCTTCAGGGCGGAGGTTCGACTCAACAAATTGGAAGGCGATTGGGTATTTGAGCAGTTTGTCTATCTGGAGACCTTGGAGGTAAAATGACTTTTTGCGTGACCTGTGGGTCATGAATCCTTTCCTTCACCCTTCTCACTAATTTAAACCAGAACCCATCCATGAAATCCCTAACGTCACTTGCGATTGTTCTCTTCTCCGTTCTTTACATTTCGAGTTCCTTTGCCCGCAAACCCAACTTTGTTTACATAATGGTTGACGACGCCGGCTACGGAGACTTCTCCTCCTTCGGCCAAAAACACTTTAAGACGCCGAGCGTGGACCGCATGGTGGCAGAAGGCATGAAGTTGACTGACTTTTACGCCGCCAGCACGGTATGCGCCCCCTCCCGTTGCAGCCTAATGACGGGCTACCACACGGGCCACGCTCTAGTGCGCGGGAATCGCGAGGTGAGGCCCGAAGGACAAGCGCCACTCGCCGGATCCGCCCTTACGCTGCCCGAAATCCTTAGCAAGGCCGGCTATATCTCCGGCATGTTCGGCAAGTGGGGTCTTGGTGCTCCCGGTTCCGTGGGCGACCCAATGAACCAAGGCTTCGACCGCTTTTTCGGCTACAACTGCCAACGTCAGGCACACACCTTCTACCCCACTCACCTATGGAGCGATCGTGAGAAAGTCCCCCTTGATGGGAAAACCTACTCCCACCACCTCATCGCCGAAGAAACCTTGAAGTTCATTCGTGCAAACAAGGACAAACCATTCTTCTGCTATTGCCCCTTCACCATTCCCCACGCCGCCATGCACGCACCCGAAAAAGACGTTGCCCCGTGGCGAAAGAAGTTTCCTCAGTTCGAGGACGTCGTCGGGCGTTACCGAGGCCCCCTCGTAAAGAACCCCGTCGCGGCCTTCGCCGCCATGATGACCATTCTTGACCGCGACGTTGGGCACATCCTAGACTTATTGAAAGAACTCGGCATCGCCGAAAACACCCTCGTCATCTTCACCTCCGACAACGGTCCTCACAAGGAAGGTGGACACAAGCCCGACTTCTTCGACAGCAATGGTCCGCTGAGGGGCTATAAGCGCGACCTCTACGAAGGCGGCATCCGCGTCGCCACTGCCGCATGGTGGCCGAGCGTAATCAAACCCGGATCCGCCAGCTCCCACGTCGGCACAGGCTGGGACGTGCTACCCACATTCTGTGAACTCGCTGGGGTTCCCACCCCTGAAGGAATCGATGGCGTGTCCTTCGCTCCCACTCTACGCGGCCAAAAGGCGAAGCAGGCCAAGCGGGACCACGTCTACTGGGAATTCCACGAACAAGGCGGGAAGCAGGCCGTCCGCAAAGGAAAATGGAAAGCCGTGCGGCTAAACGTCCGCAAAAAGCCCAACGGCCCCATCGAGCTCTACGACCTCTCCAAAGATATCGGAGAAACAAAGAACTTGGCCTCAAAACATCCTGATGTCGTCAAGGAAATGGATCGCATCATGTCCGATTCTCATGTTCCCAGTCCCACCTTCCGCTTCCTCCCGGGAGAATAAGCAAAGCAGCAAAGCTTCAATCTATCGCCTATTTTTCGTTTGGTAAACCTAATGCAACAAAGGTTTCTGGGTTGGCGACATCTACTTTGGATAAATCGTCGAAATTCAATTTGGGCTTAGGTCCAAAAGCAGAGGTATTCAAAGAAGTGAGATCCAGTTTACCACCATCAATGCAAAGGGTGGGGTAGCCATCGGGGTGGGCACGGTAAAGATCGCCATGGTGTGAAAGTAAGGATTCTTGGATGGATTCTGGCCAAGCTGAAAGACCTTTGAAATAGTGATGTCCGTTGCGTTCAACGTGTTCGACGCCAAGCGTAGCCATAATGGACAAATCCTGAAGGAGTGCGATGGGGCCTACATTGGCAAGATCTTCGCCAGAGAGGTGGACAGGGCGTTCCCGTAAAGCTCTTGCATGGTTCAAGGTAGCGGCGTTAGCGATGCCCTTTACGATACCCTTGCAGTTCTTGTGGCTGGCTCCGTCATAGCCGAGGGCGAGTGCGTTGGGCAGGGAGTCGAGGGAGCCGTCAGCCTCGTCGATGATGAAGGAGGGACGCTCGGACCAATCGGAAAAATCGTCTGTGACGTCAGAAGCAAAGGTTTCGTCGCGATGAGCGGGTTGCTCGACGAGAAGGAGGCCGGCATCAAGGAATTGACGGATGGTATTATTCTCACGCCATGCTTCCCAGTGTTCACGGAAGGCGGCTATACTCTCGTATTGCTCGTTGCCGTCCAAGGTGAAACGAGATCCTTGAGGAAGAATTTGTGCTATTACTTGTAGTCTAGGTAAATCTTTTTCCAGCAGTCCGCATACTTTTATTTTAAAATATTTTAATTTATATTCTCTTATGCAGGATTCCAGGTCGAGGGGAAGTGAATCGTCTGCTCGGTTTTCTTCATTTACATCAACAGGCGTGAGGGGATCTCCAAGCCCAATCGTATGGCGGACTTGGATAAATCCAAGAGGAACAGTGGGCAAAAAGTCGATGGGATCGATTGATCCCAGCTCCGGACGAACTTCTCGCAAGCGAAGTCCAAGCAGGTTTTGATGAATGATTTCGTGGATGGGTTTTTTAAGCTTTCGACAGAGTGAATCGAGGATTACTCTTTCGACAAGGCTTACGCCCAAGTTTGCCAGCAATGGGGGATGCCCTTTGTCTTCCGCCCAACTTGATTGTTCTTCATAAACATTCCTCCAGAGGTTGAAAAAGGTGTTCGGGGCAACATCTTTCGCTACCTTGACGGCGTTCTCGATTACTTCGAGCATGGCGGGCAAGTCCTGCTCGAACGTTGTATCGGGCGACTTGGTAAACCATTTTGGCGGCAAGCCTTCGGAAGCAATGCCACGTGTAGCGACGCCATCCACCTCTACGACTGCTTCCAGAATCAGATGCGGTAAGGCAGTGAGACTGGCAATGCCGTACTTGAAAGGGAATCGCGTACGCATGGGCAATACTCGAAAGCCGACTTCCTGTAGACTGAGTTTTGGTACAATATTTGTCATTGTATTTAACTAGAGTGTTTCAAACCAACGGTTTTCCTGAAGTAATAGTTTGCATGGAAGGTTTTGTTTTCCTGCAATTCCCGATTGCTTGGAAAGCTAGTCTTTACTTTCCAGAATTCGCTTGAATCGATTGGTGTGTTCTTGAGGGAGTCTTTCTGTCAAAGAGCTGACTATTGTAAAGACTACGACATTTGCCATTACCCCAAGAGCACTGAGGTGGGCATATTTGGTAAGGCCGAAGCTAAATTCAGGCTTGTAGGTCAAAAGGATGACAAACCCTAGTCCTGCAATCATTCCTGCCGCGGCACCTTGTCGCGTTCCCTTATGTAAGTACAGCGCATCGATTGCTGCGGGAAGCAATTGCGCGGAAAAGCCAATGGCCAACAACATTAGCTGAGCAATCAGTGCAAGCGGGTTGAAACCTTGCGATTGTTCGCTCCACTCCACCAATCCAACGGCCAATAGTGTGCCGATGATTATCACGATCCTGCCGAACCAAGTTTTTTCCGCCTCGCTCGCCTCGGGCCGAATAAATCGATCGTAAACGTCCCGAGTAAGGACTGCTCCAAGGGCGTGCAAGTTGCTGTCCGCCGTACTCATAGAGGCCGCAAGAACCGCAATCAGGATAATCGTCACTACAATTGCGCCAAAGCTTACTCCGAGCATTTCCGGCACAACCCTTTGAATCATCACGATAACGACTTGATCGACTTCTCCCGCCTTTGAGCCAACTTCAGGGTGGGGCATGACGCCATTCGCGGTAACCTCAGGCGGAAACAGCACTTGACCCCCGAGAGCCACGAGCATGATGCCGAACAAGAAGCACACGGGCAGAAGGATTGCAAAAACCAATGCCGACCGTCGTAGGGTTCCCGAATCGCGAGCGGAGAAGAAACGCATCCATTGCGCAGGCTGCATGATTGCTCCCAAGGCCGCAAAGGCGCAAATCGTAAAGAGCACGCCCGCGTTCCACTTGCCGGAGTTTCCCGGAACCGACAATGCCTCCACGGGCAGCTTGCTGACTTTTTCAAAGTAGCCTGATGGGCCACCGAAATAGCTGATCGTGGCAATGCCTGCCAAAAGCATACCTGAAAGCAGCAGGACACCTTGGATGACGTCCGTCCATGCCACCGAACGCATTCCACCGATCAAGACGTAGGCCATGGTCAAGATGGAAAGAATCCAGATTCCGGTTTCATACATGGTAAAGGACATCCCCAAGGCTTCCAGCGGCGGGACATCCGGAAAAAGCCTTTGAGCCAAATAGCCTCCGGCCTTGATTTGCATGATCACATAAGGCAGCACGTACAGGGCGCTCAAGGTGGCCGCCAACAACCTTACGGCAGAACCCCCGTAATAATCCCCCAAAAGGTCGGCGGGCGTGACGTAACCGTGAGCCTTGCCGAGTTTTCTCATCCTGTTTCCAAGAAGATATATGCCAACTCCGGCGACCGGCAGGTTCAGTGCGAAAAGAAAAAAGCTTGCTCCATCACGATAGACAACGCCTGGAATTCCCAGCAAGGCCGCGCTTGAGAAAAAAGTAGCCATGATGGTGAGGGACGTGACTACCGTACCTTGGCCTCGCCCCGCCAAGTAATAGTCCTCTTCCGTCGACTTTCCCTTAACGTAGCCGAGATAGCATAAACCCACGAGAAGGATCATGTATGCAGCAAGCATGAGGTGCGGAAGGTAACCTCCCGCAACACCGGATGCAGCAATGACTGCCGGTTGCAGATTCGAGAAGTTCATCCTGAGCCTTCCTCCTCGCTCGACCAAAGCTTCTTGTAGGCGACCAAGATCACAGCTCCCTGAACCAAGAACCACAGCACGGCCCATGCATAAAGTGCAGGCATACCCAAGATGGTCGCACTCGTTTCATCATCCCCGGACGGGTTCACCAAGTAAAGTCCCGGACCCGGACCCATGATGGTCGCGAAGACGAAAATCGTCGTTAGAATCTTACTTAGCCGAGACTTGAACATAATTGCTTTGCTAGTATGGGCCGCGAACGTTTGCCTCAACTTTCTCCTCGTAGAATGCCTTAATCCTTTCGTGCAGTTCATCAGACAACGATGGAAGGTTCGAGACCGCAAAGTTTGCCTTTGCCTGCTCTGCCCGACTGGCTCCGGGAATAATTGTGGTCACTTCGTCGAAGTCCAAAATCCAACGAAGAGCGAATTCGGCCATGTTGAAGTTTTCAGGAACAAACATGCTAAGTTCTTCGGCCAGCTCAGCTCCCTTTTCCAAGCCCAGTCCAGCAAAGGTTTCCCCCACGTTGAAAAGTTCACCGTTTTCGTTGAAGCTGCGATGATCGTTTTCCGAGAAAACCGAATCTACAGAAAGTTTCCCTGAAAGCAGACCGCTTGCCAGGGGAAGCCTAACGATGATGGCCACGTTCTTTTCCTTGGCTTTTTCCAAAAGGCTCTCAGCGGGCTTTTGCCGAAACAAATTAAAGATGATCTGCAGAGAGGCCAGCCCTTCCTCCTCGAGGCACAGCAAGGCTTCCTCCACGCTTTCCACGCTCGCGCCCCAATTGCGAATAAGACCTGCAGCCTGTTGTTCCCGCATGGCATCGAACGCTTCGCCTTTCTGCAAGACATTCGCAGGAAGGCAGTGAAGCTGGGTTAGATCCAGCTGTTCCAATCCCAGTCGACCCAAGGATTCCTCCGTGCACCTCAGCAGGTTTTCCTTAGTACAATTGTCCGGAAAGACATGGGCTTGGCGACCTAGTTTCGTGGCTACGAAAAATTCGCCGGCAGTTTCTTTGAGGAATCTTCCAATCAGTTCTTCGCTTCGCCCACTGCCGTACACGTCCGCCGTATCCAGAAAGTTTCCTCCCGAGCTTGCTCCAGTCCTGAGGATTTCGAAGGCACTGTCCTCGTCCATGTCACCCCAGCAGTCACCTCCCAGTTGCCAACAGCCCAGACCTATCTCGGAAGTACAAAAGCCCGTCGTTCCGAAAGGTCTCTTTTTCATTGCTCCAAATGTCTTTCGATCGAGAACATAGAAATGATGCTTGATGAATGGGCTTGCCTGTAAAGGCTCAATTTGATGTTATGATTGGTTTTCCCCAATTAAGGTCATGTCCAAGATTTGTGCAGTTACAGGTAAACGTCCCCGCAAGGGAGGCAAGATTATACGAAAAGGCATCAGCAAGAAAGCCGGTGGCATTGGCCTTCAGTTGGTGAAGGTCAACAAGCGCACTTTTCGTCCCAACCTTCAGCGGGTTCGAGTAAAGCTTCCCAGTGGTCAAGTAAAGCGGATGTGGGTTTCCGCAAAGGCTATCAAAGCTGGCAAAATCCAAAAGGCTTGAGCAAAGTCTCGTCTCTTTCAGCTTAAAGCGCGGTAAGAAGAATCCTACTTCCCGTACGATTCTTCCTTAATAAAATTATCGGGCTTTGATCTCGCCCGAAAAATTTCTTAACCGATACAACGGTCTTTGTATTTCCCGTTTCGCTGGTCCTTACCTCGAGTCTGACATGTTCTTTTCCTCGAAGGGAATATCGGAATTCCGCAGGCTTCCAAGGACTTAGCCTCAAGGCTTTGCCGTCGACGACCAAAGATAGTGCCTTTCTGGTAAGGTTTGTCGCAATTCCCTTGGGAGGACTGGCCTTGGTTGGTCGGACAATGGGGAAAACGTCAAAGGAAGATTGAGCGGAGGTCTTTGGATACAGCAGCAACAGCGTTTCCTTCCAGTGAGGTTCGAGCTTCACACTAAATGCCCGCTTCCCCTGAAGCTTTGCATTTCGGTAAAAGCTCGCAGTGGATTCTCCGGAATAACTTAATGCTCGCGTCGACTTTCCTGGCAAAAGGTTAACCGCGATGGAAGAGTTTCCCTCCGGGTAATGAATAGTTGAAAGAAAACGAACCTCCGTAGGTTCTTCACCTTTTTTGGGAGAATCCTGAGGTTTGGCTGGTTTCGTTTGCGGGTGAGGCCAAGCCAAGAACCTAAGTTTGAGGGAGACTTCCGGTTTCTTGGTGCCGCGTTCCTGACCTAAGGCAGGGCAGGCCAGAATGAATGCGACGAGGACTGCTGAAAGGCAGTGCAAGGGAATTGGAATCCTATCGGCGTGGTGGTTTTGGAGCCGACCCTACTTGTCGAATCTGTTGGTTGATTTTATCTAACTTTGCTTGAATGCCATTCACGGCTGGATTCGCCTTGAGCTTTTTTTCAAGCAATCCCTGATATTGCCTGCTTGCCTCAAGGTAGATTCTCTCGGCCTCGACCATTTCGGAATATACGAGCTGCAGTTCCTCGTCCTTTTCCAACAGCTGCTTGCGGGCTTGGTCCAGTTGTTCGTTGTAAGCGCGTTGGTAGCGAAGCAATTCGCGGAGCTGCTTTCTTTGCTGGTCGCTTACTTGACCTTGGAAAAGAGGCGTCAAGGCCAGTGCCAAGCATAGCAAGAGGTTTCGCTTCAAGGGGTGTTTTTTCATAATATAGATGGTTTCAAAGATTCTTCCTACAGGAGTCATGAAAACACGCGAAATGTCAAATCTCGTTGTCCGTAAGCCAACGGAAACCGACAAGAGCAAACTTTCGATAAAGGCCATTCCAACTTTTGTTTCCGGAAGAACCCGGAATCGCTTTGTCAGGTTCCAAAGCTTCGGGAAGTCTTTGAAAGATAGCTTCGCAACGGGCGTGGCTTCCGCTACTTTCCTGCCCACTTGAAGATGGAGCAAAGGATTCGCCAAAGACTCTCACCCTGAAGGTGTCCGACCTTGCCGAAAGACAGGGACCAAGCCGTGACAGAAGATCCGCCTGAGACAGGAATCCGGGAGCATGGGAAGCAGCGGAACCAGCGGAGGACATGGCTCCTCCAGGCTTGTTTGCTCCTCCTGCTAGGGATTGATCCAAGTTTTCATGCGATTCCGCCAAAACTTTCTCGTCCATGAAGTGATCGTTGATGCCCGCGCTTTCAATTGCCGATGCCAAGGCTCCCTTCATGGCAGAGCTTTGCCAATCGCTTTCGCGTGAAGGAAGATCGGCTTTGGGCAACGTGCGGTTAACGAATGCCGCAATGGAATCGAATGGTCCTCGATTCTTTACCTGCTTTACTATTTCTTGAGCAAGAGAGTCGATTTCGGCTTGGCTTAGAGTGCGAAACCCCGTGTATGCTTTTCCTGAAGAAGAACTTGTGCCGTCTCCAGCCTTGACCGCAGGTCCATGGGGTTGGTTCATGCGCAAGAAGGGTGACTCGTAATCAGCTTCGTACCGACCTCCGGTCTTGGTTGTCACCTTGGACCCAAAGAAGGAGCCGAGCAAGGCCGCCCAAGCCTTGACCGAGGTGGAGTTTACGTTGAAGGCGCCATCAATCATTAGGAGTGAAGCAGCCATGTCATAGGCAAGCAAGTCTTTGCCTCGACGTTCCAAGGCTACTTGAAAGGCTTGATCAAAAGGCAGCCGCTCAGTTGCTTGTACGGTTTTAGCCCTACGATCAATCAGTAGTGGATCACTCCTGAGCCTTAGTCGACTGTTTGGCAACACCAAGTCTTGCTCGTTGATTTGGCGGGCGTTTGTCGCCCGGGGAATGGTAGAAAGGAAGTACTTGTCCCACAGAGCCTCATTGAGGAGGTAGGAATGGTCGTAATGATAACCTGCATCCAAACGAGCTTCATTTGCGATCCACGGATTGCTGCTGAGATTCACATGCGTGGCGTCCAGTGGTATCCGAGGATCGGCCAAGGAGTTTCCTGCGGCGTAACCGGGTTTGTTGCCGAGACCTCGCATGGCATATTTTTCGTAAGAGGCGCCAATTTCGAAGGTAAGAAATTCGCGAATCAGGCGATGAGCTTTTGTGGAGAAGTCAACATGCGAAAACTGGGCGAGAGAGCGGAAGTGTTCTTGGTCGTATCCCTTGGGAATCTCGAACAATGGACCTCTGGTGACTCCGGTCTGGTGCGAGTAGGCCACGAAAGGATTGTCTTGTGAGGCAGAACCTGAAACCGGTACGTCCCATTGGTTGTCGGACACCTTGCCTTGATCCGTTTGGTAGTTCGGAATGGTCTGCAGAGAACCCGTCAAGCGATGACCCTTGTCGGAGGAAAATTCATAAGGCGTTGGCGACATGATCGAGGCCCTGGGATTGTAGTTGGCCAACCAACGAATGCGTCCACTCTCATAAGAGTCCTCATCGTCTGCGGAAAAACGCAGCTTAAAACGTCTGCCAACCGCCCCAGCCAATTGGCTCGAACCATATCTCCCGCTCGTCTTTCGTGGAAGTAGAGGAAACTGTTCGGGCTGTCCTTCGTCTTGCTGGAAACGTCCCAT
>CAZNWO010000019.1:0-10715 GCA_964576585.1 uncultured Puniceicoccaceae bacterium | reverse complement strand
AGGTAGGTATCGTTCGAATCCAGTATCACTTCACCGTGGGTAGGCTTCGCATCGGCGTCGAATGATTTGTCGGTCGGTTTCCAGAAGGTATGTCCGCCATGCCAACCTTCCTTGAGGAGGTTGCCCGGAGGGTTTCCTATACTGTACTCAGCATATCGGCTTTCTGCAGCAGGGGTGAAAACCAATGCCTCTCCCGCCTTCAGTCCGGAAACGTTATCGAGCACGAACCCAATTTTCTTGTTCATGTAACCGGGAAACTTGGTGGGCACTTTTGCTGAAGCCGGATAGCCTGTAGTCGACTTAACCGTGCAGACTCCGATGGTAGCCCCTTGGCACCCTCCTTGGTTTGCGCTGCGAAACTCCAATCGAGTCCTGTTTGAAGTGGCGACTGCAGTGAAGGTGACGTAATCTTGGGGAGCGCCGTACCGAAAAAGCTTGGTATCTCCCTCGAAGGTTGCCATGTCCGTGCCGTCCCAAGAAACAATGCCTCGACGCTTTTTGCGCCCTCCGTCCCTATTGATGCCGAATGGAAACTTGACCTCGTAAGTTTCTCCGGGAACCGTGTCCATATAGGTCCAGATTCGACCGGGTCTGCAAGCGATGAGGTCGACCCCGATGTTCCCGTCGGTGTTTATGTATGGCCAACGCGAGGTGGGGTATCCGGGTTCAGGGTTCGGACCCTTTATGTCTACGTTTGCCTTCCGTTGGTCCAAGATTCCCCCCTCGGGGCCTCCAGGCTTGCGCGGATGCCAGCGGTAATAGTTTTTTTCGCAGACGTTCCTGTCGTTGTAGTAGATGCGGTATTTGTCTCCAAACCCAAATTGCTCCCGATTCCACAAGCCGACCGTGTATTTCGAAGGAGACAAGTCCACGTCATGAGGATTCCACAAAACCAAGGCGGGCAAGACGTGGGAATAGATTTTGTACCTTCCGTTCGACTGCTTTTGATAGGTCGGATAGAGAAAGAACTGAGCACGAGTTATCACTGGGTGAACTCCCACCTTTTCTTCCGTCTGCAATCGTGGAGAAATTGAATTTCCACCGGCACTAGAGCTCAATTCTTTGCCCAAGTTGTAATAATCCCTCAACTGGTCCCAAAGAGGCCCCCCGGGATCGATGTTCACGTCTTCGGTGCCACATTGAATGATCGTCGAGTACACCTTGCCTCTTCGCCATTGGCTGTAGTGACACCTCAGCAACCCGGGCAACGGGTTACCCTTGTTGTCCATGATCGTGTGGTTGAACCCTGCGGGAGAGTTGTAATGCAGGGTAAGCAAGATATTGCCGTCGCTAAGCCGCATTACGTCTAGCCGAAGGTCCCAGTCGAAGTCGTTCAAGTCCTCCACGAGCAGGGAATAGTAAGTCGGGCTGTAGCTGACCAAGTCCGCATAGGGAGAGGTCGGGTCGAGAGGGCGACGAGTCGTCCCCGGACGCCACCCACCACCGGCAGTTCTCCTTATGTTGCAGAACAACTCGTAGCCTTGTAGTTCGGGAAATCCTCTTCCAGGAACAAATCCTCCTCCGCGACTATAGGAAGCTGATTCTTCCTTTGCAGGACCAAAAATCTGCTCCTTACCAGTGAGGACCGGTTTGCCCTCGGAATCTCTGGCATCAGGTTGCAACCCAGCGGTCAAGTCTCCGCGCAACCCTCCCTCCTTGACATTTGAGAGTACACCTTGCCCATGCACGGTTACCTCGTGAAACAAGGATTCCATGACCTCCTTGTCCGCGGCCTTCGTGATTTCGGCCAAGGAGGATACATCGAGTATCTTTTTGAGCTCTTCCGCCTGCAACTTGGATTCGAGGGCTTCTAGGCCGGGTATCGCGGAAACGCCAAACCCGGTGGCGTTAAGGGCATCCTCGCCTCGCGACATGTTGATCTTGGCTTTTACCCCCTCATCTCCAATCCAATAGGCATATGAACCCGACGCATCGTTCTCTGAACTCGAGTATTCCCCGAGAGCATTAGTCTGTTCGACTTCAACTTTTCCAAGCCTGACTGTACTCGCAAGAGAACCGTCTTCGGGTCTGCCAACCAACACAGCCTGATCTATGTAATGGCTTCCGGACGTCATCGCCTCGTAGGGATTTCCTTGTTTGTCCGAGATCAGCCAGACGGGCTCTGCAAGCATGTCCTTGGTATCCCAAACCCCAGTCCAGAATCTGCGACCGTCGTCCAATGAGCCTGAATCCATTCCCCCTTCCAGTATCTCGGCAGTAGCTGAAATCTTCTGGTCGGGCCCCAAGTGCCTCTTCAAATCCCCCAAGGCTATTCCCAATCCGAACTGCGTATGGATTTTTGAAAGGACCATCTCTTGTCGCATCTGAGTGTGGCGAAGCTCCAGCGTCACCAACGACGTCAGCCCGATCACCAAGGCAAAGATCAATGCAAGGAGCGCCAAACAGAAGACAAGTGCAAACCCCTTGGAGTTCCTAGACTTCAAGTTCTTCCCTCGGGCACTAGCCCGAGCTTGCGACAGAGCGGGCATGAATTGGTGGCAAAAGGTAACTAACCTTTTCCATGTATAGCAAACCCTACTTTCGCAGGATTCGCAAGACGCAGTTGCCTGAAAGTTAATGGACGTCGCCTAGACAGACGTCTCGAAACCCTTGCGTTGTTCCCGGGCCAACCATCCATTGGCCTTGTCGTCCCCAACGATTTGCTCGGCCTTCGCGTCCCATTTCAGCTTGCGGCCCAATCGTATGGCGATGTTGGCGAGGTGGCAGGTGGTCATTGCCCGGTGGTGGGTGTAGACGTCGGAAATCGGGTCCTCGCGATCCTTGACACATGCAATGAAGTTTTCCATGTGACTGGTAGGCGTCTTGCCCTTGTAGAGTTTCTTGATGGTATCCGATGCAAGAGGCTTCTCCTTAAGGCCATTGGCACCATCTCCCGAGAGCCTTCCTCGGCTAACGAACAAATCTCCATCCGTACCCTCGAAGAACACTCCGTTACCGTGCTTTGACCTGCTGACAATGTTCAACTCGATTTCCTTTGGAAATTGGCAACGGATGTGGAAATTGTGGGAAGTGTTGTAGTGATTGTCCTTGGTGGGCATGCCATTCTTGAGGGGAACGGGATGCTCTCCGAGAACAGGATCCAGAGACAAGGGGCCTTGACCCTCGCCGAGTTGGTCGATGGCCCACTGACCGATGTCGACGTGGTGAGCTCCCCAGTCGGTCATCTTACCTCCGGAGTATTCGTACCACCAACGGAACTGGTAATGGCAACGTTCCTTGATGTAGTCCACCATAGGAGCTTGTCCCAGCCAAGTGTTCCAGTCGAGATTGGCGGGCGGATCGGATTTTTTGAAAGGTCCGCCCCTCGGCGCTCCACCGATGTTGCAGGTAACCTTCTTGATTTTACCGATGCGACCTTCACGAATGATTCCGATTGCAGTGAGGAACCTTTTGCCCATTTCGGTTCTTTGCTGCGTGCCAACTTGAAAAACCCTTCCCGTTTCCTTGGTGGCTTTGCAAATCTGCTTGCCCTCATCGATCGTGAGAGTCAGCGGCTTTTCACAATAAACGTCCTTTCCCGCTCTCATCGCTTGAATTGCGACACGCACATGCCAGTGATCCGTGGTGCCGATGGTAACAAAGTCGATATCTTTCCGATCAAGCAGCTTGCGGTAGTCTTTATAACCTTCAGCCTTGCCTTGGGCGAGCGCCTTGTTAACGCGCTCGATTCGGTGGGTGTCCAAGTCGCAAACACCAACTACGTCTGCATAGCGACGGGCAGCGTTGGCGATGCTGGTCCCGCGACCTCCAACCCCGATACAACCGAATCGTAGCCTTCCGTTCGGCGAACCTTTCTGAGCATTCAGAATGAATGGCGCGGACACATAGGCGGCGGATCCGGCGGCAACGAGCTTGCCCGATTTGACAATAAAACTACGACGGGATTGGTTTAGGGATTTCATAGCCTTAAGCGATAGGGCGCATGGCTCCTCTTGGGCAATCCTTTTTTACCGATCATGCAATGCTTGGTTGATTGAAAGCCAAACAAATGTTGGCATTTGCTTTCAGGGTCTTTAGGATTTAACCAACAATTTTTTCAGACAAAATGAATGCTAATTACCTTTTGATATTATCCGCACTCTGGTTTTGCGGTTGTTCGGGATCAACGGAGCTTGTAATGGAGAAAGAAAAAGAAGACACGGGAAGCAGCACTTCGGGAAGCTTGCAAGTCGCGACTTTTGGCGGCGGTTGCTTTTGGTGCACCGAAGCTGTTTTTGAGTTAGTGGAAGGAGTCGAGAATGTTGTTTCGGGCTATGCCGGAGGCTCCATACCGGAACCAACCTACGAGCAAATTTGCACCGGCACCACGGGACATGCCGAAGTCATCAAGATTTCCTTTGATCCGAGCAAAATCTCGTATCTCTCGCTTCTCGATACTTTTGGCCAATGTCACGATCCGACCACGCTCAACCGACAAGGGGCCGACGTCGGCACGCAGTATCGATCGGTAGTCATGTACCATGACGAGAAGCAGAAACTTGCCGCAGAAAGCTGGAAGAAGAAGTTGGACAAAACCTTGGTCGACCCAGTTGTAACGGAAATCGTCCCGGCACCCACCTTTTATCCTGCGGAAGAATATCATCAGGACTACTTTCGTCGTAATCCCAACCAGAGCTATTGTGCCTTCGTGATCAGGCCCAAACTGGAAAAGCTCAAGCTGGACGAGGATAAGAACTAGTTTTCGGATAGAGTGCCTGCACTCAGGTCTTGCCAGACGTTACGTCCGGGAGTCCCAATGTTTCTCGATTTTCTCTCTTAGGAAGCCCACGCTGCGGTGGAGTTGCTCCATTCCGTCCACGCCATCTTCTATGCTGATCCACCCATCGAAGCCCTTGCTTTTGAGTTCCGAAAAGATGGCATCGTAGTCGTTCAGCCCTTTTCCAATCTCTCCATGGCTGAGACGTTTGGCATAACCCTCGGCGCCTCCTTCCTCCTTTCTCAAGTCCTCAATCGTTCCTTCCAGCAAAAAGCGATCGCTGGCATGCATCGTAACAACCCTGTCTGAAACTCTTCTCAGCAATTCCAAGGGATCTTCTCCCGCAAGGTAAGTGTTGCTTGGGTCGTAATTCACTCCGAAGGAGGGATGCTTCACTGCGTCGAGCAAGAGGCAGAAGACATCCATCTTCTGGGCAAATTCAGGGTATTCCCAAAAGTCGTCCTTGTAGTGGTTTTCCAGAATGAGGGTGATTCCTCTTTCCTCGGCATGAGGAAGACATTGGTAGATGGAATCGGCGGCCAACTTGACTCCCTCCTCGACGTCCAGTTCGGGACGGCGTTGACCACTGAGCACCCTGCAGTATTTCCCTCCGAGAGCATGGGTCATATCAATCCAGGCCTTTTCCTTTTTTATTTCCGCGTTTCGGAAATTGGAATCGGGATGAGTGAAGTCCGGGGAACAACACATCATGGGTATCACCTTTCCCGCATCCTCCACTTGCTGGCGAAACACGGACCATTTCGATTCATCGGACATCTCGAGGAATCCCGCATACCACTCGAGTCCGTCGACGTCCAAATCCGACGCTAGTCGAATCCACTCGGACACAGTCATGGATCCGTCCTTGCAGAGCGCCTGCATATAGGCCTTAGGGAAAACGGCGAGCTTGGGCATAGTCTTAAAACTTATTATTCGGGCAGCGTGTTGCTGTCCTTGGGAGGGTTTCTGCCGATCATTGGATATTGCTCGAGATCGAAAACCTGCCCGCTAACCGGACCCGACTCGTCCGAGAGCCAATGGAGCGCCATGGTTGCAATCTCCTTTGGCCAGATGATCCTTCCGGCAGGGGCAAAAACCTTGGGAAGGTCGGCATACCAATCCTCCTTAAGGCCATGCTCCTTCTTTCTCTTGGCCTCGTTCTCGGTCAGCACCCAACCAGGATTGATTTGGTTCACACGGATGCCGTGCTCCTGCATCAAGGCGTCACCCAAGTTACGCGTCAAGGTCATCAAGGCTCCCTTTGAGACGGAATAGGCCATCAACGTCGTTTCTCCGCAATAGGCGTTGATGCTCCCTATGTTTACCACGCTCCCCTTAGCTTTGCTCAACTCGGGTAGGGCAGCTCGAATAAGGGCGTATGGTGCGAGAGTATTGATTTCCAGAACCTTTCTGAAAAAAGGCAAGTCGGTGTCGCGAACGTTTGACCAAGCCACCCAAGCCGCGTTGTTCACCACGCCATCCAGTCTTCCGAAACTCCGCTTAGCAAGTTCGACAAGTTCGGTTGCGCAACCTTCCTCCGTCAAGTCCTTGACCAAGGAGACGGCCCTGTCGGGACCTATTTCATTCACGGTTTCCTCGGCGAGATCGGCCTCCAAGCCATGAATCACGACCTTTGCGCCTTCCTCGACGCATTTCATTGCGATTGCACGTCCGATGCCCGTACAGCTTCCCGTAACGATAATAGCTTTGTTTTCGAGCTTCATGGCTTCAAAACGCTTTTAACCACCTTCCCGGAATGCATTTGCTCAAAAGCCTCGCGCCATTCCGCAATCGGCCAAACTCCTCCGATGATCGGTTCGACTTTCAAGGCGCCACTGGCCAACAAGGCGATCACTCGCTCCCAGATCGGCCAATTGTGGCTGAAGCTTCCTTGAAGCGTCACGTTCTTTTGCACAAGGGGATCAAGATTAAAGCCCAGCGGCTGTGGCCCCCAACCCACCTTGCTTATCCAGCCTGCCGGGCGCACCAAATCCATTGCTATCTTCAGAGTAGCACTAGCGCCTGCGGCATCGATCACCCCATCGCAGCCAAGACCATCTCGCTGCATCGCCCAATTCGTTGCATCCCCCACTATGGTATCGCAACCATAGGCTTGTCGTGCGATTTCCAGTCGATTGGCATCCTGCTCCAGTCCAACCAAGGCCACCTCCGCTCCACATAAGCGGGCCATGGCCGAGCACAGGATTCCTATTGTTCCGGGACCTAGCACTGCCACACGATCTCCAGGTTCGATCCGGGCATTCTTAACCACCGCATTGTAGGCAACGCAACTCGGCTCAGTCAGACAAGCTTGCTCAAAAGGGAGGTTCTCAGGCACCTTGTGCAAGATTCGGGAGGGAACGCGAACGAATCTCGTCATCGCCCCGTCAACCCCGTAACCGAAGCCCTTGCGTGTGGAGTCCAAATTGTAGAGGCCTCGACGCGTCATCGGATTCTCGGGGCTTATGATTGCCGCCGTCTCGGACACGACTCTTTGGCCTTCCTCCCAGCCCGTAACCTGCTGTCCCTTCTCCACGATGTGACCACCAAATTCATGGCCAAGCACCACGGGGTAATTGACGGGCCAGGAATGATCGGCCGTCCATTGATGGAGGTCGCTTCCACAAACACCGACATTGGCAACCTCCAGCAAAACGTCTTCGGGGCCGATGTCGGGTTTTTCCAAATCCCTGATCTCGACGGAGTCCTTCTCCGGAGCAAAGTTGACTACGGCGGGAGACTTCATGCAACCTCTTGTTCGTGCACGGCATTGCAAATTAACCGAAGCGAACCTTCAAGATCACCTCCTGCAGTCTTGAAGGCATCAGCATCAATGGTAAGCGGCGCTCCAAGCACGACCAAGGGAGCGCCATAACTTGGACATGCCACCGCTTGCTCCAAGGTAAGTCCGCCCACAGCCTGAACGGGAACCGACACGGCATCGACCACTTCACGCAATCGATCCATAGGGCTGGGCATCGGGTTGCCGGCTGCGGCAATTCCTCGGCGCTCGTCATAACCGATGTGATGGATCACGAAATCGCATCCCAAGTCCTCGAGCTCTTTTGCGCCCGCTACCATATCCGGACAGCCCAAGTTGTCTCCCATCACTTCGGCCCCGAAATCCTTGCCTGCCTGCACCACGCACTTGATGGTCTCGGGGTGAGCCCGAGCCATGACCACAACATGGGTGGCTCCCGCCTTCGCCATCATTTCCGCCTCGAGGTAACCTCCATCCATAGTCTTGAGATCTGCAACGATGGGGGTTTCCGGAAAGGCTTCACGCAGTGCACGAACACCGTGCAAGCCTTCGGCAAGAATGAGGGGAGTCCCTGCCTCCAGCCAGTCTACCCCGGCCCGCATCGCGATGCCGGCGGTATCCAGAGCTTCTTCAATATTCGTGAGATCCAGCGAGATTTGTACAATTGGCTTCATTCGTCGTTTAGGATTGTGTCGGCCCGTGCGGGAGAAACGCCCAAGCCTTGCAGGTTCAGGGGAAATGAAGCAATGATGAATGTTTCCGGCAAAAGATCAAGGTTTCACAAGGATTCCACGATTACAACCTTGATACCATTGGCCAAGAGCGACAGACCCATTCCCAAGAGAACTATATCCGTGCCTGTCAGTTAAGTCTCGGTAAAGACCAAAGCGACGAACGGAAAAGCTAGATGACTCGAGCGGTTTTTCCAATCAACCCTAGCCTAGCCTTGGGAAACCCGCCGCGTCCCTCGTAGACGCGGCGGGCTTTCCTTTTGACTAGGTTTTCTCCAAAGAACGATACAGGTCGCCAACAGGTGGTCCGAGGAAGCTTGATGCCCTTAGGCTCAATCCTTTCTCTTTTATCATCTGTTTTCGCCTCTGTGTTCATTGTGGTTTTAGTCCGGTTTGTTTTTCGAAAAAAGCTGAATATTGCTTTATATTATTTCTAATACCGCTTCGTTTGTCATTTAGGACACCGTTTTGGAACAAACTGACAAATTCTCTTCCGAGGTATTCTTTCTTGTCTTAAAGTTCACGCCAGAATCTATATGTTAAAAAGTCTCCAAATAAATAAAATCACCATGAAATCTATTTTTTGCATCTCGATCTCCCTTGTCTTTGGATCCATTTTTTCCCACGCCGAAACCAAGGTCACGCTTTCAGGCGTTCATCTCTGTTGCAAAGGTTGCGTAAACGGCGTGACCAAGGCCGTCAAGAATACCGGGGCCACCGTCAAATGCAACGCCAAGGCCGGATCCGTTGCAATCAGTGGAGCCAAGAATGCCGTTGTCGCCGCCCTGAAGGGAGTAGCAAAGGCAGGATACTACGGCAAGTCCTCCGACAAGGACCTCGCCATAACCTGCGAAGGCGGAGCCGAGGACAAGAAGGTCAAATCCCTAACCTTGGGCGGTGCTCACCTTTGCTGCGGCAAGTGCGTCAAAGCCATTGCACGCGCTGTGGATGCTACTGACGGAGCCAAAGCTCACACCGCGCAAAAAGGGAGCAAGACATTTGAAGTAACGGGTGACTTCAACGCCCTCGCCTTCATCCGAGCCCTGCACGACAACGGTCTGCACGCCGTAGTGAAGTAAGGTCAAAACCTCAATACACTTTTATGCAAAGCCCCGTCGATTTCGACGGGGCTTTTGCTTGCCTGTTAAATCAGGAACGCTTTCCTCGCTTCCATGAAACTCAACCTCTCTCTTGTCTGCATGCTTTTTTCCCTAACCCTAACGGGGACGGCCAAAAAGCCAAACGTCGTATGCATCCTGGTAGACGACCTCGGTTACTCCGATCTTTCCTCCTTCGGCGGGACCGACATCCGCACTCCTGCCATCGACAGCCTCATGAAAGCCGGTCTGCGATTCGACCAATTCTACTCCAACTGCACCGTCTGCACACCCACCCGAGCCTCTCTTCTAACGGGCCGTTATCCTGACCTTGTCGGCGCACCCGGAGTAATTCGTCAATGGGAGGAAAGCAACTGGGGCTACTTCAAGCCAACTGGGCCTACCATGCCCGACCTCATGCGCAAAGCCGGCTACCATACCGGAATGGTCGGCAAATGGCACTTGGGCTTTGAATCGCCCAACATACCCAATGATCGTGGCTTCGACTTCTTCCACGGTTTCCTCGCAGACATGATGGATGACTACTGGACCCACCTCCGAGGTGGCGTCAACTGGATGCGCCGCAACAAGGAAGAAGTTAAGCCAAAGGGCCACGCCACGGAAGTCTTTACAAGGTGGGCCATCGAATACGTAAAGGAGCAGACCGCCGACAAAAAGAAACCCTTCTTCCTCTACCTCGCTTACAACGCCCCTCACTTTCCCATCCAGCCGCCCAAGGACTGGCTGGAGAAAGTCCAAACGCGTGAACCACAACTCGGCAAGAAGCGGGCCACCAACGTCGCCTTCGTCGAGCACATGGACCACGAAATCGGCAAGTTCCTAGATGCAGTCAAGGAGTTGGGTATTTCGGAGGACACCCTCATCGTCTTCTCCTCCGACAACGGAGGATCCATCCCGCACGGCGCACTCAACGGAGAGCTCCGCGGCGGCAAGCAGGAGCACTGGGAAGGCGGCATTCGCGTACCGACCTGCGCCGTTTGGCCGGGAACAATAAAACCCGGACGCACCAACGCCCCCGGCATCACCATGGACCTCCTGCCCACCTTCTGCGAAATTGCGGGGGTTAAGGTGGAGCACGAGATAGACGGACTGAGCCTCGCCCCCGTAATGCTCAAGGAAGCCAAAGGGAATCCGGACCGCACCCTGATCTTCGTCCGGCGTGAAGGAAACCGACGCTACCAAGGACGGGCCTACTACGCCATTCGGCGTGGTCCCTGGAAGCTTCTCCAGAACACCCCCTTCGAGCCGATGCAGTTGGTGAACTTGGAACAGGACCCGAAGGAAGCCAACCCCAAGCCCGCCAACTCAAAGATTGCTCATGAACTCTCCCGCATCCTCATGAATCACGTCAGGAAAGCGGGCAGGATTCCTTGGCAAAAGCCTTGATG
>CAZNWO010000018.1:0-34673 GCA_964576585.1 uncultured Puniceicoccaceae bacterium | reverse complement strand
GGAAAGACGATTGCATCCGCCGAATCGGCTGCAGAGGGTTTAGTCGCAATGGATGGCGTAGCCCCCAAATGACGGAATGCTCTAACCACACTGCGAATATTTCCCGTCCCGTAGTCTACTATTGCCAACTTGGCATGCATTTGCCGAACGGGGTTGCGGGAATCTGTTGGGGAAACCTATTGGGAAAGGGTACCCTTTGTGGAAGGAACTGCTCCTCCGAGACGCGGTTCCAGCAAGGTAGCCGCATCCAGTGCTTTTGCAAATGCCTTGAAAACCGCTTCTACCACATGATGGGGTTCTTCTCCGTGCTCGAGACGAACATGCAGGTTGGCTCCAGCCTCATTCGCAAAAGCTTGAAAGAATTCCTTGAAGAGGTTGACGTTAAAATCCCTTACAAAGGAAACGGGTATTTCGGCATCGTAAACGAGGGCGGGGCGATTGCTGAGATCCAAGGCAACCGTTACGAGGGTTTCGTCCATCGGCAAAACGAAAAACCCGTAGCGAGCAATTCCTCCGCGATCTCCGAGGGCATCGCGAAGAGCTTTCCCCAAGGCAAGCCCAACGTCTTCCACAAGATGGTGATAATCTACCTCCACGTCACCGGATGCCTCGACGGTGAGATCGAAAAATCCATGCCGAGCAAATAATTCGAGCATGTGGTCGAAAAAGGGTGCCCCTGTATTTATCTTGCCTTCTCCCTTGCCGTCGAGAGCAAGCTCGATGCTTACATGCGTTTCCTTGGTTTCCCGGGAAACGTTTGCTATGCGGTCTTCAGCCATTCCTCAATAGTCTTGTTCAAGGTAGTCATCTGATCGTCGTCGCCAATACTGATACGAAGAAACGATGACGTCAAAGGATGATTGGGAAAACGACGTACCAGAATGTTTCTTGCGTACAGATATTCGAACAAGTCTTCGGCAATTTCTGGCCCAGATTCACCGGCAGGCAAGCGAGGTTCCGTAAAAACGAAATTTGCAGAACTCTCGTACACCTTCCATTTCAATCCGGCAAAGACTTCCGTCAGTTGTGTTCTTGTGGCGAGAACCCTGCCAATAACCTCTTGAAAATAGTCTTGATCCTTGATCGCGGCAATGGTGGCAGCTTGTGCCAAGCGATCAACATTGTAGACCTCCCGGACCTTATCAAGAATGCCGACAACTTCAGGACTGCCCAAGGCAAAACCTACTCGCAAACCTGCAAGCCCATAAGACTTGGAGAGGGTACGGACTACGAGGAGACGCGGAAACTCAAACAATAGGGAAACTGCGTTTTCTTCGGCAAAGTCTGCATAAGCTTCATCGACGACCAATATCCCCTCGAAACTTTTCAGGATTTCGGAGAGGACTTGATTCGAAAATCCCAAGCCGGTTGGCGCATTGGGAGAGGTCAAGTAGAACAAGTTCGCTCCGCAAGAGGAAATCCTCTCGGGGTCCAGCGAAAAGCTATCGTCAAAAGGAACCTCGACAAGCGGGGAGCCCTGCAGAGACGCAAGCGTTGGATAAAGAGAATAGCTTGGAACGGTCATGCCTATTGGCTTGTCGGCATCCGCAAAGCTTCGAGCACAAAGATTCAAAACATCATCCGAACCATTTCCCGCCAAGACTTGATCGGGCGACAAACCGTGGAGCTCGGCCAACGCTTCACGCAGATTGGAAGATTTTGCATCAGGATAAAGACGAAGATTTTTGGCTTCGGCCTTTATGGCTTCGAGAACCAGAGGGGAAGGAGGGTAGGGGTTCTCATTCGTGTTTAGCTTAATGAGCTTGGTCTCGGGGGGGGGTTGTTCGCCAGGCACATATGCCTTGTGAGCCCGGACTCGATGCAGAGCGAGATTGGACGGGTTGGTCATACGACTAACTTTTCTCAAGTCGGACAGACAGGGATCGTCCGTGAGCATCCAGACTTTCCATGGAAGAAAAACATGTGACAACCTGCTCGGCCTTAGCCAAAGCCGAGACATCGTAACGAAGAACGCTGGAACGACGATAGAAGTCACTCAATCTCAAGCCCGAAGAAAAACGGGCGGCACGACCTGTCGGCAAGACATGACTGGGACCAGCTGCAAAGTCTCCAAGTACCGTCGGGGTATCGTGTCCTTGCAGAATAGCCCCTGCCGTTGAAATCGCATCCGTCAGGCGATCCAGCTTGTTCTCTTCGACCTGTAACTCCAAATGTTCAGGAGCAACAAAGTTGGTCACTTCAATAGCCTGATCCTCAGTGCTTGCATCAACTACGAAAAGACCTTTGTCGAGAACCTTAAGAATAGACTCTTTATGTGAAAGCTTTTCCAGTTGGACTTTCATTTCCTCAAGCGAATCATCCACAACTGCAGGATTCAGGCCGACAAGGAAAACTCTTTCCTTACCCGAACCATGTTCGGCTTGGGCCAACAAGGCTGCGGCGACATGGGACGGACGAGCAGTATCGTCACAAAGCACCATCACCTCGCTCGGGCCAGGCAACAAGTCCACGCCCACCAAACCAAACACCTGTCTCTTGGCTTCGTTGACAAATGCATTTCCTGGACCGAAGATCTTGTCGACTGGTGGGACGGTTTCGGTCCCGAGGGCCAAGGCAGCTACCGCCTGCGCCCCACCGATTCGATAAACTTCGTCTATGCCGAGCATAGCCAAGGCAGCCAACAGGGAAGGGTCTATGGTTCCGTCCGACTTTGGAGGAGTCGCCACTGCGATCTCGGGAACATTTGCAACCTTGGCGAGGGTGGCGGTCATCAAAACGGTCGACACCAAGGGAACGCTTCCGCCCGGCACATACAAACCCACGCGATTGATGGGATAGTGGCGCTCGCCCACGACCCCACCATGAGAGTTCTCCGCAGTCCAGTCCAGGGGATGACCTTGCTCATGAAAAGAGCGGATGTTGTCAATTGCCTCTTGGATTGCCATTCTTTCCTCTTCCCGCAAAATGTCGCGGGACTTGGCAATTTCGGCCTCCGCAACACGCAAGAAATCGGGCTCAAGCCGGACTCCGTCAAAACGCTCGGTAAGGTCAAGGAGCCCTGAATCGCCATCTTGACCCACAAGCTCAATGATGTCGGATACGACTTTCTCAACTTCAAGGTCGCGAGATGCAGCCCCCAAGTCTCGGGAAAGTTTTTCGAGCAAGTCGGGATCATCTCCGTCAAAACGCTTCATTCAAAAGACCAATCCAAAGAGAAAGGTTATTCCCACTCGATAGTTCCCGGAGGCTTGGAGCTCACATCGTAAACCACTCGATTTGCACCCTTCACCTCATTAATGATTCTGTTCGACACCAGCCTCAAGAGATTATCCGGCAACTTAGCCCAATCCGCGGTCATTGCATCGCTGCTGGTAACCGCCCTTATGGCAATTACATGCTCGTAGGTACGTTCATCTCCCATGACTCCAACACTTTTGACCGGCAGAAAAACGCAGAAAGCCTGCCATAGCTTGTAGTATTCACCAGAGCGAAAAAGCTCTTCCTGAAGGATGGCATCGGCTTCACGCAGAACCCGCAAGCGCGAACGAGTGATTTCCCCAACGACACGAACCCCCAAGCCCGGACCGGGAAAAGGATGCCTCATCAACACATGCTCGGGCAAGCCCAGCCCACGACCAATTTCACGAACCTCGTCCTTGAACAACTCGCGTAGAGGCTCGAGCAGCTTGAGCTTCATCTTCTTGGGCAAACCTCCTACATTGTGATGGCTCTTGATCAAGGCTGCTGGATTGCCGCCAATCGGGACACTTTCGATAACGTCCGGATAAAGAGTACCTTGGGCCAGAAACTTGACTTCGCCGACACTTGCCACAGCTTCGTCAAAAACTTCCACAAAGGTCTTTCCAATGATCTTTCTTTTTCTCTCAGGATCACGCACCCCCCTGAGACGCTTTAGAAAAAGAGCCGATGCATTCACAACCTTGAGTCGAGAAGGGAAATTTTCCCGAAACAGTTGCTTCACCTGAGCTTTTTCATCAAGTCGAAGCAAGCCGTTGTCCACAAAGACACAGGTCAGGCGATCTCCGATGGCTCTATGGATCAGTGCGGCGGCAACGGAGGAATCAACTCCTCCACTTAGGCCCAATATGACGCGATCGTCTCCAACTTTTTCACGAATTTCACAGACTTGTCGCTCGGTAAAGTCGTCCAGCCTCCAATCTCCCTTGCAGCCGCAAGCCGATCGGAGGAAATTTCTAAGCACATCGGTTCCTTGTTCGGAATGTTCCACCTCCGGATGAAATTGGAGACCGTAAAATTTTCTGACGGGATCCTCGATTGCGGCAAACTCTGAATTCTCCGTGGCAGCCACGGCACGAAACCCCTCAGGTAGTCTCGAAAGCCTGTCGCCATGGGAATTCCAAACCTGAATGCAAGACGGTATTCCTCGGAAAAGGTTGCCTTTACGGGAAATTTTCAGCTCTCCTCGTCCGTACTCGCGCATTCGGCTGCTTTCAACCTTACCTCCCAACATTTTGCCCATGAGCTGCAGGCCATAACAAATGCCCAAGACAGGTATTCCCAACCGGAATACGGCAGGCGAAGGCTTGGGGGAATTCTTGGCCAATACACTTGCAGGTCCTCCAGAAAGAACAATCCCGGCGGGATCGAGGCTCCTTAACTCCTTTATGGAAGTGTCAAAGGGAAGAACCCTTGAGAAAACCTTAGCTTCACGTATCCTTCGGGCGATTACTTGAGTGTATTGCGACCCAAAATCCAAGACGACTATAGTCTGAGGCATGACGCGAAATATCCGCTAGTCAAAAACGTAACCGCAAATTGTTTTTGTTACAATCGGGACAATCAGCGGCTTCCGTATCGCCACGAACCTCATAGAGTTTTTCGCAATGAAGACAGTGAAAAAGCGAGGTCGCCAAAAGCTTTCTCATCTTTCTGTGTTCAGCATTTTCGAGCCTGATCCAAAAAAACAATGTCAGGCAGGTGCTAATGGCTAGTATTATAGTTACCGCTGAAGGAAAAGGGAAGTGAATCAAGGATTCCATTATCCTTAAACCTAAAAGCCAATCGCCTTCAAAGGCAAGTGGGGAAGACTATTCCTTTTTTTCTTCCCCTTCGGAGGATACATCCGATTCTGCAGAATCTTCAGTTTCTTCCTCTTGCTCGGGAGATTCCTGTGACGCTTCTTCGGGAGTGGAGTCCTCTGTGGTCGTTTCGTCTTGGGACGAGCGTTCTTCGGGAACCTCGACCGCCGCAGGTTCTGAGGTGGCAACTTCCGACTCGCCATCTTCAGGTTTAGAATCTTCGGCAGGTGATTCGCCTGATTCTGGCTGCGAATCATCATCTGTAGTTTCTTTGTCTTCAACTGCTACGGCATCTTCAGATTGGTCGGTATCGGATTCCTCAGATGAAGGCACTTCTTCCGCAGGCTTTTCCTCATCGGCATTTTCCTTTGTTTGAGGCACTGCCTTTGCCGGCTTCTTCTTCTTGCTTTTTTTCTTGGCGTAACCTTCGTCGGATGCTTCCACAAGTTCTATCAAGGCCATATCGGCTGCATCACCCAAGCGTGGTGTGGCCAACTTATAAATCCTCGTGTATCCTCCAGGGCGATCGACAAAGCTTTCGGCAAGCTCGTCAAAGAGCTTCTTTACCGCCTTCTTGTTCCTAATTCTGGCAATCGCCAGCCGTCGAAAATGAAGTTTCTTTGTTTTGTCCTCTGCAAGGTGCGACTTCTTTGCCAAGGTGATAATTTTTTCGGCAAAGGGTCTAAGTGCCTTGGCCTTGGCAAGGGTAGTTCGAATGCGTCCGTTTTCGATCAAGGCACTACACAGGTTGGCGAGAAGAGACAACCGATGCGCAGATTTGACGCCCAGTAGGTGCTTATGCTTGCGATGGCGCATGAGACAAGGGAGTGAAAAGTTACTTTAGTTGGTCGGGGGATCCAGCAAACGGCTCTCGAACTTCATGCCCAAGGACAAACCCAGTTGCTCAAGTTTCTGCTTGATTTCGTTCAGGGACTTTTTGCCAAAATTGCGATACTTGAGCATTTCTGGTTCGGTCTTGGTGGCCAATTCACCAACTGAGGTAATGTTTGCATTGTTCAAGCAGTTGGCGGCGCGAACGGAAAGCTCGATCTCGTTGACGCTCATGCCCAGCAGGTTGCGCAGACGATTTTGTTCCTCGCTAACCTCCTTGGTCTGACTCTCGAACTCCACTTCCTCGTCACTGATATCCTCGAAAACATCAAGGTGATGACGAAGAATCGCGGCAGACTGCTTGAGTGCGTCGTCGGGAGAAATGCGTCCATCCGTATGGAGTTCTAACAGCAATTTGTCGTAATCAGTGATTTGCCCGACTCGAGTGTTCTGAATCTCGTACTTAACGAGTTTCACAGGACTGTAAAGGGAGTCCACATTTATAACGCCAATGGGCTGATCTTCACTTTTGTTGTCTTCTCCAAGACAAAATCCTCTACCCGTAGTCACAACCAACTGGGCGTTAACCCGAAGCTTGCGGTCAGTAGTAAGGATGAGTTGGTCCGGATTCATAATCTCCACCCCTTCGACAGGAGAAATGTCTGCAGCCGTTATCTCGCCTTCCTTTTCGATGTCGAGCACTAGTTCGACGGGCTCTGACTTGTGGGAAACAAGCAGTACCTTCTTGAGGTTAAGGACAATGTCGCAGACATCCTCTACAATGCCGTCGAGGCTTTGAAACTCGTGCTGCACGCCATCCATCTTGAGCATGGAAATTGCAGCTCCCTCGATGGAGCTCAGCAAAACGCGCCGGAAGGCATTGCCTATAGTATGACCATAGCCTGATTCAAAGGGCTCGGCTATAAATTTCGTGTATACGTCCGTGGCGGTTTCTTCCTCTTTTACGAGGCGGTTCGGTAGTTCAAACTTTCCAAGTCGCTTAGCCATAATCTGTATCTTTTGGTTGGAATCCCTAAGGTTAGGTAAATGAAAATCAACGGCTGTAGAACTCGACCACAAGCTGCACGTTAATGCTTTGATCCAGTTCCTCCGCATCGGGGAGGCGTTCAACCGTACCTTGAAGAGAATCAGCATTTACGCTAACCCATGCTGGGGTCGGTCTGTACTGCGAATCCTCAAGGTTACGTGTCGCCAATTGGCGAGAAGAAGTCTTTTCTCGTACGCCTATAACATCGCCGGCAGAAACCTGAAAGCTCGGCACGTCTACCTTTCGACCATTGACGAGGATATGCCCGTGGTTAACGAACTGGCGGGCAGCTTGCCGAGTCCGAGCAAAGCCAATGCGGTAAACGACATTGTCCAAGCGAGTTTCCAGAAGGGTGAGAAAAACTTCTCCGGTCACGCCTCGCTTACGTTTCGATTTCTCGAAGAGATTGCGAAATTGCTTCTCGGTGAGTCCATACGAATAGCGAAGCTTTTGCTTTTCGTTGAGACCTACGCCATAGTCCTTCAGCTTGCGCCGAAAGTTACGACCATGCTGACCGGGAGGGTAGGCCCTGCGCTCGAAAGCCTTGTTTGCCGGGAACAAAGCCATCCCGAAGCGTCGGTTGATGCGAGTCGTGGGGCCAGTGTAGCGAGACATATTAAAGGATTATTAAAGTTTTAGTAATAGAATGTTAAACTCGGCGACGCTTGGGCGGCCGACATCCATTGTGTGGCACTGGCGTAACGTCTATGATGCTGCTGACCTTGAAGCCCAAGCTCTGAAGGGAACGAACGGCAGAATCCCTTCCCATACCGGGACCCTTCACCTTGACGATTACCTCCTTCATTCCGTGGGACATGGCCATTCGACCGGCATCCTGAGTTACGACTTGAGCCGCATAGGCGGTCGACTTGCGAGATCCGCGAAAATTGCACTTTCCCGAGCTTGACCAGGAAATTACATTTCCTTTGAGGTCGGAAAAGGTAACCTTCGTGTTGTTGAAAGTAGCGATGACGTGACAGATGCCGGATGTCACATTTTTGCTGCCCTTGGCCTTTCTAATCTTGGTCTGCTCAATATTGGCGCCAAGCAAGTCTTCCGCCGTTTCTTCCTTTTTTTCAGCCTTGGAAGATGCCTCGGCATCACCCTGTCCATCTTCTTCTCCCGCAGAAGGGGACTCCGTTTCCGCCTCGGTATTCTTTTTGCTTTCTTCAACCGCAGGTGAAGATTCCTCGACTGAGGATTCTGCTTTTTCTTCAGATGTGGGTTCTGCTTTTTCTTCTTCGCTCATAATTTTCAAAGGCAAGAATTATCGTTTTGCTTTAATTCAAAAGGTTAGGTGCTCTTTCGGACGACACCTACGGTCTTTCTGGCACCTTTTCGCGTTCGGGCATTAGTGATCGTCCGTTGACCTCTAACGGGGAGTCCCTGCTGATGTCGCAACCCACGGTAACAACGTATGCTCTGCAGTCGCTTCATGTTGCCCGTAATCGTCCGGCGAAGGTCGCCTTCGACCAAATATTTGCGATCCAAGATAACCTTGCTGACAAGGCTCAAGTCTTGTTCACTTAGCTCTTGAGTGCGCGTATTGGGATCAATCCCCGCCTCTTCAAGAATGCTTTTTGCGCGAGTGGGTCCAATTCCGTACACATAACGGAGTGAATACTCGATTTTCTTTCGGTTGGGAAGGTCTACTCCAAGTAAGCGAGCCATAATTTTTTGTGTTTGAGATTAGCCGGAAAAATGGGAAATCAAAGGACGAAGGCCACGAGACCAAAGAGAAAGAGGAGCACTGAAATCCAGAGCAGAGGACGCCATTGAGCTTCGAATTCTTTTAGCTCAAGAGACTCGATGCCCTGTCCTTGCGGGGCGGCGCTTCTGCCACGTAAACGTCCCTTGCGAAGAAAGCCATCATAATGCCTCTGCAGGAGAAAGGTCTCGATTTGGCGCATGGTATCAAGGACGACTCCCACGATGATCAGCAGCCCGGTTCCCCCAAAGAACATGGCCACGTTGTAGGATACTCCGGCAAAGGTAAAGATGATGTCGGGGAAAACGGCTATCAATGTAAGGAAGATGGCACCTGCCAACGTCAGGCGAGTCATTACGAAATCAAGGAATTTTGCCGTCGGATCACCAGGTCGAACTCCCGGAACATATCCACCATTCTTCTTCAAATCATCTGCAATTTGTACGGGCTTAAACATGATGGAGACCCAAAAGTAGCTGAACACCATGATCAATCCGGCATAAACGGCGTAATAAAGCCAACCTCTCCCCGCAAACATTGCGGCCAAGTCCAAGGCCCAATTGCTTTCTGCGGGACTATCTGCAATGGCGGCACCTAAGGTTTGCAGCATCTGCGCGGGAAACATGAGAATGGCGCTGGCAAAAATCACCGGCATGACCCCAGCATAATTGACCTTCAGTGGTAGAAATGAGCTTTGTCCGCCGAACACTTTGCGTCCAACGACGCGCTTGGCGTACTGCACCGGAATCTTTCTCTGGGCTTGGGTAACGGCAATCACACCTGCAACGACAATCAGAAAGAGGCCAATCATGAGCAACGCCTTGACCAAGGCCATCTTGTCTTCGGCGGGAGCGAGGAAAACGAGTGCATAAGCATCCGCTAGCGCCTTAGGCAGATCAGCCAGAATGCCCACTGTGATTAGAAGAGAAATGCCATTTCCGATTCCTCTCTGGGTAATTTGCTCGCCCAACCACATAAGAATCAAGGTGCCAGTGGTCAGAAAAATAACCCCATTAACCAGAAACATAGAGGAACTGGAAATGACTATGTCGCCAAAAGGTTGTCCATCCAAACCTAAGCTGTTGGGGTTAAATCCTTGAATCAGTGAACCTGGACTATCACGTAAAGCTAATGCAAGCAGTCCGCCCTGGACTACGCAAATGAGCACAGTCAAGTATCGGGTATATTGGGATATTTTTACGCGACCCGGCTCTCCTTCTTGTTGCAACCTCGCCAATTGGGGAAAAACAGCTCCCATCAGTTGCATTATGATGGAAGCACTGATGTATGGCATGATGCCCAGAGCAAAAAGAGCTCCATTAAGCAGGGCTCCACCCGTAAACATGTTGTAAAAGCCGAGGATGTCGTTGCCCTCATCCTCACTTTGTTCCGCCCTCCACTCAAAAAAATCCTTGATGGGCGTTGGATCCACGCCAGGGAGGGGAATGTTAGCACCAACTCTGGCAATGAAAAGCAAAGCCAAGGTAAAGAAAATGCGCTGCCTTAGCTCAGGAATTTTGAGCGAATTTGTAAAGGCGGACAACATTTGAAAGTAACCTTGGACTCTGGTCAATTAATATGAATGAAATGCGGAAAACAGTTCAGGCAACCTCAACGGAGCCTCCTGCGGACTTTATTTTTTCTTGGGCCGCGAGGGAGCATTTGTCTACCTTTACGCGAAGCCCACGATCGATTTCCCCTTTGGCAAGCAACTTAATTGCCGTAGCGTTGGAGCGGACTAATCCTGCATCCTTGGCCGATTGAAGGTCAACCTTGTCCCCTGTTATTTTATGTAAGTCTTCGATGTTTAGAATGGCGTAATGCTTTCTAAATCTAGCATTGTTGAAACCCCGTTGGGGTAGCTTGCGGAAAAGGGGCATCTGGCCACCTTCAAAGCCTGCACGGAGGGAATAGCCCGCTCTAGCCTTGGCTCCTTTGTGACCTCTTCCGCAAGTCTTGCCTCGCCCATTTCCTTCTCCTCTGCCAACTCGTTTCTTGGCCCTTGTCGCACCTTCAGGGATTTCTTGCTGCTTCATTTGGATTCCTCCTCGGGCGAAGTTTGCTCCGAGGATTCGGAAGAGACTTCGCTTGATGATTCCGTGGAATCTTCGACGGGGTCTTTTTCGGTTTTCGATCCTTCTTCGGATAGAGATTGGAAAACTTGGCTGGAAGAATTAGTAGCTTCAGTCATAGGATGACCCTTTACTTCTTCGCCCCGTATAACCGAAATCCGATCAGCCGTGCGGAGCTGCTTGAGTCCGTCCATCGTTGCCGTAACCACGGCCAAATGGTTATTTGAACCCAAGGACTTCGAAAGAACGTTCTTTACTCCTGCAGCCTCCAGAACTGCACGAACTCCGCCCCCGGCAATAATGCCGGTTCCGGCACGTGCAGGAATGAGCAACACCTTCCCCCCATCGGCCTTGCCCAAGACTTTATGCGGTATGGTATCACCACTGATCGAAACCGTTCTCATATTTTTCTTAGCTTGGTCCGTACCCTTGCGGATGGACTCGGGCACCATCTTGGCCTTGCCGTAACCGAAACCCACTCGCCCATTTTGATCGCCGACCACAACGAGTGCAGCAAAACCGAATCGTCGACCGCCCTTGACGACTTTAGCACAACGATTGATAAAAACTACCTTCTCGAAAAACTCCGCGTCCTCCTCTGGGGGAACAGCTTGTTTGCGGGAACGTCTTGAAGTGGCTGGATTGGCGCTCATCAAATTCTTTGTTCGTTGGGATTAAAACTTCAAGCCCGCTTGACGAGCCGCCTCGGCAAATGCCTTTACACATCCATGGTACTTCCGCCCGGAACGATCAAAGACTACGGATGAATGGCCGGCATTCACGACTTTCTCTCCGAAGGCTTTTCCAATTTTTTCGGCCCCGGAAAGGTTAGGCAAAACATCCTTGAATTCTTTAGAGGTAGTCGAGAGGGACAAGAGGGTATGCCCTGCAATGTCGTCCACGCACTGTGTGTGTATGTTTTTGTTGCTGAAAAAGACGGTGAGTCTTGGACGTTCCGACGTGCCGTTCACCTTTTTGCGAATCCGCCAACGCCTTTTTTGGCGAAGCTCTTTTTTCTTTGAAAGTTTCATGATGAACAAATTTTCCGTCAAGCAGTCTTCTTGCCTTCCTTGCGGCGAACATATTCGCCAACGATGCGTACTCCCTTACCCTTGTATGGTTCTACGGGATAAAAGCTCTTGATGTCGGCTGCTGCTTGCCCGACCTTTTGCTTGTCAGGTCCCTCAACATGCAACTTGACATTATCCGCTACCGTTACGGTCACGCCTTCGGGCACCGAATAGTTAATGGGGTGAGAATAACCTAGCTCCAAGTTAAGTTTGTCGCCTTGTGAGGCGGCACGAAAGCCAACGCCCTGTATGAGCAAATCCTTTGAATAGTTTTCGGTTACTCCCTTAACCATATTAGCAATGATTGCTCGTACCGTGCCAAACATTGCGCGAGCAGCACGAGATTCGTTTGCCGGAGAAACTCTCACCTCGTTGTCTTCGATAGAAATTTTGGCCAGATCGGAAAAACTTTGAGCCAGTTTTCCCTTAGGACCAGAAACGGTAACGGCACTCCCCTCCAATGCAACTTCTACTCCAGAAGGAATTTCTATCGGTAGTTTACCAACCCTGCTCATGCTACAATCCTCTCTAAATTTTCGACTACCAAACCGTGCAAAGAATTTCACCGCCAAGCTTTTGTCGCCGTGCCGTGGAGTCGTCCAAAATCCCTCTAGGTGTACTGAGAATGGAGATGCCTAAACCGCCGAGGACCTTAGGGGCATCACGATAGCCACAATAAACTCGGCGACCAGGCCTACTATTTCGGCGAATTTCCTTGATAGCATGTTCACCGTCCACGTATTTCAAGTGAATCAACAGACTTTTGCGCCCTTTATCGTCGGCAGTTTCGGCAAAATCGGACAAAAATCCACGCTGCTTCAGAATACGGGCGATGCCCTCCCTCAATTTCGAGTGTGGATAGGCACAGGATTCCTTGCCTGCCTTGCCGGCATTACGAATGACTGTGATAAAATCTCCTATGCTGTCATGAATGGACATATCTTAAAACTCCTAATGTCTTCTTACCAGGATGCTTTAATGACCCCAGGGATTTTTCCTTGGAGAGCCAATTCCCTAAAAGTAATTCTCGATAGGCCGAATTTTCGGATTACTGCTCGTGGGCGACCAGTTGCCGAGCACCGATTGAGGATTCGAACGCGAGAGGAATTCCTTGGCAGTTTGGCCAACTTGGCTTGAGCGGCATAGAATTCCTCGTCGGGTGTCTCGGGATTTTCAAGAATCGCCTTAAGTTCAGCTCTTTTGGCGGCAAAACGCTCCGCCATCCTGATACGTTTCTTATTGCGAGCAATTGCAGATTTCTTTGCCATGGTTGTAAAAGTTGAGATTTGAATGGAAGCGGATCAAGCTGCGGCTTCCTGTTGATCGGATGTCGTTCTTCGAAAGGGCATCCCGAGCAAGGCAAGCAGCTCACTTCCCTCCTCGTCGGACTTGGCTGTAGTCACCAGACAGACGTCGAGACCAACATTTGTGCGTTGACGCTCGACATTTATTTCGGGAAAAATGCTGTGGTCTGTGATGCCCAAGGTATAATTGCCGTTGCCGTCGAGCCGAGGAGAAACTCCCCGAAAATCCCGGATGTTTGGCAAAGCTATGGCAATGAGCCTAAAAAGGAAATCCCACATAACTTCGCCGCGAAGTGTAACCTTAAGACCAACGGGCATACCTTTGCGAAGTTTGAAGTTTGAAACACTGATGCGTGCCTTGCACACCACCGGCGCTTGCCCAGACAGAGCGGCGAAATCCTTGCGAAGATCTTCTTGTCCACCTTTGTCCAACTCTGCTCCAAACGCAGTATTCAAAACGACTTTCTCCACCTTAGGAACTTGGTGAACATTGGAGTAACCCCGGGTCTTGATCATTTCCGGCGCGACTTTCTCTAAAAAATGCGTCTTTAGATATGGTTGGCTCATTGGTAGTTTGCTGCAAAGTTCAGGATGCTCGGCGCTCTTGTCGCTCGCTATGACGGGAGGACAACATGACATTGGAATAATGGAGTGAGGCCTCGCGTTCGACAATGGCACCCTCTGGATTGTCCTGAGTCTTTCGTTCGTGCCGCTTTACGAGATTTACACCCTCGACAATCACACGATTCTTGGTTGGCAGAATTTCAAGAATCTTGCCTGAACGCCCCTTGTGTTCTCCTGAAATTACAACCACTTCGTCGCCTCTCTTGATTCTCTTAGCCATTTTCAAAGAACCTCCGGAGCTAAAGAAATAATTTTCATGTACTTGCCTCGCAATTCTCTGGCGACTGGACCAAAGATACGAGTACCGCGAGGTACTCCGTCATCACCTACGATGACTACGGCATTCTCATCAAAGCGGATGTAACTGCCGTCCCTGCGACGTATCGGAGACTTGGTACGCACCACCACCGCACGGACAACCGAACCTTTCTTGATAGCCGCATCAGTAGAGCTTTCCTTAACATGGCAAACAATGACATCTCCAACGGCAGCAGTTTTCTTGTTCTGCCCAAGTCGACGGATCATTCGAACCTTTTTGGCCCCGGTATTGTCGGCCACCTCCAGTCTGCTAAGCAATTGAATCATAATTCTCGGTAGAACAAGTTCCTAGGCGACGGAAGTTTCCGGGGCTTTTTCTTCAATGCTAACGATTCGCCAACGCTTGAGCTTGCTCAATGGTCGAGTAGCCATGATTTTGACCCTGTCGCCCGTTCGAGCCTCATTTTTGGCGTCGTGGGCGTGAACAGTTGTCTTGCGACGAATTTCCTTTTTGTACAAGGGGTGAGGGGTCTTGTACTCATAGACTACCTTTACGGATTTATCGCCAGTCTTGGACCTGACGGTTCCAATGAATTCCTTGCGACTGTTTCTTGCTTGTTCCTCACTCATGAAATTCAACTCCTTTTCAGGCTGCAGCTTCTTCTTCGCTCCTTTTTTCCTGCAGGATGGTCAAAACTCTTGCACGTTCCCTCCGAAGGTCCTTGAGCATATTGGGTTTCTCGACCTGACCCGTCTGCTTGCGCAAGCGCAATCCCATCAATTCGCCACCCAAGTCACGAATCTTTTTTTCCAGTTCGGCCAAGCTTAGTTCTCTAATTTCTTTAGACTTCATGGGTGATGCTCAAAAGTTTTGCTCACGGGTTACCAAGCGACAGCGGAAAGGCAGCTTGGCATCAGCCAATGAGAGTGCCTCTCGAGCCAAGTTTAGCGAACAACCTGCAATTTCGAAAAGCACATGACCGGGACGCACAACAGCTACCCACTTATCAACGGGGCCCTTTCCTTTGCCTTGTCGAGTTTCCGCAGGTTTCTTTGTAACGGGCTTGTGGGGGAAAACACGAATCCAAACTTTTCCCTTTCGCTTCAAGTGTCGATTAATGGAAACGCGAGCTGCCTCGATCTGGTTGGAGGTCATACGACCCCGGGAAAGGGATTGAATGCCAAAATCACCAAATGCAACAGTAGTTCCACGAGTTGCATTGCCGCGAACTCTGCCCTTTTGAACCTTTCTGTACTTAGTGCGAGATGGAAGAAGCTTTGGCATGGCTAGTTAAGGTCTGTTGAAGTGAGCTGGGCAAATCAGAAGAGTCGATCTTCATCCTTGAGGCAAATCCAGCATTTGATGCCGATTATTCCGTAAACGGTCTTAGCTTCAATGAATCCGTAATCTATGTTTTCTCTTAAGGTATGAAGAGGCACACGTCCTTCCCGCTGTTGCTCTGTGCGAGCAATGTCAGCACCTCCAAGACGTCCGGCACATTGAATACGTATACCCTCGGCACCCATGGACATGGTCGTCTGAACGGCCTTTTTCATGGCACGCCTGAAGGCAATCCGTCGTTCTAATTGTAATGCTACGTTCTCCGCCACAAGGGAAGCGACCAAGTCGGGTTTCTTAATTTCCTTTATTTCAAGATGTACTTCCTTCCCGACTTTCTTGTTCAGCCCATCCCTAAGATTATCGAGTTCCTGTCCCTTCCGGCCAATGACGATTCCCGGACGAGCAGTCCAAATGGAAACACGAGTGCGAGTTGAAGCCCTCTCAATAACTACGCGCGGAACGGAAGCAAAACGAAGCTTGCGATCCAAGAAATCACGTATTCTGCAGTCCTCTTCTACAAACTTGGCGTAATCCCCCTTGTTAGCGAACCATCGCGCACTCCAGTTTCGGCTAAAGCCTAATCGAAAACCAATTGGATTTACTTTTTGTCCCATGTCGATCAATTCCCGTCGGTGAGCACGATACGAAAATGGCTCATACGTTTCTTATATGGATGGGCCGAGCCTCGGGCACAGGGCCTGAAGCGTCGCAATGCGGGTCCTTGTTCCACAATCGCATCCCTGATGATCAATTCTTCAGCCGACAGATTGGCGTTGTTCTCAGCATTCGCCATAGCCGAACGAAGTGTCTTATCCAACATACGGGCTGCTTTTCGAGGAATGAACTTGAGAAGTTCCACTCCCTCCCCAGCAGTACGTCCAGGCAAGATTCGCGCAACCTCCCGGGCTTTCTTGGGAGAGATTCGCATATATTTGCTGGTAGCCTTAATTTCCATCGTCACTTTTGAGTATGGGGATTGTGAGCTTTGAAAACGCGAGTGTAAGAAAATTCACCCAACTTGTGACCAACCATGTTCTCGGTAACATATACGGGCAAAAAGTTCTTTCCGTTGTGCACGGCGAAGTTGAGCCCGACGAATTCCGGCGTGATGTGCGACCGCCTAGACCATGTTTTGATCGGCTTGCGATCATCCGTCTCTTGTGCCTTGAGAACCTTCTTCATTAGAGAAGGATCCACAAAGTCCATCTTCTTTTGGGAGCGTGCCATGAATCAAGATATTGGTAGAATTCCTATTTTGTTTTCCGGCCATTTCTCCGGACGAGAATTAGTGCATTGGACGGTTTCGATTTCTTGCGAGTGGGGTAACCCTTCGAAAGTTGTCCCCAAGGAGAAGAAGGATGCCCGCCTCCGGACGTTTTGCCTTCACCCCCTCCCATCGGGTGGTCAACGGGATTCATGGCCACGCCGCGGACCCTTGGTCTGCGACCCTTCCAGCGAGAACGTCCAGCTTTGCCTACGGTGGCGTTCTGATGTTCAGCGTTACCTACTGCCCCAATTGTCGCTCGACAATTGGATTTTACAATCCTGAGTTCGCCGCTCGGCATCTTCAGGGTCGCCTGATCACCATCCAAAGCCATAAGCCTAGCTCCGACTCCCGCAGAACGAGCGAGCTTCGCGCCAGCGCCAGGTAATAATTCAATGCAATGAACGCGAGTGCTGAGCGGGATGTGACGCAGGGGCATGGAGTTCCCCGGATTGAAGTCGATTTGCTTTTCAGAGCTAAGGAGAACGTCGCCTACTTTTATTCCGTTTGGTGCAGGAATATATGTCTTTATTCCGTCTTCATATTTTAGCAAAGCAATCCGACAAGTGCGATTAGGATCATATTCTATTGCTTCCACCGTAGCCCCTTGGTCGAACTTGTCGCGCCTGAAATCAATCTTTCGATAAAGCCTTTTGTGGCCCCCACCTCTGCGCCGGGAAGTGATCCGACCGTAACTGTTTCGTCCCTTCTTCCTGTGATGACCCTTGGTCAAGGCACGCTCGGGTTTCTTTTTCGAAACCTCAGCCTTGTTCTTTGAATAGAACCTAAGAGAAGGCGTAACGGGATTATGGTGAACGATTGCCATGAATAATATGCAGTTAATTTGCCGTTAGGCACCCAAATCAATGACCTCTCCTTGTTTAAGAGTCACGATAGCTTTTTTCATCCCACCCTTGGAACCTAGCCGATTCCTGCGTGTGCGATCCCTCTTCAACTTGGGCTTTACGTTCATGGTGTTAACTCGCTTAACCTTGACACCGAAGGTCGTCTCCACTGCTTCGGCAACTTGGGTGCGAGTGGCTGAGGGGTGAACCTTGAAAAGATACTGGTCGTAGGGATTTAGCCTAGTGGCTTTTTCGGTAAGCAAGGCTTCCAAAAGGATGTTGACTGCTTCACTCATGAGGATTCCTCCGAACCACCGATTTTGGCCAGCAGGACGGACAGACCATTGGAACTTAAGATTACGTCATCTGCCCCAACCAAATCCAAGGGACTCACATCTTGGGCGCGCCCCAATGAGCTTCTCGCCACATTTCGGGCAGCCAAGCAAAAGTTATCGGCAAAGGCATCGTCGACAAGCAGGACTTTACCAGAACTTTGTGTCACTTTGTCGAGGATCGCTACGAATTGTTTGGTTTTCGGTTCGGAAACTTTCCATTCTTCAATAAGGCAAAGCTTTCCTTCCTCAGCCCTATCGTACAAAGCCCGAGCCAAAGCCAGTCGCTTCATTTTCTTATTGATCTTCTTTGAGTAAGACCGCGGCTTAGGACCAAATACAACTCCTCCACCTCGACGCTGAACGGCAGCCCTGTCTCCCGCACGACCAATTCCAAGGCCTTTTTGGCGATGAATCTTTTTTCCAGACCCACGAACTTCGCTACGAAGCTTGGTGGAGGCATTACCTTGACGGCGATTTGCCTGAATCGCTATCACCACCTGACGAAGAGCATCAATGCCGGCATCACCTTCAAAACTGGGAAAGCCGGCAATCTCCTTGTCGTCAGCTTGCGACCCCTCTGCTGTGTAACATTTGAGCTTCATGACATCAATATTCAGACGGCTTTGCGTTTGCTCTTCTTGGCCACTCGGACGGTGAGCAGGCAACCTTTGTGTCCAGGAACACTGCCCTTCAGTAAAATCAAGTTTTTTTCGGGAAGAACTTTGACTACCTTAAGGTTCTGGCAAGTGCGTCGTTTCCCACCCATTCTGCCTGGCATCTTTTTATTTTTGAAGACTCTTCCAGGCCATTGACAAAGACCGTAAGAACCTCCCCTGCGGTGAAACATGGAACCATGGGAAGCGGGGCCACCGGAAAAATTCCAACGTTTCACGACACCCTGAAACCCACGCCCTTTAGCCCGAGAAATGACATCTACCTTTTCTACTTCCGAAAATTTCTCAACCGTCAGCAAGTTGCCAGGTTCATACTCATCGGCATCACCATTGACCAAAAACTCCTGTATTTCCTGCTGAGGTTCAGCACCTGCCTTTGCAGCGTGACCAACAGCTTGACGGGAGTTCTTGTTTGGGGGCTTGCCTTTTGGGTTATAGCCTATCTGAACAGCAGAGTAGCCGTCGCTGTCAACCGTCTTGACTTGCAGAACAGGGCAAGGTCCGACCTGAATTATAGTAACGGGAATGAGGTTGTTTTCCTCGTCGTACACTTGGCTCATGCCAAGCTTTGTTCCTAGTAGTGCTAAGCTCATCTTTAAGTGGCAGGCGAGTCAATGACTGCTTTTACATGGAGACCTGCTTTAAAGTATTAAATTAAAAGATTACTGGTGGTCGGTTGCGGGGTTAATCTAAACGTTAAGGGTAATTTCTACTCCAGCAGGCAAGTTGAGCTTTTTCAGCTCGTCAACAGTCTGCACAGTTGGTTCGAGTATGTCAATTAGGCGCTTGTGGGTTCGTAGCTCGAATTGGTCCATGGACTTTTTGTCAACGTGTGGAGAACGGTTCACGGTATAGCGCTCAATTCGGGTTGGCATGGGGATTGGTCCTGCAACACGAGCACCAGTGCGCTTGGCGGTGTCAACGATGTCTGAGGCAGACTGATCGATAACACGATAATCAAAGCCCTTGAGCTTGATTCTTATGCGTTGACCGGCCATAGCGAAATTAGAATTGGTGGATTATGTTAAATTTAGGTTCGGGCTGGTTCCCTAGAAGACGATGCGACTATTGTCTCGACTAGACTCTGTGGCACTTGCTCGAAATGAGATGGCGTCATGGAATAATCCGCACGACCAGAAGAAAGTGAACGCATATCGGTTGAATAACCAAACATGGTCTCGAGAGGAACATTAGCTTCCAAGACGCATAAATTACCACGAGTTTCCATTCCCTGAATTTGTCCACGGCGTCGGTTGAGGTCTCCCATCAACTCACCTTGATATTCATCGGGCGTAGTGACCTCTACTTTCATGATTGGCTCAAGCAGGATTGGTTTCGCCTTCTTCATCGCATCCTTGAAAGCAAAGATTCCCGCCATCTTGAATGCCATTTCTGAAGAATCGACGTCATGAAAAGTTCCGTCGACAAGTGTGACTTTAAAGTCGATTACCGGGTATCCAGCCACGACTCCGTTGAGGGCAGCCTCGGTAATGCCGTTGAATGTCGGTTTGATGTACTCCTTTGGTATGGAACCGCCAACGATTTTGTTCTCCAGCTCTATACCTTTTCCCTTTTCATTTGGCTCGAGCTTAATGATTGCATGACCATATTGCCCTCGCCCACCTGATTGGCGAATGAACTTACCTTCACCATCAGCAGGATCCAAAATGGTCTCGCGATAAGCGATCTGGGGCTTGCCTGCGGTTGCCTCGACCTTGAATTCGCGAAAGAGACGATCGCGAATGATCTCAAGATGCAATTCACCCATTCCAGAAATAATCGTTTGCCCGGTTTCCTCGTTGGTCGTCAGAGTGAAGGTAGGGTCTTCTTCCGCAAGCCTCTGTAGTCCCAATGACATCTTCTCTTGATCTGCCTTGGTTGCAGGCTCGATGGACATTGATATGACGGGCTCGGGAAAAGAAGGTGGTTCCAAGCGAAGGTCAAGATCACGATCCGCCAAGGTATCTCCAGTTACGACATCCTTGACTCCGATCAGAGCACAAATGTCTCCGGAATATGCAGTTTCGATATCCTCGCGATCATTTGATTTCATGATCATGAGCCTGGAAATTCGTTCGGTTTTGCGCGTCCGTGGATTAAACAAAGCCGTGCCCTTGGCGAGGGTTCCTTGATAGATTCTGTAAAATACAAGTTTTCCCACATAGGGATCCGTCATCAGTTTAAAAGCAAGACCGGCAACTTTCGCACTATCATCAGGCGCCACCTGCTTCTCGTTGCCGTCGGAATCTTCACCCTTCATGGGAGGGAGGTCCAAGGGGCAAGGCAAGTAGTCCACCACGGCATCCATAAGCATCTGAACACCCTTGTTCTTGAAAGCACTGCCGGGAATCACACCAATAAACTTGAGCGAAAGGGTCGCCTTTCGAATTCCTAGCTTCAATTCATCCTCGGTAATCTCTTCTCCCTCGAGATATTTGGTCGCAATATAGTCGTCAAAATCTGAAACTGCCTCGATCAAGGACTCGCGATACTCATTTGCTTGGTCCAAATAATCGGAAGGAATGTCTGCATAGTCGAACCTTACCCCGCTTTCATCACTTTCGTCGTAGATACAGGCCTTCATCTTGACCAAGTCAATGAGCCCCTTGAACTGATCCTCGGCTCCAATTGCCAAGTAAAGGGGATGGGCATTGGCTCCGAGTTTTTCCCTCATGGTTCCCACCGCATTCAGGAAGTCGGAACCCATGCGGTCCATCTTGTTGATGAATCCGAGGCGAGGAACATTGTATTTGTCCATCTGCCTCCAGACCGTTTCGGATTGAGGCTGAACTCCCTCTACGGAGGTAAAGACGCCTACGGCACCATCCAGCACACGAAGGGACCTCTCCACTTCTGCGGTGAAGTCGACGTGGCCGGGCGTATCGATGATATTTATGCGGTGGTCGATGCCTGCTCGTGGGCCATCCTTGGTTGTCCATTCGCAAGAAATTGCGGCGGAAGTAATGGTTATTCCTCGCTCACGCTCCTGTTCCATCCAGTCGGTGGTAGCATTTCCATCGTGAACTTCACCGATCTTGTGCACGACTCCTGAATAAAAGAGAACTCGCTCCGTTACCGTTGTCTTGCCTGCATCAATGTGGGCGGCAATACCAATGTTTCGGGTGACCTCCAAGAGGGCAGGGCGGTCAGGAGCATTAACCTTGGCTGGCTCTTTTAGGTTTATCATTCTTCGATTGCAGATTGAGCTAAACAAAAAAATGGGTCACCAACGGAGATGCGCAAAGGCGCGATTGGCTTGAGCCATTCTGTGCGTTTCCTCTTTTTTCTTCACGACGCTTCCAGTGTTGTTGTAAGCGTCAATCAACTCCAACGCCAAGGCTTCCCTCATTGGAATTCCCTTGCGACCATTGGCTGCACGAACCAGCCAACGAAAAGCAACGCTCTGCTGGCGTTCAAACTGGACTTCAACTGGAACCTGATAGGTCGCACCTCCAACTCGCCGACTCTTCACTTCAATCTTGGGTCGCACGTTGTCCAATGCACCCAAAACAAGGTCAACCGGATTTCCCTTGCCGATTTTTTCAGCCATGCGTTCGATTGCCGCATAAACAATACCTTGGGCGATAGACTTCTTCCCGTCCCGCATGACCAAGTTGATCAAGCCGCTGATCAAAGGACTGCCATGCCTCGGATCAGGCAAGACCAATCTCTTTTCAGCTCTTCTACGACGCGACATGAAAAAAACCTGTGGTTAAGGAATTCAGAAAAACCAAGCGGAATTATCAGGAAGACTTTTCCCGGGGCCGCTTGACGCCGTACTTAGATCGGCTGCGACGACGTTTCTCCACTCCAAGACAATCTAATGTGCCGCGCACCACATGATAACGAACACCAGGCAAGTCCTTGACGCGTCCACCGCGAACTAAGACCACACTGTGCTCCTGTAGATTGTGTCCTTCGTCTGGAATGTAGGCAATGATTTCCATCCCGGAAGTAAGCCGGACTTTGGCAACCTTGCGGATAGCGGAATTCGGCTTCTTTGGCGTACGGGTGGTGACCTGCACACAAACACCTCTGCGAAACGGACAAGCCTTCAGTGCGGGAGACTTCGTTTTCGACTTTTGCAGCCTGCGACCTTTTCGCACAAGTTGATTAATAGTGGGCATTGGGGGTGGAAATTTAAGAAAAAAGGAAGAACATATATTAAGAGGAATTTACTTCAAGCTTTTTTCTCGATGTTTCAGGCAAAATTTTAGGCCGTTTCCTTTTGCGGTTCAGATGAAACAGAGCCCAAGGTATCGATCTTGAGTCGTCGCCACTTGGGCAAGCCAGTACCAGCGGGTATAAGATGACCCATGATAACGTTTTCCTTGAAGCCGCGCAAGTCGTCAACCTTGCCCAAGGTAGAGGCATTGGTGAGCACGCGTGTGGTTTCTTGGAAAGAAGCCGCCGAAATGAAACTGTCGGTTTCCAAGGATGCCTTGGTTATTCCCAACAAGATTGGTTCGCCTTCTGCAGGCTTTCCGCCTTTCTCGAGCATGTCTTCGTTTGCATCCATGAAGGCAAACCTGTCAATTTGATCTCCCCAGAAGAATTCCGTGTCTCCGGGATCGGTAATGCGAACCTTGAAAAGCATGCGGGAGATGATGACCTCCAGATGCTTGTCGTTGATAGTTACCCCTTGGAGACGATACACCTTCTGAATTTCCTCGATAAGGTATTCCTGAACGGCGGAAGGTCCTAAAATCTCGAGAATCTCGTGCGGGTCCTTGGCTCCCTCGGTTATGAGCTGACCCTTGTAGGCAAAGTCTCCCGGTTGCACTAGGACATGCTTGCCGTGAGGTATCAAATGCTCTTCGACTTGACCGCTGTCCTCGTTTGTAACCAAAAGTCTCTTCTTGGAGCGGACCGTACCTGCCTCAGAAACAATGCCGTCGATCTTGGCCATTTGCCCGACATTGCCTTCCTTGGGCCTGCGAGCCTCGAAAAGTTCGGCTACACGAGGCAAACCGCCTGTAATATCTTGCGTCTTGGAAGCTTGTCGAGGCGTCTTGGCAATGATTGAGCCTGCGTCAATGCGAGTTCCTTCGTCCACGGAAACCTGCGCCCCCATGGGAACGGAATAGGTGGCCAAAGGTTCTCCCTTGCTGTTGCACACTTCCACCTGCGGATTCAAGTCTTCCTTGTGCTCGATGACGACCATAGCGCGCCCACCGGATGCATCACGCTCAGCCTTGGTCGTAACTCCGGGAATCATGTCCTTGAATGCGACCTTGCCTTGCTTTTCCGAAAGGATGGGAATGTTGTACGGATCCCACTGAGCGAGCAGGTCGTCTGCATCAACTTTTTCTCCTTCCTTGAACGACAGCAAGGCACCGGCGGGAACCGGATAATCATCAAGAACCTTCTCGTCTTCATCCAGAACACGAATGGATCCAGTCTTGTTCAAGGTAACCTGCTGACCATTTTCGAGGGTTACAAGACGTAATCCGCGAAAACTTATTTTTCCACTGTTGCGGGCTTGGATGACCGGATCCTCCCTACCGGCACTGGCAATTCCGCCGATGTGGAAGGTTCTCATGGTAAGCTGCGTACCAGGCTCTCCAATGGACTGTGCCGCAATAATGCCGACTGCTGCACCCTCTTCAACCAATTCGTTGGTGGAGGGATCAGTCCCATACTCGAGAGCGGAAAGGCCCATTTTGATTCGACTTGAAAAAGGTGACATTATGCGCACCCGCAGGATGCCGGCGGCGTCTATTGCATCGGCTACTTCCTCGGTGATGATTTCCCCTGAACCAACGATTGTTTCCGATGGGTTGGCGGGATTGGGTATATCGTCGGATGAATACCTGCCGATGATTCGCTGCCGAAGGGGTACGATCTCATTGTCACCTTCAACAATGGCCTTCTTCCAGACTCCATCTCGCCTACCATCGTCCTTGCATGCAATGATGCAATCCATGGCAACATCACACAGCTTTCGCGTAAGGTACCCCGCATCCGCAGTCTTGAGGGCGGTATCGGCAAGACCTTTTCTGGCTCCATGCGTAGACATGAAATATTCGAGCACGGACAAGCCTTCCCTAAAGGAAGCCAATATGGGCTTTTCGATGATTTCGCCCGAGGGCTTTGCCATCAAGCCGCGCATTCCGCAAAGCTGACGAACCTGTTGACGATTGCCGCGCGCACCTGAATCCATCATCAGGAAAACGGGGTTAATCGTATCCTTTCCTTGGTTTTCCTCAAGGCTGGTGTAGACCGCCTTCGCAATTTCGTCGGTGGCGTTGGTCCAGACGTCGATGATCTTGTTGTGGCGTTCTCCTCTGGTAATGATTCCCTTCTTGAATTGGTCTTCAACCTTGTCGAGTTCCTTGCGAGCCTTGGCAATTTGCTCTTGCTTGTCGGAAGGGATGATCATGTCGAACACACCAATGGAAATGCCCGCCTTGGTAGCCATTTCAAACCCAAGTTCCTTGAGCCGATCCAGAGACTCTATAGTCTCGTCCTTATCCTTGAGGCGAAAAGTCTCGAGGATCAGATCTCCAAGAGAACCCTTGAGGGCCGGGTCGTTGAAGAAACCCAGTTCCTCAGGCCAAATGGTATTGAAAAGGACACGCCCGACCGTAGTTCGAATAACACTTCGACCAGTAATTCCGAAGCAGGTTTCCTTTCCTTTGTCAGGGTTTCTCAGGTCGATCCAGTCGTGAAGCTTGAGAGCACCCTCATGCATCGCTGTAAGGGCTTCCTCCAAGGAATCGATGAGGGGCAATCTAACGTCTTCCGCAGGGACTCCTCCGCGAGGGGTCATCGTAAGGTAGTAAGAGCCGAGCACAATATCCTGCGAAGGAGTTAGGATCGGCTTACCACTGGATGGAGAAAAGATATTGTGTGTAGCCAACATGAGAAGCTTGGCTTCCATGATTGCCTCAAGGGATAGAGGTACGTGAACCGCCATTTGGTCGCCGTCAAAGTCTGCATTGTATGGTGTGCAGACCAGAGGATGGATTCGAATGGCGTTGCCCTCGATCAGGACGGGCTCGAAAGCCTGAATGGACAAACGGTGAAGGGTGGGGGCACGATTGAGCAGAACTGGATGACCCTTCGTCACTTCCTCCAAAATGTCCCATACCTCGGGAGACTTGGTTTCGATCATCTTGCGAGCGCCTCGAACCGTATGGACAAAGCCAAGCTCCTTTAGTCGCCGAATAATGAAAGGCTCGAATAGCGTCAGCGCCATCTTCTTGGGAATGCCGCATTGATGAAGCTTTAGTTCAGGACCGATGACGATGACGGAACGACCGGAATAATCCACGCGCTTACCCAAAAGGTTCTGGCGAAAGCGACCCTGTTTGCCCTTGAGCATGTCGCTTAGGGACTTCAAGGCACGATTTCCCGATCCCATGATGGCACGGCCATGGCGCCCATTGTCGAAGAGTGCATCCACGGCCTCCTGGAGCATCCTCTTTTCGTTGTGGATGATGACGTCGGGAGTCTTCAGTTGCAGAAGATTCTTTAGGCGGTTGTTACGATTGATTACGCGTCGGTATAGATCGTTCAGGTCGCTGGTGGCAAAACGACCGCCCTCTAGGGGAACGAGGGGACGTAGGTCTGGGGGTATGACAGGTACTGCCTCAAGAATCATCCACTCGGGCTTAGCCCCGGAGGTAATGAATCCTTGAATGATCTTAAGTCGATTGGAGAGCTTCTTCTTGATCTGCTTGGACTTGGTGTCGTGCATTTGCTCGTACAGCTCCTCGAGCTCGTCCTCAAGATCCATGTTTTCCAAGATATCCCGTAGGGCTTCGGCTCCCATCTTGGCCTCGAATTCATCGCCGTATTCGTCGCATGCCTCACGGTAATCCTTGTCGGAAAGCAATTGCTTTTCCTCCAATGGAGTTCCTCCGGGATCGGTAACCATGAACTGTTCATAGTAAAGCACGCTCTCAAGACTTTTGGCGGTCATGTTAAGCAAAAGGCCCAGTCTGCTGGGCATGCTCTTCAGGAACCAGATGTGGGAAACGGGAACCGCCAATTCTATATGACCCATTCGATCGCGACGCACTCTCGAAACCGTGACCTCGACACCACAACGATCGCAAATAACCCCCTTGTATTTGATCCGTTTGTATTTCCCGCACGCACATTCGTAATCGCGGACGGGCCCGAAAATCTTCTGGCAGAAAAGTCCACCAGGTTCGGGCTTAAAGGTTCGATAATTGATCGTCTCGGGATTCTTGACTTCTCCGCGAGACCAAGAACGGATGACGTCAGGCGCCGCCACGCTGATAGTCACTTTATCCATCGGGCCGACTTCTATTCCCAAGGCTTCTTTAGCTGCTTCTTCGCTCATTGTTCAAATTTGTATGAGATTGATGAATTGATTTCCTTATATCCCGAATGCAGGTAGTCTACAGGGCGTCCTCGCCCTTGACCCGAACATCCAGGCAAAGGCTTTGCATTTCCTTCATTAATACGTTGAAGGATTGAGGCGTACTGGCTTGAAGTGAATTATCTCCCTTGACCAAAGACTCATAAATCTTGGTTCGACCATTAACGTCGTCTGACTTGACGGTGAGTATTTCCTGCAGCGTGTAAGCCGCGCCATAAGCTTCAAGGGCCCAAACCTCCATTTCGCCAAAACGCTGCCCCCCGTATTGCGCCTTGCCGCCGAGAGGTTGTTGGGTAATTAGGCTGTAGGGGCCAACGGCCCGAGCATGAATCTTGCTCGAAACCAAGTGGTTGAGCTTCAACATGTACATATAGCCAACCACAATGTTTTGATAGAATGCCTCTCCCGTACAACCATCATAGAGCACGGTCTTCCCAGTTTCGGGAAGGTCTGCCTCCCTCAAATATTCCTGAATTCGTCCCTCAGGAATACCGTCAAAGATAGGTGTGGCCACTTTCAACCCAAGTTTTTTACACGCCCACCCCATGTGGGTTTCAAGAACTTGACCAACGTTCATTCTGCTGGGAACACCTAGGGGGTTGAGACAAATTTCAATGGGTGTTCCGTCGGGAAGGAAAGGCATATCTTCTTCGGAAACTATTTTGGCAACCACTCCTTTGTTCCCATGTCGACCAGCCATCTTGTCGCCCACGCGAATCTTCTGCTTTTTGGCAACAAAAACTCTTACGTTCTTTATCGATCCTTGGTCAATGGGGTCGCCATGCTCGAGTGCCTCCACCTTGCGATCTCGATCATCTTCCAAATCCTTAAACTTGGATTCATATCCCTCGATAATCTCAAAAACCTTAATGCGAACGGGTGAAGGAGGAATATCAATGTATCGATGAACCGCGGAAAGTCGACGCAGGAGAGTCTTGGTAATCTTCCTGTTGGCAGGAATGATAACATCTCCCGTCTCGGAGTTCTTGACGTTAAGTGGAATTTTTTCCCCAAGAAGGATGTTAGAGAGCGATTCGGTGAGCTGCGAGCGCAGTTCATCGCTTTGGTTCCGGAAGTCTTCCCTAATCTGCTTTACTTGACGACGATGGTCGGAAGGTGAAAGCTTTTCCTGTTCAGCCTCGGTTCGACTGGAAATCTTGATGTCCATGACCGTGCCAAAGGTTCCGGAGGGAACTTTCAGGGAACTGTCCTTCACGTCAGCTGCCTTTTCGCCGAAAATGGCGCGAAGTAGCTTTTCCTCGGGAGCAAGGTCGGTCTCGCTCTTAGGCGTAATCTTTCCAACAAGTATGTCGCCGGGCTTTACTTCAGCGCCAATCCTGACGACGCCTCGATGGTCGAGATTGCGCAACGCTTCTTCGCCCGCATTTGGAATGTCTCGAGTGATTTCCTCTGGGCCAAGCTTGGTGTCACGAGCAGTGACTTCGAATTCCTCAACGTGTATCGAGGTGTAAATGTCGTCCTTGACAAGTTTCTCTGAAATAAGGATCGCATCCTCGAAATTATAACCCTTCCAAGGCATGAACGCCACCAATACGTTTCGACCGAGGGCTAATTCACCTCCATCAGTGGAAGCTCCATCGGCCAGTGGTTGTCCTATTCGTATTTTGTCTCCTTTGGAAACAATCGGTTTTTGGTTAAAACATGTGCCCGCGTTAGAGCGCATATATTTTCGAAGGTCGTAGCAATGCACGCCGCGCTTGGTATCACTTTTCGGTTCCTTCAAGAAGCGCGTGGGCAATTTACCATCGTCGGTAACCACTATACGGTTGGCATCCGCCAACGCTACGACACCCTCAGAATCGGAAATTGTAACGGTTCTTGAATCACCCGCAACCCGCCTCTCGATGCCAGTTCCGACCAATGGAGCCTCGGTCTGCAGGAGAGGTACGCCTTGCCGCTGCATGTTTGCCCCCATGAGAGCTCGATTCGCGTCATCATGCTCGAGAAACGGGATAAGTCCGGCGGCAACGGAAACGACCTGCTTAGGAGAAACGTCCATGTAATGCACCTCTGAAGGGGCGTATTCCTGAACTTGGTCTCGGTAACGACAAGTCACTCGACCCTTGAGCTTGTTGGTCTTCGAATCGACTTCGGAATTTGCTTGAGCGATTCGGTACAATTCCTCCTCGAAGGCATTGAGATACTTGACGTCCTTGGTGCTCTTGTTGACAACACCTTTATCTACAGGGTGGTAGGGTGACTGAAGAAAGCCGAATTCATCTATCTTGGCAAAGGTGCTAAGTGTGTTAATCAAGCCAATGTTCGGACCTTCGGGAGTCTCGATCGGACAAATGCGTCCATAGTGGGTAGGATGCACGTCGCGAACCTCAAAACCCGCCCGCTCCCTGTTGAGGCCTCCGGGACCGAGAGCAGAGAGCCTCCTCTTGTGAGTGATCTCGGCCAAGGGATTGATTTGGTCCATGAATTGACTGAGTTGGCTACGAGCAAAGAAGTCGCGCAGCACCGTGGTCAAGGCCTTGGGATTGATCAGTCTACCGGGAGTAAGCGAATCGACGCCCTGATCGTAGAGCGTCATGCGCTCCCGCACCACTCTCTCCGTACGGGCCAAGCCCGAGCGACAAACATTGGAAAGCAGTTCACCAACAGTTCGCACGCGACGATTTCCCAAGTGATCGATGTCGTCGATGCCCATATCGAAAATTGAACCTGCATCGGCTTTTGCCTGTTCCTCGCTGGTTTTTCCACGCTTGAGGTCAGTCAACTTCTTGGTTGCAGCGACTATATCCTCAACAGTGGTTACCCTAACCTCAAGTGGGGTCTCAAGTCCGAGCTTGAGGTTGAGCATGTGTCGACCAACGCGAGCCAAATCATAACGCTTTGAGTCTTGAAAAAGCCTGCGTACGAGGGCTTCGGCATTCTTACGGTCGGGCGGTTCTCCCGGACGTAACTTCTTGTAAATTTCTTTCAGCGCATCCTCCTTGTTCCTCGAGGTATCCTTCTTGAGGCAACGGATAATTGCTCCCTCGTCGACGGACGTATCGATAGCCCTTAAATCCTCTATGCCCGCTTTGCGGAAAGCCCGTAGATAAGTTTTAGTAAGAGGCTCGAAAGCCTTGGCGAGCACCACACCTTTGGCCCGATCGAACATAGGCTCGACCAAAACGTAACTGGAAACGTTATCCTTATCCAGAAGCTTATCAATCTTGAGATTTTCTATATCATAGAACAGTTCGAGAATCTTTCGGTCGGAGTCCGTATCCTTTTCGGGATCCCAATCCAGCAAGGCCCTGAGGAAAGTCGTTATTAGAAACTTGCGGCGACGGCGACGGCGATCCAGATAGACATAGAGAAGGTCGTGTTGATCGAACTGCGCCTCGATCCAAGTTCCACGATCGGGAATGATTCGAAAGGCATGCAACGTCTTACCACTGGTATGAACTGATTCCTCGAAACTGACACCGGGGGAACGATGCAATTGGCTGACGACAACACGTTCCGCCCCGTTAATGATGAAGGAACCGCGATCAGTCATTATGGGCATTTCTCCCATAAATATTTCCTCTTCGCTGTAGAAGGGCTTACTTTGACCTTCAACCTCCATCTTGAGGCGAAGCTTCAACTGAAGCGGAGCGGAATAGGTACACTTGCCTTGGATACATTCCATCTCGTTCAGATTGGGATCACCCATAGAATAGCTGACATACTCCAACCGCGAACGCTCATCATAGCTCATGATTGGAAAGACTTCCCTGAAAACAGCTTCCAGCCCAACCGGCTTACGATGGGTCGCAGGAACGTCCTTCTGAATGAAATCCCTGAAGGAATCAATTTGGTTGAGAATAAGATTGGGTGGCTCAATAACTTCCTTGAGCTTTCCGAAATTCTGACGATCTTTCACAGGCATAACATCTATTACTGAGGGTGCATGAAATTAAAATTAAAGGCGAAGGAAACATTTCCTTCGCCCAAGGCAACTGCACGAAGGCAAGCACCGACCTAAAAGGTCGTGCAGAGATTTGGCGAGGTTGGCAAAGCTCACCACCGCTTACTTCAACTCGGCTTTTGCTCCGGCAGCTTCTAGTTTCTTGAGGATTTCTTCCGCCTCTTCTTTGGGAACACCTTCCTTGACGGGATTCGGCAAGCCTTCCACCAAATCCTTGGCTTCCTTGAGACCGAGACCGGTAATCCCCCGAACTTCCTTGATGACGGCAATCTTGTTGCCGCCAAAATCGGTAAGCACGACGTCAAACTCTGTCTTCTCCTCAGCTGCATCGCCTCCACCATCTCCACCGCCGGCGGGAGCCGCAACAGCTACTGCGGCGGGGGCCGCGGCACTCACGCCCCATTTTTCTTCGAGCTCCTTGACGATCTCGGCAATCTCGATTACAGATTGGTTACTAAGCCAATCAATTACATCCTCTTTGGTTATATCTGCCATTTTAATTTACCTCCTTGCCTCAAATACGATTAGCGATCCATGTGGTTCATTTAAGGGAAAAGACCCCCTAATTTCTTCAAGGTTGGTGGTTAACGATTGAGTCCACGCTTGAAAACCTGACAGCTTGCAGGCGCAGACGGTTTGAAAAGTGGTATTTACTCATTCTCCTTTGTCCGCCTTAGCTTGCAACACAGTGGCAAATTGACGTGCAGGAGTTCCCAGTAAACTGACAATTTGAGTTGCAGGGGTATTGAGTAAAGAAAGTAATTTTGCTTGAAGCGTTTCCAAGTTCGGAAGGTCGGCCAAGGCGGAAACTTCTTTGGCTGTCAACTGACGGTCACCCATGACACCAGCCTTTACCGAAACCTTTTCCTTGTCCTTGAAAAATTTTCTCAAGACCTTGGCGGTGCCCGAAGCATTCGTTCCGCCGGTCACTATAGCAGTAGGTCCCGTAAGACAATCGTCACCAAGCACAACGCTTCCTTCGCTCACCGCCACCCGTAAGGCACTGTTTTTAACGACATGAAATTCAGCCCCGAGTTCGTGAAGGCCACTGCGAAGCTCGCTCGTTTCGTCTACGGTAATTCCAGTGTAGTCCGTGACGAATACATATTCCGACTTTTGAAGGTGTTGAGAAACTTCTTGAACGAGATATTTTTTTTCAGGTCTCATTGCTGATGTAATTTCTTATTATTACTCTAATATGGAAAATTCTTCAGGCTTGTGAAAAAACGCCGCTGGACAATGAAATCGATGGACTCATCGTGCTGCTGATGCTCATTTTTCGGACGTAACGCCCCTTGTAGCCTTCGGGGCGTGCAGACATGATGGCCTGAATTGCAGCCTTGGCATTCTCTGCAAGTTGGCTGACGGAAAAAGATCTTTTTCCAAGAACGACGGCCAAGGCACCACCTTTATCCATCTTGAACTCTACCCGCCCTGCCTTAACCGCTTCGACGGCGGTGTTCACGTCATCGGTCACAGTACCCGCCTTTGGGGTGGGCATAAGTCCACGCGGGCCGAGCGTTCGAGCGACCGAACGCACTTGCTTCATGGCTTCTGGTGTCGCGACGGCGACATCGAAATCACACCAACCATCCTTGACCTTGGCAACCAAGTCTTCCAGTCCTACGTAATCGGCATCAGCTACCTCGTCGGGCTTTTCCGTAAAGACCACAACAGTTACTTTTTGCCCACTTCCATGAGGAAGGTTGACAGTGCCTCTGACGGCTTGAGAGCTTTGCTTCGGATCAATGCCAAGGGCAACCGAAAGTTCAACGGTTTCATCGAACTTGGCTTGATCCATTTTGTCTAGAGCAGACAAGGCATCCTCCAGCTCCAAGGCTTTTAGGTCTTCTGCTTTGTCTAGAGCTGCTTCGTAACGTCTACTGCGCTTGGCCATGGCTGATGTAAGGAATTAAAGTTTTGGTATTTTAGGATAGGGCGATTCGATCAATCGATCACCTCAATGCCCATGCTACGAGCTGTTCCTTCGATAATTCTACAGGCAGCATCCTCGTTCTGGGCGTTAAGATCCGCCTTCTTGGTTTCAACGATTTCCTTAATCTGGGACTTCGTAACCGTTCCAACCTTTTCGCGATTCGGGACTCCAGAACCCTTGGCAACGCCTGCAGCTTTTCGTAGAAGGACCGCAGCGGGTGGCGACTTAAGTATAAAACTGAAGGATCGATCCGCGTAAACCGTAATGACAACTGGAAGTATCAGGCCCGCCTGATCCTTGGTCCGAGCATTGTATTCTTTGCAGAAAGCCATAATGTTGACCCCCTGAGCACCAAGTGCCGGCCCTACCGGTGGTGCAGGATTTGCCGCCCCAGCGGGCAACTGTAAACGTATTTCTCCAACAGCTTTCTTAGACATCTTTAGATATAAATGAGCATCAGCTTTCGTCAGCTTTCTCGACTTGCCAAAATTCTAGTTCAACAGGCGTGAATCGACCAAAGATTGAAACAGAAACCTTGAGGCTTCCCTTTTCAGCGTCTATTTCCTCTACCTGTCCAGTTAGATTTGCAAATGGACCATCGAGAATTTTGACTTCCTCGCCTTTGTCAAATTGAACCTTGGGAACTTCCTTGCCCTTGGCTTCCTCAACTTGACGCAAAATTCGACCTATTTCATCTTCTCTCAACGGCGTGGGATTAGCACGTCCAATGAAATTAATGACCCCGTCGGTATCCTTGACTTTATGCCAAGGCTCCTTGAGCAAGTTTCCCTGAGAGTCGTATAAGCGCATTTCAACGAAAACATATCCTGGATAAAACTTGCGGTCACGTTGTCGCTTTTTACCGTTCTTTACCTCGGACACAGTCTCCATGGGAACCAAAACTTCCGTAAGGTTTTTCGAGAAGTCCTCGTCGTCTTCCCGAAACCGTGCCAAAAAGCGACGAACCTTGTCCTCATGGTTGGAGAGACATTGCACGGCGTACCAGCGGGGTGAACTTAAGTTTTGATCACTCATGTGTAGGGAAAAATGAATCGAGCCGGATTTAAAAACCTCCCCTAAAAAGGTCTGTAGCTTTTTCAACCCAAGCGGAGAGAGAGAAATCCACCAAAGAGATAAAAAGGCCCAGCAAAGCCACCCCGACTATAACCACAATTGTGGAGCCACGCAGTTCGGAAGGTGTTGGCCAAGTCGCTCTCTTGAGCTCAGTAACGGTTTCTCCGTAAAAGGACCGAATCTTGCTAAAGGGATTCATAGATAGCCTGAGATTTTAAAAAGAGGGAGGGAGAGGGTAATGGCGGGAGAAGAGGGACTCGAACCCTCAGCCTACGGTTTTGGAGACCGTTGCTCTGCCAATTGAGCTATTCTCCCAAATCATGTTCAAAATGATAGATTTTCGGATAACTCAAAGGCGAACTGAAAGCATATGCCAAAGTGAAACGCTAACTGGTGACTTCAGTGATGTTGCCGGCTCCAATTGTTTTACCACCTTCACGAATCGCGAATCTTTGCCCGGATTCCATGGCAAGGGACTTTTGCAGTTCCATGCCAACGGAAAGGTTGTCGCCTGGCATTACCATCTCCACCCCATCGGGGAGTTCGACAACGCCCGTGACATCTGCTGTTCCAAAAAAGAACTGAGGGCGGTACCCCTTAAAGAAGGGAGTGTGCCTTCCGCCTTCATCTTTAGTCAAAACATAAATCTGTGCCTGTGCCTTGGTATGCGGTTTAATGCTCCCTGGGACAGCTAGGACATGACCACGCTGAATATCAGTTTTCTCCACTCCGCGCAGCAAAATCCCGACATTGTCTCCAGCTTGTCCTTCGCCGAGTTCTTTTCGAAACATTTCGACGCCAGTACAAGTTGTAATTCGCGATTCACCAAGACCAATTATTTCAACATCGTCACCAACCTTAACGATACCGCGTTCAATACGACCAGTCGCTACAGTGCCTCTGCCGGTGATAGAAAAGACATCTTCAACGGACATCAGGAAAGGTTTATCAACATCACGAACTGGTTCTGCGATTTCACTGTCGATTGC
>CAZNWO010000017.1:4247-38322 GCA_964576585.1 uncultured Puniceicoccaceae bacterium | reverse complement strand
GAAATGCAGTCCAAGCTCAACACCCAGATGCAAACTCTAACGAACTCATTCGCCAAGAAATGATGAAATATTCACTATTCTTCCCCCTTTTGGCCATCATTCTGGCCTGTTCTTCTTGTCGACGGTTCGAGCAGGAAAAAGTCGTCCAAAAAGCCGAACCCTTCAAGCCCACCAATCTTTACCCAACCGAGCGGCTCCCCACCAGCTTTACGCGGGTGGTGGTTTTGCCATGCTTCCATTCCGATCCGGACTCGACACTGTTTGCCTATGTGGACGACGTTTTTCATCAGGAGTTGGCGAAGCAGCGCCTTTTCGAGACGGTAAGATTGAGCACCGAGCGAATGAAGGTTCTGTTTGGCAAACGCAGGATATCGTCCTCCGGGAAGCTTCCGCAGACCTTTCTCGCCGACTTGGAGCGTGAAACCGGAGCCAATGGCGTACTTCTGGTGGACTTAGACTCCTACAGAGCCTACAGGCCCCTCGCCTTGGGGGTCAGGGCGAAGTTGGTGGACCTCAAGAGCGCCGACTTCCTTTGGGCGATCGACGAGACCTTCGACGCCGGGCAACCTGACGTCATCGTTGCGGCGGAGCTTTTCCAGCGTGAATCTCAATTAGGCAACCTTTCCCGAAAAACCTCGGGGAGTGCCCTTTCCTCGCCGAGAACCTTCGCCAAATACGTTGCCTCATCCACTTTCTCCACTCTTCCCATAAGATAAATAAAGAAGCTAAAAAGATTGCCATTGCAGCAATATTGGTTCATCCTAAAAATAACTTAATCAAGCAGAAAGGAAAAATTCAACATGGACTCCATATCCATTGACGGTGATTCAGGTCTACCGAAGGTCAATCGGTCTGCCTTGCCTTCTGCACCCAGGTCCGAGGAAAGGTCTACGCAAAAAAACGAGGACGCGGGCAACTTGACCGATGTCTCAGCCCTTGCGGGCAAAGTCTCCAGTTCTTCTCCCGATGTTCGCTCGGAAGCCGTGGAGCGCGGGAAAGCTCTTCTCGCGGACCCCAATTGGCCGGGAGATGATGTTCTCGATGGCCTTGCGGAAAAGCTGTTGGATTCAGGAGACTTGGATTCCTGACCCGCATTCCCTTTTCTACCCAGTAGTCTATGCAGTACGATAAAATCGCTCGATCTTACAAGGCCCAATCCATACAGACGGCCAGTCCGGGGAAATTGGTCCTGATGCTCTTCGACGGAGCGCTTCGCTTTATGGCCGGAGCCAGAAAAGCATTCGGCGAGGAGGACTTCACCAAACGAAACGAGGACATAAACAACAACCTCATTCGAGCCCAAAATATTGTAACCGAATTGCAGGCTTCCCTCGACATGTCTGTACCCGGCGACTTGCCGGGAACTCTTTACAGGCTCTATGATTACGTGCTGCACCAACTGCAGCAAGCGAACCTCAAAAAAGAGGAAAGCCCCATAGACGAAGCGGAGAAGACCATCAACGAACTTCGCGATGCTTGGGCGGAAATGCTTACGCAGAACCCCGAACACGACGTAAGCGGCGACCCGGGTTCTCTTTCCCTTCAGGCTTAGCCTGAGGAAGAAGTTTTCGAACCCTCGGACCATGAATCCCGAGGAAATTGAGCTTTTGCAAGTGTTGGAGTCATATGAAGAACTCCTGCACTCCGAGACTCAAGCCATCGCAGTCGCAGACTTGGATAAACTGGAGGTTATCTTAGAGGCAAAGGACGAGGCTCTTGGTGAAGTCCTTGATGCTCAGGCTCGATTACGCGACAACTCCGAGAAAAACGAAATCCTACATGGGCTCATAGACCGAGTAATGGAGCTTCAGTCTCGCAATGCCCAAGCTTTGGGTGGACTCATCAAGTCACAAGCCAAGGAAAAGGAGAATACGAGCGAAGGTTCATCCCGGTTGAAAAAAGTTAGGGACGCATATTTTCGCCACATGGACTTCGGGGAAGGAGGGAGCTCGAAGCGTTAGCCTGTTTCTTGAGGAAAGTCGATATTGCCTTGCTCGGATTCCTTTGATCATTACCTTGAACCCTTTAATTGATGAAGCGTAACCTATTTGACAAAGTATGGGATGCCCACGACATGGGTGAGCTCTCCAATGGACAAACCCAACTTTTGGTCGGAAGGCACTTGATTCATGAGGTGACAAGTCCTCAGGCATTTGGAATGCTTCGCGAGAAGAATCTTCCCGTCCGCTACCCCGAAAGGACTTTTGCCACAGTAGATCATATCGTCCCGACCGACGAGGTTTCGGAGCCCTATTCCGATTCCCTTGCGGATGCCATGATCAAGGAGTTGCGACGAAATTGCGAAGATTTCGGGATCACCTTCTTTGATGTCGATACGGGGAAGCAGGGCATCATTCATGTAGTTGGTCCCGAGCAAGGGCTTACCCAGCCAGGAATGACCATCGCCTGCGGTGACTCTCACACTTCGACCCACGGAGCCTTTGGGGCGATTGCCTTTGGCGTGGGAACAAGTCAAGTGCGCGATCTTCTTGCCACGCAGACACTCTCAATGAGCAAGCTGAAGGTTCGTCGCATTAATGTTGGAGGCAAGCTTTCCCCAGGGGTTTACGCAAAGGACGTTATCCTGCACCTGATTCGCGCCTTGGGAGTGAACGGGGGTACGGGTTTCGCCTACGAATTTGGCGGTGCTGTCTTCGATTCTTTCAGCATGGAGGAGCGGATGACCGCTTGCAATATGTCGATTGAGGGAGGAGCTCGCGTTGGCTATGTAAACCCCGACGGCACCACCTTCGAATACCTGCAAGGCCTTCCGTACTCACCTGAGGCGGAAAGCTGGGAGGGAGCAGTCTCTACTTGGAGAGGTTTTGCCTCGGACCCCGATTGCTCCTATGATGATGAGGTTTCCTTCGACGGTTCCGAAATCGCTCCGACAGTGACTTGGGGCATTAATCCTGGCCACGCCCTATCGATTGATGAAAGCGTGCCAATCCCGACTGAGGTCGACCCCGAAGAGCGAGAAGGAATCGAGGAAGCTCTCGACCACATGCAACTCCCTTCAGGTAGCCCGATTAAGGGAACCAAGATCGACGTTGCCTTCATTGGTTCCTGTACAAACAGCAGGCTATCCGATTTGGAGGAGGTCGCCAACCGCCTTTCCGGGCATAAGGTTAGAGATGGCGTCAAAGCCATCGTGGTGCCTGGGTCGCAGGTTGTTAGTCGCTTGGCCGAAGAGAAAGGCTTGGACAAAGTTTTTCGTAAAGCGGGTTTTGAATGGCGTTACGCCGGTTGTTCCATGTGCCTCGCAATGAACCCCGACAAGCTGGTTGGGGACCAACTCTGTGCCAGTTCCAGCAATCGGAACTTTAAGGGCAGGCAAGGAAGCCCCACTGGGCGCACCATGCTGATGAGTCCCGTGATGGTTGCTGCTGCCGCGGTGACGGGCGAGGTTAGCGATGCCCGCGAGGTTTTCGCCTGAACCCTCCAATCCTCTTGCTCCTCCGAGAAATGTCTCTTCCGAAGATTTCCGTCGTAACTGGTTCAGCCGTCCATGTCCCGGGCGATGATATCGATACCGATCGAATCATTCCCGCTCGATTCATGAAGTGTTTAACCTTCGACGGATTAGGCGAGTACCTGTTTCACGATACACGCTTCAACGAGGATGGTTCGCCGAAGAAGCACAACCTGAACGATCCTCGCTTTGCAGGCGCCGGAATTCTAGTGACGGGAAGCAACTTCGGTTGCGGCAGTTCTCGCGAACACGCACCTCAATCTCTCTATCGCGCAGGCTTCAGGGCAATCATTGCAGGTAATTTTGCCGAAATCTTCTTCGGCAACTCGATTAACCTCGGCATGCCGTGCGTTTCGGTTGAATCCGAAGATCGCGCTAAGATTGTTGCTGAAATCGAGAAAAACCCCAAAACGGAGGTCACCATAAGCCTTGAAGATCTGAGCGTACGATTTGGCCAAACCGAGGTTTCATGTCGAATGCGGTCAGGCGCAAGGGAAAGCCTTGCCTCGGGGAGATGGGACCCCCTAGACGAGCTTTTGTCTCGCAATCCAGAGGTGGAATCCTTGTCAAGCTCACTCCACTACAAATAATGCCTGCGCTGGCCGCAGTCTTGATCCTGTTTTTTGCAGGATGCGAGCTCTCCTACAAACCTAGTCTCCGCTCGAGTGACTTCAGGGACGCTCTCGCTGACAATGGATACGAACCTGAAATTGTTGACGACAATGCGAAAGAGCTCTTGCAGGAGGATGGGATTAAGTCCAGTTCGACACTTCGACTCAGGCTTGGCGGAGAGGAATACGTTGTCGATGAGTACGACCTTTCAACTCCTGATGCCCTCGCCGATTTTCGCCACCTACGAACGGGGTTTGAGCAAGAAGCCAATGCTACACTTTTCCGCTACGAGAACCTGAATCTAGTCCTTACGAGTCCGCTTCGCCCAAAACCCGAATACCTTGAGATCTTCAAGGGGCTTCAGCCCCCCATTGACTATAGGCAAGCCGGCTGGTTCCTCTACCCTTTGGCGGCATGCCTTTTTTTGGCGGTATTTACTTTCATGGAGCGTTTCGTTGCCCTGTTCACAAGTAAGACTTTTCCTTCTGAAATCAGAAAGTCCCTCGCGAATAAAAAGCTGCTCGAAGCCGACTGGGGGAATAAGTCCGCAGCGGCGAGAATCTTGAACTTTGCGAAAAGAGAGCGACCTTCTTCAGACGCATTGCGCTCCTTCGCGAGCCTTCAAGTTACGTCCATGGAGAAAGGGCTCTTCATGCTTGAGATTGTGGTCGGGGCCGCCCCTTTGGTCGGTTTGCTTGGCACTGTCACGGGATTGGTCAAGGTATTCTCGGGAATGCCCGCTGGGTCCGGCTTGCCCGATACGGGTGCCTTTTCTGAAGGGATCGCCATGGCCCTCCTGACAACGATCATAGGGCTTGCCATTGCGATTCCTGCTTTAGTGGGTCACTCCTTCCTTTCCCGAACAGTGGAAAAGCGATCTGCTGAAATCTTTTGGCTGACGGAAAAGTTGATCGACTTCATTAAAGACCGCGATCAGGAACAAACGTGAATTACCGAAATTCTCGGGTTCGTCGAACTCCGCGCATCGATATCGTCCCGCTTGTAGACGTGCTCATGGTATTGATCGTGTTCTTTCTGGTCACCATGCAATTTCGAAACCTGCGGGCCCTCAATGTTCGCATGCCCAAGATTGAGACTGCGGGATCGAACCTGCTAAGCAACGAGATCGTGCTCTCCGTAGATAGGGAAGGGAGCTTTTTCATAAACGACAGGGAGGTCCTGGAGTCAGAGTTGGTTCAGGCCTTGACGGTCTCTGCCTCTATGGCAAACAAGCCCAAAGCTCTGATCGTTGCTGACGAAGACGTCCCCCTAAAGCGTGTGACTAGGCTAGTGGACCTCTGCAGATCCAGCGGCTTGACCGATTTCAGGCTCCAGTCAAGGTGACGGCTTGAGGGATCGGCGTCAGGAATTGGTGTCGACTGTGCGATTGGCAGAAGATTTGTACAAGCGAAGCACTGCTTCAACCACCTCGTCGAGAGATCTGTCTGTGGTGGAAACGAGGTTTCCTGCCTTAAGGTATCTGGGCTCTCGTTGATCCAACAGTTCCTGGATTCTCCGAAGAGGGTCAGGGGCTTCCAGCAATGGCCTGCTGGAGTTCTCTTTCGTTCTTGCAAGGATTGTGTCCGGCGTCGCCCAAAGGCAAACTACAACGCCTCGACTGCGGAGCAATTCCGGCATACCCTCCGGAACCACTAGACCGCCACCGCAAGAAACCACGCAGCCTGATCTCGGGTGTTCGCTCTCGATGAAGTTTCTCTCCATGCGTCGAAAGGCATTCTCGCCTTTCTTCTCGAAGATTTGATTGATCGAGACGCCCTCCTTTCTCTCGATTTCGCTATCCACATCCAAAAAACGCATGTTCAACCTGGAAGCAACCCTACGACCCGCAGTGGTCTTGCCGGTTCCCATGAATCCCACGATGTACAGGTTTTCCTCGTGTTTTTCGCATTCCCGTAGGTCAGTCATCTTCTTTTTGGACTTAGGTATTAGAACTTGCCGTTCGAATTAATTTGGAGGATATTGTGAGCCATGCAGGAGGAGCTTACCGAAGTCAATGTAAAGGGAGTTATGCCGACATCGAACGGTTGTGCCGTTTTCCTTGGTTGTGAGGAGAAAACCTTTGTCATTTACGTCGATCCCGCAATTGGGAATGCGATCAACATGACCATCAATCAAGTCAAGAAGGAGAGACCTCTGACGCACGACCTGATAGGCTTGATCCTTAGGGGAATGGAGACCAGTATCGAGCGAGTCGTCATAAACGACGTCGACGAGGGCACTTTCTACGCCCGAATCATCCTGAAGATGGAGAACGAGTTGGGCAAAAAGATCGTGGAACTTGATGCTCGCCCAAGCGACTCGATGGTCCTGGCGCTTCAAATGCAAAAGCCGATTCACGTTGCCAGGCGTGTTCTGGACAACGTGGAGGATATGACCGAAATCCTCGATCGAATCCTTAAGAAGCAGGAGTGAGTTCCCTGAGTTCGCCGCAACCAGGCGATACCATGAAGGACGAGCGAGGTCGCCAAGCCTTACCCGACAGCCTTGCGCCTGGACAATGGTCTACTGCATTGGCCCCAATGCAGGATGTGACAAATCTCCCCTACATGAAGGTCGTAGCAAGCTGCGGAGTCCCCGATTTTTTCTTTACCGAATACTTTCGCGTCCATGCTCATTCCAGGTTGAACCCTGAAATCCTTCGCTCGATCACGGAGAATTCTTCCGGCCGACCTATTTTCGCCCAATTGATTGGAGAGAACCCAAAAGACCTCACCCGAACCGTTATTGAACTCGAGCAATATCCAGTCGCAGGAATAGACCTCAACATGGGTTGCCCCGCTCCGAAAGTTTACAAGAAGAATGTAGGAGGAGGTTTGCTGAGGGACCCGGAGACAGTGGATCGTGCCTTGGGGACACTGAGGGAATGCGTTTCATCAAGGCTTACGGTTAAGATGAGGGTCGGGTTCGAGGACGACCGGAACTTCGAGACGATGCTCGATCTGGTCGAGAAGCATAAAGTGGACTTGCTCAGCCTTCATGTCCGCACCGTCAGGGGAGGGTATCGAAGCGAGCCTGACTATCGCTATGCGACTTGTGCCGTTCATCAACTGAATTGCCCCGTCTTGGTGAACGGCGACATTACTTCAGCCGCAAAAGCCCATCGAATACTCCGGGAAACTGGCTCCGCAGGAGTGATGATAGGCCGTTCGGCCATTCGCAACCCTTGGATTTTTCTTCAGATCCGCCAACTTCAGTCTAATGAAAGACCTTTTCGTCCCTTGCTTCGAGACGTCTATTCCTATGTAGAGGATCTTTACCGCGAGATGGAGGATTCCTCCATTGCGGAATCTAAGCAGGTGGCCCGCATGAAGAAGTTCTTGAACTTCGTGGGTCTAGGCGTTGATGAAGAAGGTCAATTCCTTCATGAAATGCGCAGGGCTGTCTCGAAGAGCAATCTTTTTGACATTTGTGCGCGTTACATGCTCGAAGACTCGAGAGGATCGACCCCATATCCAGACGAGGCTTTCCCCGGTTTAGTAGCGAGACCGAACCAAGAAGGAAGGGCGAAGCCCCACTCTCGTGCTGTTCAGGCTTGTGCCGCCTGACAACTGTCATACACCATTGCTTGCAGTGCCGAAGAAACAAAAGCTGCCGGTTCTACCCGGGGAGCTCTCACTAAGGATTTTGTGGGGGCCCGCTACTGCCGGGCTATTGACCTTTGGGCTTCTCCTTCTTGCCTTCCCGCCACACGATGCTCCCGAAACAGCATATGTTTTTCTAGTCCCTGCCCTTTGCTGGCTATCCTTTCTTCCTAGTTTTCGAGCCACTTTCATCACTTTCCTTTTCTTCGGATGGCTTTTCTATATGACTTTACTGTGGTGGTTACGTCATGTGACTCTACCTGGTCTCGCAATTGGTTCACTGCTTCTTTCGACTTACCTTGCGCTGTGGTTCCTGCTTGCCAGATGGATACTGCCGAAAGCTCTTGACGGGAGTTTTGGCATTCGCCTTCTTTCCATGCTTACACTTGCCTCGGCGTGGACATTTATCGAGTGGGCTCGTTGTCAGTTTACCCTAGGTTTTCCTTGGTGCCCGCTTTCAGTGAGCCAATGGCAGCGACCAGTAATACTACAGGGCGCAGAATGGCTTGGCGGTTGGTGGGTTTCCTTTTTTTTGGTTTTCTTTAACCTTTGCATCGCATCTTACTTGCACCACCTGTTGGTCAGGAGACTGCAATCTCGAAGGGGAGGAATTCTAGGTAGTTTTTGCCCTGACTTCTATGTCGGCCTCCTCATGCTCTGCGTGGCACTTGCCCCGTTCTTTCTGAAAACACATGAAGGCGACAGCCAAAGGCTGCTTCGAGCAGGCTTTGTGCAACCGTATTTGGTGGAGAAGTGGAAACCTGGCAAGGCGACAATTCACAAGAACACTTTGCGAAAATTAACTCTTATGGCCTCCGCAGCCAGGCCAGACTTGATTTTCTGGCCTGAGGCATCCACTCCTTATGCTGTCACTGAGGACAAAGCTTGGGTCGAGTCCATCTCAAAAAGGACGAACATCCCTTTGCTTGTTGGCGCCGTTGCGAAATCTCCCAGCAAAACTTCTTCCTATAATGCCGTATGTTTGGTAAATCCTGACCAAGGACTGGACTCGGGGTTTTATGCTAAGCGAATTCTCGTGCCCTTCGGTGAATACGTCCCCGACGCCCTGGCATGGTTCCCAGGACTGGACAAGCTAGTCGGCCCGACAGGTTCCTTTGAGGCTGGCGGAGATTCTCGCTTGCTGGAAGTAGAGATGAACTCCACCAAGTCTCATGCGAGAATTGGTTCTCTAATATGTTACGAGGACATTTTTCCTTCGCTCGCCAGAAGGTTCGCAGCCGATGGCGCCGACTTTCTCTTCGTATGTACGAACAACGCTTGGTTTGGCGAAGAGGGTTGCGCCGAACAGCATGCGGCCCATTCTGTGCTCAGGGCAATTGAGAACCGTCGACCTGTGCTTCGCTGCGGTAATGCCGGTTGGAGTGGCTGGATTGACGAAAGAGGCAACTTGCGGGCGACTGTTTTGGACGAAGAGGGTAGTATATATTTTAAAGGTGCTGCCACCTTTGAGGTTTCGCGCTCAAAGGAGTGGACTGAAAGCTTTACGTTCTATTCCCGGCATGGAGATTTCTTCGCCTACTTGTGCCTTGGTCTGACAGTGCTTGGCTCAGTGGTTCTGGGGAAATTTAGCTTCGCCCCGAATCCCAGTTGAACCATTTTGCTTTTACTTTTCATTTTGCGCTTGCGATTCAAGCTGTTTGGCTCAGGATAAATAATATCAGTTATTAGTTATGAGCTATCAACAGGTGCAAAAGATTGATTATGATTTGCTTATCCAGCAAATACAAAGAAATTTGCCGACGCTACCCACCATCGTCAATGAGCTGACGAATATCCTGAACAATCCCGACTCGTCCACCTTTGCAGTGGAGGAAATCATGACCTCCGACCAGAGCATGACCATGAAGATCCTTCGAGTCGCCAACACTGCCTTCTATAGGGGGGCAAGAGAACGGGTGGCCGATGCTGGAGAAGCAGTCGGAACGCTTGGCTTCGAGAAGATCAGGAACGTCATATTGACCTCCTCCGTCTTCGAGATGTTCACGGGGCAGTCTGCCGACAGAAAATTCAGCTTGGAGGACTTGTGGAAACACAGTCTTGGTGTAGCTGTAGCTTCCAGTTCGCTTACCAAGTTTCTTGGGCGCCCGGGACACGACAGGGCTTATACGTGCGGACTGGTTCATGACATAGGTAAAGTCGCTAGATACAAGTTAAACCCAGAGGAATTTATCAACGACTGCCAATATGCCTTAGACAAGGGAATGGATTTTTTCCGAGTGGAGCTTGCCAACCAGACTCCCAGGCACGATTACCTCGGTTACTTGATTTGCAGAAACTGGGGTTTGTCCAGGCACGTCGAGGCAGTCGTTCGATGGCATCACGAACCAAACCCGCAAAACCGAACAGGAGTTCATGCGGATGAAACTCATGAAATTATAGACATAGTAGTGCTGGCAAACTGGATTGTTCACGTCACCAAGTTCGGCTTCAGTGGTCATGATGAAACGCCAGCTCCCTCCGATGCCTTGCTTTCTAGGCTTTGCTTGGTTCGAGACCAAGTTCCAATGCTGATGGAAACGGTCCAAAGAGAACTGGATACGACTGAGGAGTTCGTCAACGTCTTGGAACCAATGTCTTCTTGAACCCTTTTCGCGGGTTTCAGCCTTAAGTTGTTTCCAGAATCTTCTTACAACTTTTCTTTTCGTCCATAAAATAGTTAATATGCACTCGAGCCCAAGCCACCTTGATTATGCCTCGATGATCACCACCGTTAGGGAAAGCCTGCCCACTCTCCCACTTGTAATGGAGGATTTGTCGGAAAAGCTAAAGGACCCCAATGCCTCTACGCACTCCGTTCAGGAGATGATGACCTCTGATCCAAGCCTGACGATGAAGATTCTGCGAATTGCGAACAGCGTACAGTTCAGAGGCTCAAGGGGGCGTGTCACCGATGTTGGTGAGGCGATTGCAACCTTGGGTTTCGACAAGATTCAAATGGCGATAATTACTACTTCCGTCTTCAAGGTGTACGACCTTAAGGACAGTGAGATCAGGTTTGATCCCAAAGAGCTCTGGAAGCACAGCCTCGGAGTTGCCGTTGCATCCTCAACCATAGCCGAAGTCACCGGCGGATGCATCCCTCAGCGTGCTTATACATGTGGGCTTATCCATGATATCGGGAAGATTGCACGTCTTAAGCTCGATGCGGATTCATTCTGCGACGATGTTGGGCAAGCCCTCTATGACGAGATTCCCCTGCATGAGGCCGAAGCTTCCGCAGGTTCACCTCTGCATGACAGGCTTGGGCATTTCGTGTGCAAGGAATGGGGGATGAGCCGAGAAGTGGACTCAGTCATTCGCTGGCACCACGAACCTGAGTTGTCCGAGCGAAACGAGGTGGGCACCGATGACCTTCATCGCTTGATCGATATCGTTTCCCTCGGCAACTGGCTGGCCCACTCCATGCAGTTTGGCTTTAGTGGACACAGGGCCCATGGCAAGCCTCCCGAGCAGATCCTCGAGCGACTGGGCTTGGATTCCGAGCGATTGCCGGAACTGAAGAACGCAACCCGATCATCATTCAAGGACTTCAATATCTTCATCAAGGTACTTGAAAGGATCGAAAGAAGCTAGTTCCTCTAGTCTTTGCAAGGAACAATAACCTTGCCATGCCTTGTGCGTCTCACTTGAATTGGCAACTGTTCACCTGCGGAATATGCTTCCGCCAAACTACTCTCAAACACTCAATTATTTCGATAAATGGCTACTAAGATAGGTATTAATGGATTTGGTCGTATTGGGCGCCTTGTTTTCAGGGCTCTTGTAGATCAAGGATTGCTCGGAAACGAATTCGAGGTTGTTGCCATCAATGATCTGGTCTCCTCAGACAATTTGGCTTATCTACTCAAGTACGACTCCACCCAGGGTCGGTTCAACGGTACAGTAGAGTCTCCATCGGACGACTCCCTTGTCGTGAACGGTCATCAGATCAAGTGTCTGGCTCTGAGAGAAGGTCCAGCTGCCTTGCCATGGGGTGAACTGGGAGTTGACGTTGTGATCGAGTCCACCGGCCTTTTTGTTCAGAAAGAGGCTGCCGAAGGACATATCCAGGCTGGAGCCAAGAAAGTTATTATCTCAGCTCCTGCCAAAGGTGATGTTCGTACGGTTGTTCTCGGAGTCAACGACAGCGACTTGACTGCCGACGACCATGTCGTCTCCAATGCATCCTGCACTACCAATTGCTTGGCTCCTATCGTCAAGGTCGTCCTTGAGAATTTCGGCATAGTCGAGGGCTTGATGACCACAGTTCACAGCTATACGGCCACCCAGAAACCAGTGGACGGTCCGTCTGCCAAGGACTGGAAAGGAGGAAGGGGTGCAGCGATCAACATTATCCCGTCATCTACAGGTGCAGCAAAGGCGGTTGGGCTGGTCCTTCCTGAAGTTCAGGGCAAGTTGACTGGCATGGCTTTCAGGGTTCCCACACCAACCGTGTCCGTTGTCGACTTGACCGTTAAGACGGAAAGGTCGACTTCCTACGAGGAGATTTGCTCCAAAATGCAGGAAGCCGCCCAAGGCTCGCTAAACGGAATCTTGGAGTACACGGAAGACGAGGTTGTCTCGGCCGACTTTATACATTGCCCAGCTTCATCCATTTTTGATGCAGGCTCCGGCATTGGCTTAAGCGATACTTTCTTCAAGCTCGTTTCTTGGTACGACAATGAGTGGGGATACAGCAATCGCTGCATCGATCTTCTGAAGAAAGTGTCCGCCTACGTCTAGTTTTCCATCCCACTTTTCAGGGCAAGCCACGGAGTCTTCTTTGACTCCCCGTCATACTAATCTCAAGACAGATCAAGCAGTGAGGGTAGGAACCATAGACGACATAGACTGGAAGGGCAGAAAAGTCCTCTTGCGTGTGGACTTTAACGTCCCCTTGGATTCATCGGGGGGAATCACCGACGATACGCGTATTAATGCCGCGATTCCTACCATTCGAAAGCTTTCCGAGGAAGGTGCGAGCGTGATTCTAGCCAGCCATCTTGGCAGGCCAAATGGCGAGCGAGTGCCTGAAATGTCCCTTTCTCCTGTCACACCTGCTCTTGCCGAGCGTCTAGGGAAACCCGTTCTTTTTCTTGATGATTGCATTGGCGACGATGTCGAGAATGTATGTCGCGAACTGGAGGAAGGGCAGGTCGCGTTGCTTGAAAACCTTAGGTATCATTCTGGTGAGACGAAAAATGATCCCGAGTTTGCTTCCGCACTTTCCCGATTGGCAGATTCCTACGTCAACGATGCATTCGGGACGGCTCATCGCGCGCATGCTTCGACTTATGGCGTCGCAAAATTACTTTCCCCCAAAGTCTCGGGCTACTTGATACAGAAGGAACTCGAGTTTCTTGGCGAAAAGACATCCTCGCCCGCACGACCCTTTGTCGTAATTCTTGGGGGAGCGAAAGTCAGCGACAAGATAAACGTCATAGAGGCCTTGCTGGACAAGGCGGACACCATCATCATTGGCGGTGCTATGGCATATACCTTCGCCTTGGCCAGAGGTTTTGCCGTAGGAGATAGCCTCAACGAACCCGACAAGGTGGACTTGGCAAACGGAATCATTCGAAAGGCCGAAGAGAAGGGAGTAAAACTTCTTTTGCCGATTGATACTCTTATTACGAATTCCCTCGATTTTGGCGAAAGAACCTTGGGGGAAACACAAGTCGTCGAGGGCGACATCCCCGAAGGTTGGGAAGGTGTGGACATAGGTCCCAAGACCACTGAGCTCTTCTCTACTGAAGTGGCTGACTCCGCGACCGTTCTTTGGAACGGCCCCATGGGTGTTTTCGAGATCGAAGATTCCTCGAAAGGCACTTTTGCTGTCGCTAGGGCAGTCGCCGAATCCGATGCCATGTCGATCATCGGAGGCGGGGACTCCGTCAAGGCCATCAAGCAAAGTGGTTACGGGGAAAGGGTTTCATTCATGAGTACCGGCGGAGGCGCTTCGCTTGAATTCCTCGAGGGCAAGGAATTGCCCGGAGTTGCCGTCCTCGACCAAACTTAAATTCTCCTCGAGCAAAATCTCAAGCAAAGTCATGTCGCGAAAACTCCTCATAGCCGGAAACTGGAAGATGAACAAGAGTCCGAGCGAGGCAAGAGTCCTCGCCAGGGAAGTGCATGATAAGGTTGGCGTCCAGAGTTCCGTTCAGGTTGCCCTGTGTCCCTCCTTCACTTCGCTTTCCTCGGTCGCCAGCATTACCGAGGAATCGCAATTGCTGCTTGGCGCTCAGGATATGCATCATGAGCCCTCAGGTGCTTTTACTGGTGAAACCTCTGCCGAAATGCTGAGAGACCTTTATGTTTCCTTTGTGATATTAGGACATAGCGAAAGAAGGCAATTCTTTGGCGAGAGCAATGAGTTGGTTAACAAGAAAATTCTGGCTGCCTCAAGAAACAACCTAAAGCCGATCTACTGCATAGGCGAGACTCTGGAGGAGCGGGAATCGGGCAAAACTCTCGAAGTAGTAAGGACTCAAGTAAAGGAGGGGCTGAACGGCTTTCCCGACGCTGAGGTTGAGAATCTAGTTGTCGCATATGAGCCAGTTTGGGCTATTGGTACAGGCAAGACCGCAACCGATGAAATGGCACAAGAGGTTCATGCCGACATCCGTAATGCACTGACCGGTATTTTCGGTGAATCTGCAGCCCAGGGGATACGAATTCTCTACGGTGGATCCATGAAGCCCGAGAACGCTTCCGGGCTACTTTCGCAACCTGATGTTGACGGTGGCCTGATTGGAGGGGCATCACTAAATGCCAGGGATTTCTGCGGTATTGTGAAGGCCGCACTAGATCAAGACTCCCTGACTTGAGCTCATCGTGAAGTATTGCCTCAATACCAGCACGATCAAGCCACAGGCACTGCTGGATAAAGTTACCTTGGCTGGGCAGGCAGGCTACGATGGTGTCGAGCTTTGGCTCAATGATGTCTTGGAGCATGTTGCTCGAGGAGGAGAGGTAAGTGACGTCGAGAAGGCAATCGATGACAACGGCCTTATTGTTCCATCTGTTATAGCCCTCCGACAATGGGGAGACTTCGATGGCTGGGAGCACCAGCTTGTACTTGAGGAGGCAAGGAGACGATTCGCTCTTGGAGCTCGGCTTGGGGCTCCCTTCATAGTCGTAACTCCTCCCATGGAATCTACTCGAACGAGCCATCTGCCGGAGCGTTATCGCGAGCTTTTGGAAATTGGTCGCGAGGAAGGCATTCGGCCTACTTTCGAGTACATAAGCTTTTTTAAGTCAGTGAACACCCTAGCTCAAGCTTGGGAAATCGTTTGTCAAGTCGACGATCGAGACGCCACTTTGATCCTGGACGCCTTCCACACTTGGAACAGTGGCTCCACTCTTGATGAACTGAAGGCGATCCCGCTTGAGTGCATCAGTCACTACCACTTCGACGACGCTCACCCCGACAAGCCACCTAAGACTCAGACTGACCCTGATCGAGTTATGCCTGGGGAAGGAAGCATTGACTTAGCCCAGGAAGTTTCGGTCCTCAAGGAGAAAGGTTACGACCACACGGTTAGTCTCGAACTCTTCAACTCCGACCTATGGACTCTCGACCCCAGCGAGGTCCTGCGAGTTGGACTGGAGCGCATGAAGTCTTATTTCGAGAATTGAGCTTTCGCGGTCACCTGGAAATATCCAGCATTTTCGCTGCTTGGCCGTATCGCAGGTTTCGCAAGGAGCTTAGGATCTTTGAGGATTGAAAGTAATCCAGGATGCAGGAAATGCAATGCAGGGCTGCAGGCATTATGTCCGCTCGATTTGCTGGCAGGGGAGGAAACCTCTTCACTCTATCTTGCAAGGAAAGGGATGTCATTGCTTCGCCTAGGAATTTAATTTCACTACGGTCAATAAACTTCCTTTGATCAAAGGAAATGCCGTCTCGGAGTGCAAGAATTGCTCTTGTCGCTACAAAGGCGCCACCTGTTGCCACAATCAAGTCACAGGGCTTGATTGAAGAGAAGTCAGATTGCCGGAGTCTATCGCTTGCCTCCTTGGCAATTGATCGAACCTCCGCCTCCTTCAACTCTGAGCTTGGGTCGCCGACATGTCTTTCAGTGAGTCGAATCGCCCCAAGAGGCAAGCTGGCTTTCTTTCTTATAGAGCCGTACTCGACGTAAATCAGCTCCAAGCTGCCTCCGCCAAGATCACAGGCAAGGAATTTCTCATTTTTCGCAACCTCTGGATCTGTGCCCAAGCCGTGTGCAATAATTTCTGCCTCTTCCTCTCCGGACAGAATATTCAATTGATGTCTTGTTGTTTCCTCCATTCGCATTGCGAAGCTGTGACCGTTGGTGGCAGAACGTACCGCTCCAGTTGCAACCATGCTAACTTCACTAGGAGCAAACTGGTTAGCCTCTGCAAGCAAATCCAATATAGCTTGCTCCGCATCAATCATCGAGTCCTCACTCAGTATCGAAACCTTCCTTCCGATTCCGCCACCCAGACGGGCATGAATGCTTTTTTCGTGAATGACCTCTATCTCATTGTTTTCGCACTTGTTCGCAACCAGTAGCTTTATGGTGTTACTGCCGACATCAACAACGGCAACCATTCTATTCCGAGAGTCAGGATTCGTGCAGTTCATAGCCTTCAGGAGCAACTACTAACACGAATTCTCCTTTTTTTGATCCTGCCGCCAATTGGCGGCGAACATCCTCTAGAGTTCCGAAATAAAAGGTCTCGTGAAGCTTGGTCAACTCTCTCGCCAAGCAAATGTTTCTTTTGGCTCCAACAACCTCCTGCAGATCCTCAAGGGCAACTTCAATGCGATGCTTGGATTCATACAGGACAATGCTCCCAGAGAAGGACTTCCACTTCTTGTATGCTTTCCTCCTGGCAGCCTTCTTAGGTGGAAGGAAACCTAGATACAGAAACTTGTCGGTTGGCATTCCCGAGGCGGCGAGTGCTGTAATTGCAGCATTCGGACCAGGAAGCGGAACAACGGACAGTCCCTTGCGTCTGCACTCGCGAACCAAGCGAAAGCCAGGGTCCGAGATATTTGGAAATCCAGCCGCTGACACTAGGGCGATTCTTTTCCCGGCATTTATCTCATCGGACAATCGCCCGGCAAGTTTTCGCTCATTGTTCTCTCTGTACGAGATCGTCTGCACTTTGATGCCAAGCAAAGCGATCAGCTTTCCAGTTAGTCGCGTATCCTCACATGCAAGCAGATCTGAAGATTTCAGAACCTCTATAGCACGAGTGGAAAGGTCATCAAGGTTCCCTATCGGAGTGGGAACGATAAAGAGTGCGCCCGAGGGCTTTAGGTCATCCCCTGGTTTCACTGCGGGGGAGGACGAGGAGGGCACCTATCGCCGAAACCCGCCTCTATCAAAGCCGCCAGGGAGGCTATACTCCCAACTTGCAGGCTTCGCATTGGGCATGCGCGAATCATCAGGCGAAGCAGTGAAGCAACCTGACAAGAATATAGTGCTGGATGCAATAGCGACAAGTAAAGCAATCGTCTTCTTCATCAAATTTCTATAGTGTGTTCTTCTGTTGCGGCACCACTTGAACCACATCACCAGGTCGCAGCCTTGAAGGATTTCCGAATCTGGGAAGGATGTAGGCAAGGGAAAACTTCTTGCCTGCGCTCTGAACCTTTATACGGGCAGTTGCTTCCTGCGCCTTATAAACAGTCCAGATTCCTCCTTGTGCAAAACCTTTCTCGGAACCGTCGGAAAACATCAACATTCCGGAACCCTTGTCGATCCGTGCAATACTGGTCGCCAGACCATACTTGCTGACTTCCTCGAGGGCCGTTACCGTCCCGGTCGGAGCAACGGGAGGGGCAGGGGCAGCTGCAGGACCACCGCCTATCGCGGCGAAAACATTGTCGTCAGTCTTGTTTGCATCCTTCGCGACATTTGCACCCGTTTGTTGTTTCATCATGTAATCGACACCATTTTGATATCCGCGCTTTTCAGCAAGCTGTATTTCGCGGGTTAGCTCGTTGACTTTGGTGCCGTGCTGGGCCTTCAATTCGTCTATTTCGCCAAGCCTTTGCTTGTCCAAGTCCTGCTTCTCTTGTTCAAGTTGGGCGGTAAGATCTTTCAGGTTCTTGACCTCGGTCTCGAATGCTTCCTTCTCTTTTTGCCGCTCCTCTTTTTCATTCGCCAAATCGGCTTGGGAGCTTTGGAACTTTAACTCGAAATCCCTTGAAGATGCTTCCCACTTCTCCTTCTGTTCCTTCATGTCGTCGTAAAGACGTTGCGACTCACGAAGGGCTCGATCGCGATCGGTTATCATCAACCGTAAGCCTGCGATTTCTGAAAACTTGTCCTTGCGGTCTTTATAGAATTTCCCGAGGAGCGTGCGGAGCCTGTTGTGGAGGGAGACTCCTGGAATCAGCTTCCCGTTCTCGTCAACTTCGCCCTCCTTGTTCGAGGATATTGCGGCGAAATTGTCCTTGAGGTTGGCAATTGGTTCAGGTTTGACCGAATCCGCAGATTGCCAAGCCTTTCCCTCCGGATTCCAATAAAACGAGCCTTGGCCAAATTCCTTGGTCAGGTCGGAAAGGGAGTCGCGATAGTCTTTCTGCGAAAGGATAGCATCTTCGGCTCCCTTTAATTCACCTTCCGACTCGGTAAGGGGATTGGGGTCGTTGACGTTTGGCACGGGGTCGTTTGACTCGAAGACTCCTCGGAAAGACTGTTTCTTCTCCTGAACGTTCTTCCATTGGGCTTCCTTTGAGGACTGGAGAATTTGATAGCCATTGGCCACTTGGTTCTTGAGGAAGCTCTCGTCCTGAGCCCTGTACTCCTCGTGCTTGAGATATAATACGAGCGACAGGGCGACCAAAGAGAATAGGCTTAAAAGGCGAATTATGATCGATAAGGCATTCATGAATTTTAGTCCTTGTGAACTTAATATATTTAAGGATGGGGCATGAATGCAAACTTAATCATTCCAGCATAATTGGAACGAACCGCAATTCCTCTGGAATAGGTAGCATTGGGGAGTTTTGCCGCAAGTCTATGGATAGACATGAATTTGGTAGACTTGAGCCCGGGGGAGGCCATGCGTGGACAACACCTCTAGCTCAATTGCCTTTGTCTCAAACGCATCGAAGGAATGGCTCCTGAAACCCAAGAAGTTATCTTCGACATGAATGATTTCACTCCAGTGCCCGACTTGGTTGGCCGCATAAATTCGGTACTCCTTTACAATCGATGAAATTGCTCGACGAGGCATGGGGGTTGGATGTGCCGGAAAGGGGTACTCTAAGGTCGAGTCGAAAACAATGCTGATTTCTGAAATGGAGACCGCTTCAGGCCAATGTAGCTCGATGAATTCCGGATAAGTAAAGTCAGTTGGCTCGGAAATCCACAAATTCGGGAGGTGTGTAGGCCTTTTGCGGCCATTAACGATGTTTTCCGGCGAGTATGCGGGTTGGTTCGGAGTTAGCTTGAAGCAAAAGGACGATCCTGGCTCAGGTAGTGCAGGAAGTACAGGGCGATAACTAGAGTAAGGATTTTTGGGCAAGCAACGGTCTTGTTGTGCCTTGGAATGCCCCAAGACTCCAACTGGTGAATTAGAGCAAAGGAATGGAGCAACATTTGGGTTCCCCTCTATCTCAAGGAAGTGCCAACCAGCCGATTGAATCCTTGCATTGAAAGCAAGCTCGACCCATTGGCCTGCAGTGTTCTCTTCTAGTTCTAAGGAGGCAGCCTCAATGCAGTCACCGGGTATCGTGGAACCATTTTGGGCACCCGACAGAAGCCTGACGCGAAGACGAGTTTTGGCGCGAACGGACAAGAAAAGGGAAACCTCTTCAAGGGTCTCGGTAACAACAGGGAATTGCAGAAGGCGATTCTCCTCTGTAAAAGGAGCAGGGCGAATGTGCTTTACCTGAGAACAGCAACCAAGGACAGTCGATGCAGATGCCTTTGCGTTTCGGGAGATGTCATCCAAATCTTCTGTGGGTTCGGGACTGCAGGAATGGTTTAAGCGCGATAATGACAGGCGCAAGCCGTTCAGGTATCCAGGTTTTGCCAAGGTGCGCGGAAGTCGTTTCTCGATGCAGGATCTAGCCGCAACTAATCCAGTTGCTTCGCCGAGTTGAGCTGAAGTTGCAGGATGCCGAAGCGCAGACGACACTCGATGAGTACATGAAGCGTGCTCTCCTGCCACCAGAAGGTTTCGAATCCGTGATGAAATGAGGCAAGACAAGGGAATGCCGTATGCCCCAGGCAGAGTGATTTTGCCAGAGGGAGAGGCTAGCAGTCCCGACGGTCCGTCCACAGGGGACCTTCCTACAGCAACTTGGTCAGGTTCGGACTTCCCGGCCTCCATCATTTTCGGGGTAAGCGTGGCATTCCCATCAATCCTAAAGCCATCGGTAAGCAGCGGGGACTCCGAATGCCAGGCGAGGGAATAATTTTCTGAAAAAACGGACAGACTGGATCGATTCTTTAGGTAGTCCCAGGCGGAGTATGCGATTTCGGCAGAATCGAGAGTTTTTCCGCCTGGAATTTTGCCAGCCCAATCAAGCATATGCAGCCCAGCCGGATTTGCCTCAAAGGATTGCAGGAAGGACTGAATGGCCGCTTCGTCGTTCCCCTCCCACTTCAATTGAATCCAGCTCGGGATGACAAAGGGTGAGGGTCTGCCCATTTGCCTTACGTCTATCGCGACGGCATAACGGCTTCGAGGTGCAAGTTTTTCGTCATTTTCCACAAATTCGTACTCTCCTTCCTCAAGTCCAAATTCTCCCGGGGCACCAACAATTTGCGACAAGGAACCGTTCCCGGAGCAGTCGATGAAAGTTTCCGCCTTGAAGCGTCGACGGGACCTAGCCGACCGGTCGACTCCCGATATGGCTAGGATTCTTCTCTTGTTTTCGCTTAATTCTGCCTCAGTCACCAATGTGCCCTTGAAGAGCTGAAGTCGCTCTTGAGCACATAGCATTTCGGTGAGCAAGAGTTCTCTGCCAATATAGTCGCCATCCAAGTTGTGGCGTAATTCATTCAATAGAATTTCTTCCAAGATCCCCGTTTCCCTGAAGTATGCAAAATTTGCCGTAGACCCATCCTCAATGGGGAACCGCTGCTGAAGTCCTATTCGACCACCAACCGAAGCATTTGCCTCGACCAACGCCACCAGGGCGCCCGACCTTGCTGCAGTCAACGCAGCGCAAATGCCTGCGAGACCCGCACCTACGACGACAACATCAAATTTATGAGATAGACTCCTCACTTCAATTCCTCTTGCCACAAAAAAGCAAAATTTGTTTAGGGAAAGAAAAAAGAGGCGTAGATGCATCGCAAATTGAACTTTTGCTACTTTTGAAATCAAAAGAGGAATGCTCAAGTGAGAGCCAATGGCATTCATTTAGCTGAGGTTATGAAACCAATTAAGCTTGGTTAATAGTTTTTTCTGCGACTAATAATTATTGTAAGCGCTTTGGCTCGTAACTATTAAAGAAGATAGTTTTGTCATATTACCATCTGTTGACACGCTTATCATGATTGCCATCATAAGACATCTTGCTATTTTCCCTCTTTTTGCAACCGCACTTGAACCTGTTTCTACTCCGATTACTTCGCATAGCATTTGTTCGTTATTTGAATTTTGACGACGAAGTTTCTTTCTGTCCTCTAAAACTTTCCTTTTCCTAAAAGATTCAGGTGCCACAAATGGGAAATATATTTCCTCGCTGGAGTAACACCGTGCCTGTCAAGGCGGTAGTGGCTCTATTGCTTTTAGGTGGTGGCGTTACCGCTGGAATTAATTATTACAGTACGCCGAAATACCTTCGGGTAGGCTACCAGCCAACCCAGCCCGTCCACTACGACCACAGTTTTCATGCCGGCGAATTAGGACTGGATTGCCGTTACTGTCATCACGGCGTTGATAAATCTGCTCATGCCGGAGTTCCATCCGCAAATGTCTGCATGACTTGCCATAAGTCGGTGATGCCTAATTCCCCTGCACTGAAACCCATCCGCGACAGCTATTTTGGTGAGGATACGAACAAGGATGGAAAACTTGGGGAAGACGAGGACAAGGATGGTGACGGTCAGATAACCCAAGGTCTTCCGGTTCCTTGGGTACGCATTCACAAGGCTCCCGAATATGTTTACTTTAATCATGCGATCCATGTGAATCGTGGTGTAAGTTGCGTCGAATGTCATGGCAGGATTGATCAAATGAAGGAGGTTCGCCATGACAAGCATCTCAGCATGGCTTTCTGCCTGGAATGCCACCGCCACCCAGAGAATGCATTGCGTCCTATGGGCAAAGTGACCGACCTGTCTTGGGTTGCGTCAGGGTCAGGTGACGTTGATCCCTCGGCGATACAAGCTCATGCAGGGCTAAATCTTAAGGAGAAGTGGGGGGTCAATCCGCCGCTTAGTTGTACGGGTTGCCACAGATGATGGATTCAAACGGCAAGTTTCAGCAGGGACGGCACTTTTGGAAGAGCTTGGACGAACTCCACGATTCCGAGGAGTTTCGCGAGTGGGTTTCCCGTGAATTTCCTGAGGGTGCATCGATGATCGAGGGGGTCGAGAGGCGCTCCTTCATGAAGGTTATGGCAGCTTCTTTCGGTCTTGCCGGAATGGGAATTGCCGGATGTCGCAGACCTGAGGAGGCAATCATGCCTTATGGTCGTTCGCCCGAAGAGATTATTCCAGGCATCCCGAATTACTACTCTACTTCTCTGCCAGGCCCTCACGGAAATCAACCTCTCATCGTCGAGAGTCATCAATCTCGCCCCACTAAGGTCGAGGGAAATCCAAGCTACGAACCTTCAGGTGGAGCCACAGACGTCTATGCTCAGGCAAGCCTGCTCGACCTCTATGACCCAGACCGAGCCAAGGCAAGCTATGCCAAGTCCGTTGAAGGAGCCGGCAAAGATAAGTCAGTAAATTGGAAAAAGCTTCCCCAGTCCGAAGTCTTTGGCGAACTGGACAAGTTGGTCGAGAACGGCAAGGTGGCGATCCTTGCCGACAAAAGCTCTTCCCCGTCCCGAGAGATGCTCGCATCTTTAATCAAAGACAAAGGGTTCACTTGGGCGGAATACGAGGCAATCGACTTTTCTTCCCCTGCCATAGCGCTGGGCAAAGCATTGAATTCCTCCGGAGCAGTCAGGGCTATCCCAAAGCTAGGTGAAGCAAAGAGAATTCTTTCGATAGACTGCGACTTCATCGGCGGACGCGAGCCAATGGAATTGCCCAATAGTCGCGGATTCGCGAAAGGTCGAAAGGCGCACGATGCAAATGATGCTCGCAAAATGAGTCGTCTCTACTCGGTGGAGTCGGATTTGACTCGCACTGGTGCCGCCGCAGATCATCGCCTAAGACTCCAATCTTCTCGCATGGTTGCCTTCGCAAACGCTTTGGCCGCCTTGATTCTCGATCTCTCCGATGACGAAGAAACGCTCTCAGAACTCAAGTCGAGAGGAAAACTTAATGGGGTAAATCCAAAATGGCTAGAGGAGGCGGCTAAGGATTTGGTCGATCGGAAGGAAAAGGGAGACGCACTGGTCTTGGCGGGAAGTCATTTGCCTGCCGAGGTTCATGTTTTGGTATATGCCATCAACCAAGCATTGGGGGCCAATGGCGAAACCATAGAATACGTTAGCCTTCCCGCGAATCAATCGAGTGACCTTGCCGATCTCGTAAAGCTTTTGGAAGCCGGAGAAGTGGAGACCTTGGTTTTCCTTGGTGGAAATCCCGTTTATGCGACCTCTTCCTCCATGGACTGGGAAAAGTTAACGAAGAAGGTTCCCAACAAAATCAGGTTTGGCTCAAGAATCGACGAGACTTCGAGCCTTTGCGACCGTCATGTCGGAGCATCACATTATCTCGAATCTTGGGGGGACGGCAGGACATGGGATCATTCGTCCTATGTTCCCGTGCAGCCTCTTGTTTCACCTCTCTTCGATACGATTTCCGAGCTCGACTTCCTTGCCCGACTTGCAGGCTTGAAGAAAGGTTCCCATGGAATCGTTCGTGAAACCTTCCTTGAACTCTCCAACGGTGCTTCATTCGACGATTTCCTTCGAAAAGGAATCTTGGAACTCGAGACAGAGACGATTTCCGGCAATCTCGATTATTCTTCTTTGGCTGATTACGAGTCATCCGCCTCAGAGGGTTCGTCCTCAAGTGCTCTTGAGTTATTGTTGGTGCCTGACTTTCATACTTGGGACGGACGTTACGCCAACAATGGATGGATGCAGGAATGTCCCGACCCCATGAGCAAGCTCACTTGGGATAATGCGATTCTAGTAAGTCCCTCCCTCGCAAAGGACCTTGAGAAGAAGCACTCCGGACTTTCCCTCCTGCCTAACCCCACGATGTTGAATGGCGCAGGACAAATTGCATCCGACAACGCCGTGTTTAATCGTGGCGGCCAAGATGCTCCCGTCGTTCGAATTGAGTCTGGCGACTCCGCATTCGAGGGCCCTCTCTACGTTATGCCCGGCTTAGCCGATAATACGCTAATCGCAACTTTAGGCATGGGGAGGCAAGCTGCCGGCAGGGTGGGGGAAGGTTGCGGATACAGCGCCTACGACGTCCTGCCCTTGAACGGTTCTCGAATCCTTTCCGGAGTAAAAGTGATCCCGACGGGCGCGCGTCGCATTTTGGCCAACGTTCAAGAGCACTGGTCAATGGAGGGTAGGGCGATTGTCCGCGAAGGCACCGTCGACGAGTTCAGGAAGGACAACAGTTTTGCCGCCAAGATGGGTTCCGAATCTCATTCGCCCCCCATCTATGGTTGGGACAAGGACAAGGACGTTAAGTTCAAGGCGCAAACCACTCCGAGGGGCAACTCATCCTACGAGCATCCCGATCACACCTACGAGAATTCGAATGAGTTCGGCTTGCACCAATGGGCAATGAGCATTGATTTGAACCTTTGCTCCGGATGCAATGCCTGCGTTGTTGCCTGTCAAAGCGAAAACAACATACCCGTCGTAGGCAAGGATCAGGTTCTCAGGGGACGAGAAATGCATTGGATTCGCCTGGATCGCTATTTTAGCTCAGCAGATGACAAGGAGCCCGAAGATTTGCCGTCGGACGTCCAGGTTTCCTTCCAAGGTGTAGCGTGCATGCACTGCGAGACCGCTCCGTGCGAAAGTGTTTGCCCTGTCAACGCCACGGTTCACGACGAAGAGGGCCTTAATGCAATGGCTTACAATCGTTGCGTAGGAACTCGTTATTGCGCCAACAACTGCCCCTATAAGGTCAGGCGTTTCAACTTCTTCGACTGGAACAAGAGGGCGGAAGGCGAGTATTACAAAGGTCCATTTGGCGAAAAGAACCCGACTCTGCCATCTATGGCGAAAAATCCCGACGTTACGGTTCGCATGCGTGGGGTTATGGAAAAGTGCACCTATTGCGTCCAGAGAATCCAGGAAGCCAAGATTCAGACTAAGGTCGATGCACACAATCGCAAAAAACTTTCAACTGGCAAGGACGGAGCGGACCTAGAATTTACGAGGTCCGAACTGAAAGTTCCCGACGGGACGATCAAAACTGCTTGCCAGCAAGTTTGCTCCGCCGACGCCATTGTTTTCGGGGACATCTCCGATACCGAGAGCGAAGTCTACAAGCTCAAGAACAACCCGCGCGACTACTCGGTCCTTGGATACTTGGAGACGCGACCAAGGACGACCTATCTCGCTCGCATCAGGAATCCAAATCCTGCAATGCCGGATACATTCGCGCAACCTCATTCCGCTGCTGAATATCATCATAAGGCACATCCCGTGCATCATGGTCATGACGACAAGCACTAGAACATGAGTTCATCCGCGACAGATGAGATTAAGGCAGCACCTGAAATACTAAAGAAGGTAAAGCCTGCCAAGTGGGAGGAAGAACCTCTTGTTCTCAACAAAAGGAATTTCCGTTGGATCACCAATAAGATTTGCGGCATCGTTGAGTCAAAGACACCCATTTGGTGGTGGTGGTGCTTTATAGTCTCACTCTGCGTCGCCAGCTTTACAGCAGTCGGTCTGACTTCGTTGGTGTCGACTGGAGTCGGAGTTTGGGGGAACAACAATCCAGTTAATTGGGGTTGGGCCATCGTGAACTTCGTTTTCTGGATCGGCATCGGTCACGCCGGAACCCTTATTTCCGCAATACTTTGCCTCCTCAAGCAAAAGTGGAGGACCTCCATTAACAGAGGGGCAGAGGCAATGACCATTTTTGCGGTCATGTGCGCAGGAATATTTCCTCTCTTTCACGTGGGTCGCGTCTGGTTCGCCTGGTGGCTGTTTCCTCTTCCGAATTCCAACGCGATTTGGCCTCAGTTCCGAAGCCCCTTGGAATGGGACGTTTTCGCAGTCTCGACTTATTTTACCGTATCCCTGCTCTTCTGGTACATGGGCATGGTTCCCGATCTTTCCGTTCTGCGAGATCGAGCAAAGGAAACTTGGCGAAAATTCTTCTACGGAATCCTTGCCATGGGTTGGCGTAACGCCAACAACCATTGGCGGAACTTCGAGATGGCGTATCTTTTACTCGCAGGGTTGTCCACCCCTCTGGTGCTTTCCGTGCACACCATCGTTTCCTTTGATTTCGCCGTGGCCAACCTACCTGGTTGGCACACCACGATTTTTCCTCCCTACTTTGTTGCAGGAGCGATATTCTCTGGTTTCGGCATGGTACTTACGCTCCTGCTGCCCTTGCGAGCGGTTTACGGTCTCCACGATTTAATCACGCAGAAGCACATAGACAACATGTGCAAGATCATCTTGGCTACCGGCAGCATGGTTGGCTACGCCTATTCTATGGAATTCTTCATAGCTTGGTATGGGGCCAACCCATATGAGGGATTTGCCTTCATCAACAGGGCGTTCGGCAACTACTGGTGGGCCTACTGGATCATGGTCAGCTGCAACGTTATCTGCCCTCAACTGTTTTGGTTCAAGGCAATCAAGAACAACACGCCCTTGGTTTGGGTAATTTCTATCTTCGTGAACATCGGGATGTGGTTCGAGCGGTTCGTAATTGCCAACACAACCTTGTCCCGCGACTTTTTGCCCTCAAGTTGGGGTTACTATTCTCCTACGGTCGTAGACCTCTTCACTTTCTTCGGGACCTTCGGTTTCTTTTCCGTCCTATTCCTTCTGTTCATTCGTTTTCTCCCACTCATGCCCATGGCCGAAGTTAAGGCGGTTACACCGGCAGGAGATCCTCATGGAGGTAAGCACTAAAGGCTAACCATGGTCGATATGGGCATAAAGTACGGCATTGCCGCTACGTTTAATTCCGCCAAGGAAATCTACGAGGCAGCCGGCAAGGTTCGAGAGGAAGGCTTTACTTCTTGGGAATGCTATACGCCAATACCCGTTCATGGCTTGGATGCTCAAATGGGCGTCCCTCGTTCAAAGGTTCCTTGTTTCACCCTAGCGGGAGGAGTGACGGGATTTGTTACGGGAACCCTCATCGTTTGGTATATGAATGCTTTCGATTATCCTTTGATTGTTGGCGGGAAGCCTTACTTCAGTCCAATTTTCCCTTTTCCCGTGATGTACGAGCTAACCATCTTGCTCGCCGCATTCGGAACTTTCTTCGGCATGTTCATTATGAACAAGCTTCCACGCCACAATCACCCGGTATTCGAACACGCGGGCTTCGACAAAACCGGTGACGATAAATACATGATCGTCATAGAGATCGAGGACCCCAAGTTCGATGACGAGGAGACACAGGAATTCCTCAAGGGGATTGGAGGGAAATCCGTCAAGATGATGAGGGAACCCTTGGATTATTGACCATGCGATACTTCCTTTGGATATATGTCTTGGTCGCGGTGACTGTTGTCTCCATTCTGGGCTTCAGAGGAGAGGAGTTCAAGGATCCTCCCATCGAGGTTTTCCCCGATATGGACAGGCAGTTGAAGTTTCTTGAGCAATCCGAAAACAATCACTTCTCCGATGGCCGCTCGGATCGTCTGCCGCCGCAAGGCTCTGTGCCGCGAGGCAACGCCCTTGACATTCCTACTGTCTTTTCGCCCGCACCTTCATTCGGCTCAAGTGAGCTTAGGACAGGCATATTGAAAGATGCAGACGTAAGTGAAGGCCAGATTCTGCCGGACGAATCTTTCGTTGAGAAAATTCCTGACGAGCTAGAGGTCGATATCTCTCTCATGAGGCAAGGGAAGAAGGCCTATGAAATACACTGTAGCAATTGCCACGGAGTCTACGGTAACGGAAGAGGTGTCATCGCTCATTTCGGTCTAGCCCCTAAAAACTTATCGGATCCTTCCCAATCGACGTTCCTTGAGGATTCCCTCCCATGGAGCGACGGTAAAATCTTTAACGCAATCACTAATGGTTCCGCTTCAAGGATTATGTTGGGAATGGCCGACAAGCTTACTCCTAAGGAGAGATGGGCTGTGGTCTTGTATGTTCGAGCCCTCCAGAATTATGTTGGTCGAGTCCGCCCGAAGGAGGTTTCGCCATGAGTGCCGACGAAGCCATTTCCGGAGCATCCTCTCAGGCAGGTTTTTCAACCAAGCTACTAGGTGCTGCAGGTTTGGGCCTTGGTCTTGGCCTCATCGGCATCTGCTACGGTTGGTCCACTGGCGAAAAGGGTCCTTTCCTCGGATGGCTCTGGGGTTTGTCCTTCTGGCTTTCCATCGGCATTGGAATGCTGATGCTCACCTTGTTGTTTCGCGTTTTCAACTCTCAGTGGACTCCGATCGTCCGCCGACAACTGGAGCATTGCCTGGCTGCTTTCCCATATCTCGCCGGTTGCTTCGCTCCGCTGTTGCTCGTTGTCTGGTTCGGCGGAGACCAAGACGGCATTCTTTGGCATTGGGTAAATCCTGACAACGAGATACCTGGTGGCCACACCGTGGAGCATGACGTTCTCCACCAAAAGAAGAGCGGTTACCTAAGCGTGCTCTTTTTCAGTATTCGCTCGATAGGATATTTCGCCTTGTTTTGCGGTCTTTCTCACTGGATGCGAAAAGTTTCCTTCTCTCAGGATCGCGATGGCGAATCGAGCTGGACTAGGCTTGGCCACAACATTGCAGCCGGTGGTGTTCCCGCCTTGGCTCTTTGCCTGACATTTGCAGCGTTCGACTGGTTCATGAGCCTTGAATACCAGTGGTTCTCCACCATGTATGGAGTATGGTTTTTTGCAGGCTCTATGCGAGCAGCCTTGGCCACTACGATCATTCTTTGCTTTTACCTCTCCACCAGAGGAGATCTTCGCGGTCTATACAATCGAGCCCATCAATACGACTTGGCATGCTTGTCGTTGGCATTCACCGTTTTCTGGGCTTACATTAGTTTCTCCCAATATTTTCTTATATACAACGCCAACATTCCCGAGGAAACCTTCTGGTACATCATCAGGGAAATTAATCCCAACACGGGAGAGAAGAGCGGTTGGTGGCTAGTCGGCTTGGCTCTCGTGTTCGGGCACTTCTTCTTCTCATTCCTCTATCTCTTGTTTTACAAGAACAAGGTCGACCCTCCCAGAATCCTTTTCATAGTCGCTTGGATCTTGGCCTTTCATTTGCTGGACTTGTATTGGAACATCATTCCCGGAAGAGACGTGAACCCTGATGCTGTGGCTGGATTCGATGCAAGGGCGGTTCTAGGCGATCACTTGATATGGGGAATAGCCTCACTGATTGGCATTGGAGGATTGTGCGGTTGGGCCATCCTCAAAAGTTATCGCGAATCGGACTGTGAAATTATCCCCGTGAGAGATCCTCGAATCAAGGATTCGATAAATTATCATGAGTGACCCCGCACTAGAAAGAGCTGGAGGCTGCGGGTTGTTCGGGTCCCTCATTGTGGCCACTCTGCTGGTATTTTCCTTCTTTATAGTTCGTCAATGCTTGCCCGACAATGAGGAAGGTGCCGTTGATGAGTTCAAAACTGGCGAACGTCTGGAAAAGATCAAGGCGCACAAAGCTGAGGAAGGGAATTTCACCGCTTCGATAGACAAGGCGCATGCCGAACTCAATTCCAACCTAGAGAAAGTCTTGCTGGAGACAGTGCAAGAGTACAACAGCCAAAGAAACGCTACCTCAGAAGAAGGAGGTGAAGAATGAGCGATTCAGTCGAAAACCTGATCGACAAGTCCGCCCGCGTCGCGGTTTCCTTCTTCTTGGCTTCCGCCGGACTTTGGCTTCTCGTCGCCGCTGCCCTGGCTTACGTTGTAGCAGCAAAGTCAACGGATCCGACCTTCCTTGGTAGTTGTGAATTCCTCACGTACGGGAAGGCGAAGGCCGCCCAAGCCAATGCATTTGTTTATGGTTGGGGCTCAAATTCTGTGTTTGCGGTTGGTTTTTGGCTTTTGGCCAGATTAGGCAGGGCGGAGGTCAGAGGCCGCTTCTATCTCATCGCTGCAGGTGCAGCATGGAACTTAGCAATCACTCTTGGCCTGGGAGGGATATTCGCCGGTCAGATGACAGCCTTCGACTTGATGGAGATGCCGGTGGTCATCTGGCCCATGCTATTCATCTCTTATTTCGTTATAGCCGCCCTTGCCATTATTCTCCACAAGTCCAGAAACAGGCGCGATACGTATGTTACCCAATGGTTCATTCTGGCCGCGTTTCTCTGGTTCCCTTTCCTTTTTCTCGTAGCATGGACAGGTCTCTCGGTCGATCCGCCCAGAGGCTCGCTTCAGGCAGTTCTTTCCATGTGGTATTCCCAGAACCTCATATGGTTGTGGCTTACGCCAGTCGCGCTAGGATCGGCTTATTACCTAATCCCCAAAGTCTTGGGCAAGCCTATCGACAAGTATTACTTGGCGATCTTCGGCTTCTGGTGCATTGCCGCCCTTGCGCCTTGGTCAGTCTTGCACCACCTTGAGGGTGGTCCTGTCCCGATGTGGATTCCCGCCATCGGCACGGTCATGAGCATTGCGATGGTTTTCCCTATTGCGGTGGCCTCTACGAATTTTCATGCCACTGCCTTTCAGGACATCGGAAAGGTTTGGAATTACCTTCCCCTTCGATTTGTTATTTTCGGCACTCTTTCCTATACTATTTCCAGTTATATAGGGATTGTCTTTTCCTTACCTGCGGTTGCCAAGGTCACTCAATTTTCAATTATCAACGAGTTTCACTTCAACCAGCGCGTATACGGTTTCTTTAGTATGATCATCTTCGGAATGGTCTATCACATGCTGCCACGCCTGACGGGCAGGCAAATTTGCGCCAAGGCGGCATCATTTCATTTCTGGACATCGTCATTTGGGGTAATGACCCTCCTGTTGGCGTATCTAATAGGAGGGTTGACTCACGGGGTTTTGGCTCAACAACCTGAGTTGGCTTGGGCAAGTCGAGTTGTTTCGGCGGTTAAACCTTATTTCTTGATTTCTGAAATCGCATTCATAATTCTTGGAGTCTCCCAATTGGTTTTCGTCTTCAACGTTTGGCGCTCCATTGCATGTCCTCTTGAAGCCTGTTGCAGGTTCTTCTCAAAGACAGAAGGGAAGGAGGCCAAGACATGAACAATCTTTTGACCTTCTCCATTGGAGTCATCGCCACCTTGGTTCTCTCTTGGCTTGCCTTCATTGTAGGCGCAAGAAGTCAATTCGGGGATCTACAGCCTACTGCGGAGAATGAGGACTTGGTTGGTCCCGGGGCCGAACTGTTCCCGAAGAAGATGTCCGGCATGGCAGCACAAGGTGCGGAAGAGTATGTTTCCCTCGGCTGCATATCCTGCCATACGCAGCAAGTTCGTCTCGTCGCGCACATGGACAAAAAGCTCAAGGACTTCGTTATCGAGCCTGGCTTCGACATTAAAAGAGGTTGGGGCAAGCGTCCTTCCGTAGCTCGAGACTATATTCTTCGGGATCAGGTCCTTCTTGGCAATACCAGGATTGGACCCGACCTTGCAAACTTCGGTCTTCGTGGACACTCGGACGAATGGTTGCACCAGCATCTCTTCGAGCCACAATCCATCGAATCGGAGTCCATCTGCCCTCCCAGCCCTTTCTTGTACGAGGTTCATGACGAGGAGGTTCCCGGCTCTATCAAAGTATCACATCCTAATGACGAGAATGCCGATCATGTAAATCAATCGCATGACGAACCTCGTTATGTTTCACCGAAATTGAGAGCCAGAAAGATTGTGGCTTACCTTCAAAGCCTGAAACAGGATTACGAGTTGCCCGAGATGGCTTTCGTGAAGATGAAGTCCAACGCTCCCGTTTCTGCTTCTGTAGCCTCTGCCACAAAAAGTGCAAAAACCGGCAGTCAAGCGACGTCCGACGACGCCTCAGAGGATCGACTTGCACGCCAAATCGCCGCCGGCAAGGAAGTCTACATGAAGGTAGGAGCCGGAGGCGGCATGTGCTTCACCTGCCACCAAGTAACTGGTGAAGGTCTTGCTCTTGCTCATTATCCTCCGCTCGCAAACTCCGAATGGGTCCTCGGGGAAAAGGAACCCTTGGTAAAGATCATGCTGCACGGACTCTCGGGCCCAATCAAAGTCAAAGGCAAGGATTATGGTCTGGTGTTCATGCCTGCGCCGGGGATTCCTTCAGGATCTTTGAGTGATGAGAATATTGCCAATGTCCTCACCTACATCAGGAACGAATGGGGCAATTCCGCATCGGCAGTAAGTGTCGATGAGGTTGCTGCTATTCGTGAAGAGGTAGAAGGCCGACCATCGAACCAAATGTGGACGGCCGCCGAACTGAAAGGAGGTGAGTGATGAGCGAAGATGAGAAAGACGATATCGTCGCAATTCCCTCCGGCATGAGCGATGATGAACTGGGTAAAATCCATTCCGAGCTCAATAAGGATAAGCATCCCCCAACAGTTAATTTCCTGAGGGCACCCTTGGTCTTTGTTTTTCTCTTCGGCTGCCTTGTCTTTGCTTGTGCGATTCAATTGGCTCATACTACCAACCAATTCAGCGTTCATCCACCTAAGCCTGCAGTCAACCTTACCCCGGAAGAGGTGGAGGAGGAACGAATGAAGCGCAAGCTTGCCTCGGGACTCAAGATATATAATTCCAAGTGCATTACCTGCCACCAGTCGACTGGGTTGGGACAAGAGGGGCAATACCCTCCACTCAGGAATTCAAAATGGGTTCTTGGCGACGCGGGCATCATCTCCAAGATCGTGCTCAAGGGCTTAAAGGGAGAAATTCAAGTTCTAGGAAAAACCTACGGTACCGCCATACCAATGCCTCCTCCCCCCGATCTTAACGACAGGGCGATCGCTGATGTAGTCACCTATGTCAGGCAGGCATGGGACAACAACGCTTCGGAGGTCACCGAAGAACAGGTTTCAGTTTTTCGTGAAGAGGTGTCAGGTAGAACGGACCTATGGTCCGGCCCTGAGCTAATGGAACTCTACCCCGACAGCTTTTCGGAGAATTAAATTTTACTTGCTCCGCTCGGGAGCAGTTGAAGGGCAAGCCTTGCACTACGATATTTCAATTGAGTGCTCTTCAAAGGTAGTCCATAATTGAAACCATGATTACCCCAAGGCACGTTCTGCCACTCATTGCTTTTGCATCGAGTATTGGATTTCTGGTGTCATCGGCATTAGGCGAAACGAACTCATCCGCCAAAGTCATCGTTGAACAGACAGAATCATTCTTCCCGGAATTGAAGCTTGTTCTGAAGAAGATAGACAGCCAATCCCCGACTTTGTCTCAGGAACGTGAACGTCTTGCCGAGGCTAAAGCAAATCGGATGACTGCAGATGCAAAGAGCGGCGCACGTTTCTCCATCGGGGCTAATGCATATTCCTTGCATGAGGACCGCCCTGGTGACGACTTTTATCACCGCTACCGTTTCCTCGCATCCGCTTCCGTTCATAAGCCACTGTATCATTGGGGTGCTCTCCGAGCCGAGGGCAGGATTGCCGAGCTAAATGAGGTTTCCGCAAAATCCACCTACTCAAACCTCTCCAGTGATCTTTCCGCTCGAGCCAAAACGGAATACCTTAATCTTGTCCTTGCTTCCTATGACATAGAACTCTCTGGAAGAAGCCTTGATCTGGCAAATGCAAAGGCAGTGGAAATGGAGGATCGCCTTAGACTTGGCCTAGTGACTGAACTCTCCGTTTCCGAGGCAAAGACTCGCTCCCTTCGCTTGCGTATCGACCTGTCGGAGAAGGAACGACTGCTGTCCAAGGGCAAGGTCACCTTCAGCGAGGATACGGGGTTTACGGAGAAACTAGACCTCAAGTTGACCAAGGAGTTCGTGAACTTTTCGAGTGATCACTCTTTCGCGAAGAATCTTCCAATTTCCTCGGGAGATGTCTCCACGCTGGCAATGGAAAATCTTGAGCGTTCGATTGAAACCCAACGCCAATACGTGAAAATGGCAGAAGCTGAACTTAGACCAAAACTGAACCTTGTCGGCGGCTTCTATCAAGACCAAGTCGATCACCTGGATAATCGATCCACTCAGGACAG
>CAZNWO010000017.1:0-4147 GCA_964576585.1 uncultured Puniceicoccaceae bacterium | reverse complement strand
GCGAATTACTTGAACACTAAGGACCAGTACGGAAACTTACTTTACGATTCGCGGAGAGCAGTACGTTGAGCATCCTGATTTGGTTGTTTTCTTCACGTCTGGCTTCGTAATAATTTGATCAAGATGAAAATTTTCATGAAGGTGGCCTTGCCGTTGGTTTTGCTCGCGGTCGGGATTGCCTGGCTCATTGGGGGAGCTGTACCGGAGGCTGTTGTCGCAAAGGTTTCAGTCGGTGAGGTGCGTGACGGAGTACCTGGGAACGTATTGATTCTCGCTAAGCGAACTCACGATGTCAGGGCTCGCATTCAGGGCATTGTAAAGGATTCCAGAATGCTGCCGAACGGCAAGCCCGTGACGGTCGATGAAAACTCAACCTTGGTATGGCTTGACTCTCAGGAAATCGAGAGATCGCTCGAACAATTCAAAGTCTCCCGCGAACATCACGAGAGACGCGTAAATGCAGGTTCCGCAATTGCCATGGAACTCGAAAGCGAGCTTGATGAGTTGGAAGCTTTCCGGGAGTTGGCGAAAGAAAAAAAGATTCCCTTGGCCGAACTCAAGAAAAAGGAAAACTACGTTAAGAGCCTGGAGACCAGGCTTAGTCAGGAGCAGATTTCGCTAGAGGAGAACTCGGAGAACTTTTTAATTCGGGAGGCGGACTTAGCTTACAACCTCAAGAAGATGGAGATTCGAAGCCCTATTGCTGGGCAAATGACGATGTCTTCGGTTGCTCCCGGCGACATGGTTTTCCCTGGAGGGCATCTGGGCAGGGTCATTTCACGCGAAAGGATTGTAGAGGTGACATTGAACGAGGAGGATTTCGCAGGAACTAAAATTGGTCAGGAAGCAGCCGTAACGCTCTTGTCGCACGGACGAAAGATTTTCCCTGCCAATGTAAAACGCCTATCTCCCGTTGTCGATCCAGCTACGGGAAGAAGAAAGCTTTACCTGGAACTGGAGGGGGGTAACGACCGCTTTGCTCCTGGGAGTTCAGGTCGAGTGGAAATCATAAAATCCGTTCAAAGAAAAGTACTTACCGTTCCACGCAAAGCCCTCATGGGGAATGCGGTTTTCGTCGTGAAGGACGGATCTGTTCAAATCCGAAACGTAAAGGTGGGAGCAAGCAACCTCCTTACTGCCGCTATCATCAAAGGCTTAAGAGATGGTGAGCAAGTCATCGTGGAGACTCCGCATCTTTTTCGAGACGGACAAAAGGTTAGTCCCGTGCTTGCCGAAGGTTCGTGAAACTCCATTTGCAAATAGCCATTCGCTATGTTTTAGCTCGCCGCAGGGCAATGGGGATGAGTCTGCTAGGGATTGTTTTCGGCATTGCTTTCTTCGTCGTTACCCAAGCCCAAACTTCTGGCTTTGAGCACTTTTTCATCAAAACCATTCTAGGAACTAATGGAGCGATCCGCATATCCGATCGCTTCCAAGATATTGATGGAACGGTTTCAAAGGTAAATGAGGCAGGCGAGGTAAAGTTCGTCTTCCGATCCAGAGAGGGGGCAAGGTATGTCGAGGGGATTGAGTATCCCGAAGAACTGCGAGAGGCTGTTGTCGATTTTGATGGAGTTAGCGGCGTCTCCGAGATTTTGGAAGGTTCGGGCATTCTCGACACTGGTTCACGATCTCATGGCGTTCGCATTCAAGGGATTCGACCAAAAGATCACGCCGCAGTTTCCGATCTCGCGAACCAAGTAATCTTAGGTAGCTTCAAAGCGTTTGCAGGCGACCGACTTGGAATCCTTCTTGGAAAGCGCATCGCGGACCGGCTTCGCATAGAACCGGGAGATCGTGTTACGCTGGCAGGCTCTCGTGATCCCATGCACTTAAGAGTTTCAGGAATCTTCGAGACTGGAGTGAGTCAAATTGACAAGAATCGAGTTTACCTCGATCTGTCCACCGCTCGAGCCTTTCTCCGCAAGCGCAACGGCGGTTCAGTCTTCCAGGTCGGAATATTGGACCCGCAATCCGCTCCTCCCGTTTCCGCCCAGATGCAAGAAACATTCTCTCACCGAGTTGTCAGCTGGCAGGAGCGAGAAAAGGTTTGGCTGGATGTTTTCAAGGCATTGCGCATTTCCTCGGCAATCACTGTATCAAGCATCATCCTGCTGTCGGGACTCGGAATGTTCAATGTCTTTGCCATTATGGTAATCGAGAAGACCCGCGATATCGCCATCCTTCGCTCCATGGGCTTTACTCCAGGCGACGTAACCGCAATATTTCTCTGGCAGGGTGGGCTTATCCTAGTTTTGGGAATTGCATTTGGCTGCATTCTCGGTGCTCTCTCAACCTTTGCAGTGTCAAGCATTCCGCTGAGAATCCGCGGCATTTTTTCAACCGACAATTTTGTCGTAAACTGGGATCGGGAACACTACTTCTGGGCTACGGGAATCGCCATCCTCGTAGTCATGACAGCCAGCTTGATCCCAGCTCGTAGAGCAGCTCGCATCGAGCCTGCGAAAATCATCCGAGAAACTATATGAAGGATACTACCGAGGGTGAGGAGAATATCCTCAAGGTTGAGCAACTTCGGCACTCCTTTGGCAATGAATCAAGCAAGGTTCACGCCCTGCAAGGCGTCTCTTTCTCAGCGAAATCGGGTGAGGTTACCTCGATCACGGGACCTTCAGGGTGCGGCAAGAGTACCATGCTTTATCTACTTGGACTCCTTGACCGACCCGACTCGGGAGAGATATACTTTAAGGGGAAACCGATGGCTTTGGCAGATGACCACGAACGAACCGTCCTCCGAAGCAAGTCGATTGGCTTCGTCTTCCAGTTTCACTTCTTGATCCAAGAGTTCACCTCAAGGGAAAACATAGCATTGCCCCTTAGAAAAATTGGGTGGTCGACTGGAGATTCACTGGCAAGAGCAGGCGAACTTTTGGAACAGTTGGGTTTGGGGGACAAGGCAGACCGACACGTCAACAAGCTTTCGGGCGGCGAACAGCAGCGAGTCGCAATTGGCAGGGCGCTGGCTAACTCGCCCGACCTGATACTAGCCGACGAACCGACGGGGAACCTGGACAGCACGAATTCGGAGAAGGTTTCTGAAATGCTCTTCAGGTTTGCCAAGGAGAATGGTCCTGCCGTCATTATTGTGACACATAATCGTGACTTAGCTGAAAGCTGCGATCGCTGCCTGCCGATGCAGGATGGAAAATTTGTCGAGGTCTAGGATTTCCTAGTCTTCCTCGGTGGAGCTTTCCGACAACAATTCGAATGCCATGGGATTGGATTGAATGCCTTCACTCATCATGCCTTCGATTTGCTCCAGATCGTCATCCGACAACTGCATTCTCTTGAGGAATTTCTGGGATGGCTCCCTGTAAACCTTGTGCCCGCTGTCGCCCACATCGATCTTATGTACCATCTTGTTGGCTAAGCAAACGATATCGATCAACTTGTGAATGTAAGGATCCTCGACATCTTTCCGCTCCGACCGATCCTCGACATGATGCCAGAGGGCAATTTCCTCGGTCATGGGCGAAACCTCCCACTCCTTGCAGATCATGTGTCCAAGCAGGTCATGGCGTGTCAATTTCCTAGACTTTTCGAGTTCGTATAGATCAATCCCTTTTCGTGCGGCAGAGCGAACATGCTTAGCGAAGAACTTCGGATCATACTGAAACTTGGCCACTTTCCCGATGTCGTGAAGCAGACCGCAAGTGTAGGCATGGTCTGCTTTGGCGAACTCAACATATTCAGCAATCACCTGACTTCCGATTGCGACAGCAACGCTATGCAACCATAGTCCTCGAGGGTCGAACTGCTTATCTGATCTAGCGTCCTCGAACATCTTGAGCACGGACGTCGCCAAAGTAATGTCTTTAACCCGAATGAAGCCAAGTTTCTGAATCGCTTCACCAATGTCGCAGATGCGGTCGGCGGAACCTTTCCGCACTTCGAACTTGTTTGCTCCCTGCAGCAGTCGAGAGGAAACCGCTTGGTCGATCTTGATGATGTCACTCACTGCGCTGATGGCTGCATGCTGGTTCCCAAGAGTCTTCATCAACTCATTCATCAAGACTGGAAGGGTCGGCAAGTTGCCGGACATCTGCTCCACGATCAGCTTATGCTCGTCCTCTTCCTGCATCAATGGAAGTAAATTACAATTATGGAATTATATCCATCACAAAAA
>CAZNWO010000016.1:23307-38430 GCA_964576585.1 uncultured Puniceicoccaceae bacterium | reverse complement strand
CCGTACTTTGACTTCTTGGTCCCGTAGGAGACTGTCCCGACCACTCGCCAGGCACCATCCAAGAACAAAAATGCAGGTCCACCACTGTCACCCTGGGCCGTAGTTGCCTCGTAGGTCAGGGGTATGGAAGAGCTCGTCCCCGATCCCAAATAGTCGACAGGCGATGAATGAGCACCCAAGGAGTTGTAGAAACCTTGGGGATCGTCGAAATCCACTCCCAAGAGGCCTCCACGAAGGGAAAGAGGGACGCCAGGGGCATCGACGGTTTCCACGACGCGATCGATGGAGTTCTCCCCGGCAAGACGCAAGTAGTTGTCCTCCTCGGTGACACCTTGACTACCTTGCGCCAAACTTCCATAGCCCGCCATGATCACTCGGGAACCAAGGGATTCTCGAGACCCCGTGTTCCACCTTGCCGCCGCGAGGTTCGAAATTGGGGCCTTTAAACGAAGCAATGCAAGATCGACGCCAAGTACGTCTCCATCTCCCACTCCATTCTCGTAGGGAAGCCTTTGCGTCCATCCGGGATGAATTATTACTTCCGAGACCGAATGAACGGAAGTCGGATTCTCGTAATCGTACCCCAAGGAGAAAAACCAATTGGATGCATTGGGGACAGGGGCTCTTTTGCTGCCGCGCAAAACGTGAGCTGCAGTAACTACAAGGGTGGGTGAAATCAAAGTTCCCGTCCCGATCGAACCATTCTTGGAATGAACCACTCCAACCGGCGATAAGTCGGGAAAATCCTTTCCGGGAGAAAATTCTCCCGAGTTGCTTCCCATTTGCTGGTGGCGTCCGATGGAAACGTCGTCACGCCAGCCAATTCTCCGAAATTGTTCCCCTTCAGCCTTAAAAAATGAGCAAGCCGTGACAAAAGCCACGGAAAACCTAATCCTCACGGGATGGAATGATGTTGGGTGGCGGTCCGGGAGGAAGAATATCCGGCGGTGGCGGTGGTGGCGGCAAGTTGTTCAGGTCAATGCCACCACCAGCTGATTCGTCATCTGGAACAGGTGAAGGACCAGGTGTTTCTCCACCATTCCCAGGACCTTCCGGAGCTGGACTTGGGGGAGTGGCAATTGGCCTGCCCGTAATTGGATTGGAGGAAACTGGACCGACTCGCGAGGGAGATGATCCTGTGGTCGGCGAACCGGGAGAGCTTACTCGGCGCGGCACGTAGCCCATAGGCAACCCTGTCGAGGGAGGATTTCCCGACACCGAACCCGAGCCAACTTGCCTCGAGGAGGAACCTCTTATACCACCGCCGGCCCTTGAAGTTCCTGAGGCAACTCTGTTGGCAAGCCATGGAGGCAAAGTTGGCGTCGTCTTGGGGCGCGGAGGCATGACTCGCGGCTTGCCGGGAGTTGAAAGGGAAGCGGTGACGGGGGGGGCGGAAGGAGGCTTTGTGCCAGGCTTGACCGGGGAACCTCCCTTGGCTTGCCGGAGAGTAAGTTCATGACTCGATCCTCCGAAACGGATGGTCAAGGTTTCGCTCTCAAAGTCAAAGGATTCTGCCAAAAAATCCTCGTCGGTCTTTTCCCCAAGGGAAATCCACTGTCCATGGTTAACCTTCTTGTTGAAAAGGGAAAAGAAAAGTTTTCGATTGTCGCCCGCTCCCAAGCTGAAGTAGCCGCAAAAGTCGATTTCCTTGGAAATCTGGACATTGGGAACTTGAGACTTTGGCTTGATGGGAGACTTCGGCGTCGAGGATGGCTTGGGACGAGAATGATACCCGGGAGGGAGAAAAGGAGAAGGAGCGACCGCAGCGCCTAGGGTCGAGCAAGCAAGGAAGAAAATGCTCAAGGGATAGAGATTCGATCGCATGTGATTAAACAAAATTGCGCGAAATGAAGATACTCGCAAGGGCTTTTGGCCAAACTCAACTCGCTGCGGACAGCTTCCAACCAACAAAAACCGCCACAATGCAACAGGAGACCGAAAGAAGAACGTTGGCGAGAGCAAGTCCAAGGTTGCCGTCTCGAAGTAGCTTCAAGACATCCAGACTAAAGGTGGAAAAAGTCGTGAAACCACCACAAAAACCGGCAAGTAGAAAAAAACGCAGGCCGGAACGCTCATTGTCTTCGCCCAGCAAATTAAAAAGCAATCCAATCAAGAAGGAACCCAGTACGTTTACGACCAAGGTCGAAAACGGAAAGGAACCACGATTCATTTGACCTAGGAGAACCCTCAAGGCGGAACCCAAGCCACCTCCAACGGCAACAAACAAAATGTGCTTGAACTCCATGAGAAGCTCTTCGGGTCGAGGCTTGTGGGTAAAGGGCGGATTCAGTCGCTTGAGTCAACTTGCTCCACATGCTCAAGCTCTTCTTCCTCCAAATCCGTCTCATCCAAGTCTTCCTCATGATCATCATGATCATCTTCCTCAACCTCGGCCTCCTCGTGAGTATTGAACTTGAGAACTCTTTGATTCTTTGGAAGGGGTGAAAGGTTGACGATGATAAAACGACCAGCTCGCTTGAGCTCATCATCGGGACGACCAACGCCGGCAAGATCCTCTACGGCCTGACGGAGGCGATCGAAGCCTCGATCGACGTGTTCCAGCTCTCGCCCACGCATCATCATGGTCAACTTCAGCTTGAAACCTTGGTGAAGAAATTTCTCCGCTCGACGCAACTTGGTTTCGTAGTCGTGCTGCTCTATTTGGGGCCTAAACTTTGCCTCCTTGATTCGCTTCCCGCCGCTCTTGTCCTTGTTCTTCTTGTTTTTGCTGAGCTCGTACTTGTACTTGCCGAACTCGAGGATTCGACATACCGGAGGCTTGGCCGTGGGGGCAACCTCCACCAAGTCGAGATGATGTTTCTTGGCAATGACCAAGGCATCTTCGGGAGACATGACCCCAAGCATTTCATTCTCAGGACCGATGACACGAACTTGAGGCACACGAATGTGTTTGTTCTTCCGTATGTAGTTCCGGTTATGCTGAAACCGGCGTTTCCCTTTGCCACGAGGCTTCCTGCCCATGCGTTACTTCACGCCGTCGGGCGGATACTCGAGAGTTCTTTGGGTGACATAAAAAGGGAATGAAGGGTAAAACGAAGCCTTTAGCTTGAGGGTGAGGAGAAACGAAGCAAGCTTTTTTATGCAAAATAATCCAGCTTCCGGACTTACAAGTTGAAACTCTCTCCACAGCTACAACTGGCCTTTGCGTTGGGATTCATGAACTTGAAGCCTCCGCCAACCAAATTATCCGAAAAGTCGAGGGTCGTTCCTCGCAGGTAAAGAGCGGTCTTTGAATCGACTAGGACGCTCATGCCGGAACTCTCAACCAAGATGTCGCCCTTTTTGGCAGAGGAAACGAACTTCAGCTTGTAACTCAAGCCGTTGCATCCGCCGCCGGTAATTCGAATTCGCAGGAATTCCCCCTGCTCTTCCCTAAGCATTAGCTTTTCAGCCTGCATGCCCGCCACCTCGGTAAGTCTGACGAGGCGCTCGTCACCCATGCGGGCCAGCGGAACGGAAGCTTTCAATTGCATTTTAGTAATAACCAAAAACTACGGCAGCCGCGGCATGGAATCAAGCTGCATCATTGCCGAGATTTTTGCGAAGCTTTGCAAATCCGCGATCACCCTTGAGAAAGAACTCGAGAAACTTTCTGCCATGTGACGTATGTGCCAATTCTTCATCGAGCAAAGCCTTTCGGGCATGCTCGCGAACATTTCCTTCCCGTGCGTAGACGGAACGGAAGCACGCCTTCAAGTCACCGATTTCCTCAGCGGAAAAACCCCTTCTCTTCAGTCCCACCAAGTTAAGGCCACTGGCAATGTTTCGGCCAGTCACCAGAAGGAACGGAGGAACATCGGCGGAAACCTCCGCCATGCCCCCGACCATCGCGCCCTCCCCCACCCTGACAAACTGATGAAATGCAGCTCCGCCGCCAAGAAAGGCATGATCACCCAATTCAACATGACCTGCCAACAGACAGCCGTTCGCTACGGAAACGTGATCCCCGACCAAACAATCATGGGCAACGTGCGAATAACCCATCAGAAAAACCTTCTCGCCTACAATCGTCTCACCTCCCTGATTGATAGAACGGTGAACCGTCACGCCTTCACCGATTCGCGTACCTCTCCCAACTACAACTGATGAGGAAATTTCAGGGTCAAAGGCAAGATATTGCGGATCACCGCCAAGAACGGCAAAATTTCCAACCCTACATTCCGATCCCAATCTGGTGCCTTTCTTTAGAATCGAATGAGCCTCCAGCAGACAGCCGTCTCCAACCTCGACATCCTTTTCGACAATGGAGTAAGGACCCACGCTGACCTCCGACCCGAGCTTTGCGAGAGGATCCACAATGGCGGTTTCATGAATGCATCCGGTCACATCGTCACTCATCAAACAACTCCAACTGGGGTTCGGCGGCAAGTCCGTATGACTTAAGAATTCTTAGGGCCTGCATGGAATGATATTTCGAGAAGTCGCGACCGGGATCCGCACGACCCAGCAAATTCTCCAGCATAACTCGAAAAGTGTACACTCCCTCGGCGCCTGCCTCGCGAATAAGCTCCATAGACTGCCTAAGCTTGTCCTCGCCTCTGGGCAACGAAGGCAAGACCACCAACCGAAGAAAATCGCCCATCCGCGCCTCGGGCAATGACACCAGGGGAGAAAACCCGGATTCGAGACGCTTGGAAGTCACTTCGGACTTTATGAAGCTGAGCAAGCGGGCGTCGCTCCTTAAGAAATCAGCGGAAAAGGGGCTGCTTTCCCAACCCACGATGGAAACGAGAGCCGCTCGAATTCTGACAACGTCCGTGGTAAAGAGACGAAAACCTGAATCCACAGCGTTTGCGGGAGCATCCGGATTAAAAACCGCCAAGGTCGGAACCGTTCCCGTTCTCTTCTTCCCCGCTTCGGGAGGGGAACCCGCCGAACGAACGAGGAATCCGTTCAACTCGAAATAGGTCCGAACCACATCTGCCTCGAATCCAAGCATGAATTATACTACTATGCAGCCCCAAATGAGCGCCAGATTCGTTCGACCCGTTCGAGGGGAACGTCATCTACCACCCGGCTCTCACCAATGGCATCCAATACAACGAATCGAAGCAAGCCACCGCGAACCTTCTTGTCGGAACGCATAGCTGCCATAAGGCTTTGCAACTCCAAGGGCTCCCGTAGTTCGACGGGCAAACCCTGACCAACAAGGAAATCCTTCAACTCGGACTCAAATCCCTTCTCAAGGAAATCCATCTCTTCCGAAAGACGCAACGCGCACATCATGCCTACGGCAACCGCTTCGCCGTGGAGGTAGTCGCCATACCCCGAAACAGCCTCGATGGCATGGGCGAAGGTATGACCCAAGTTAAGCAAGGCGCGTCCACCCGAACCTTCGGAGGTTTCCCTTTCGTCCTTCTCCACGATCCTTGCCTTCTCGGCGCAACAAACCTCTATTATGCTAGGCAACTCGGGACTTTTAGTGGACAAAGGACCAAGGGATAGCAAACGTTCAAAAAGCTCGCGATTGCCGAGGAGACCGTACTTCACGACCTCGGCCATGCCCGCGGAAAATTCCTTTTCAGGCAGAGTTCGCAGGAGCTCGACGTCGGCGAAGACCGCGCATGGCTGATGAAAGGCCCCCGCCAAGTTCTTTCCCGTCGGCAAGTTAAGCCCCGTCTTTCCCCCAACCGAACTGTCGACCATTGCAAGCAAGGTAGTCGGCACTTGCACGAAATCGATCCCGCGCAAATAGGTAGCCGCTGCGAATCCTCCAACGTCACCCGTGACCCCTCCACCAACGACAAAGAGACAGGAAGACCTGTCGAGCCGGAGCCGTGAAAGAAAATTCCAGATCGAGGAAAGGCTTTCGGGCGACTTCGTTTTTTCGCCCGAAGGAAGGACAAATCGAGGCAAACCCCCAAAGGTCTCGTCAAGAAAATCGGATTGGCAAGAAACGAAGCCTTCGTCGGATACAATCGCCACGGATCGTCCTCGTGCAGTCAATTGATCAAGGAAAACGCGAATTTCAGGCGACAAAGAACGCCCCACCCGAATCTCGTAGGATCGGCTGGCTAATCCCACTCGCAAGGAATGCTCCGCCTTTTCTTGCGTAACCATCTATCCCTGCGTATCATGCGAATGAAAACAGAATTTACAAACCTGAACTCAAAGGAGGAAAAAGACGGTTAACACATGCTAGCCGGAGACGGGATCATCGGTCACGGGTAGGATCGACTTAACGTAGTGCTCGATGGAAAAAGGCTGCAGGTCATCGGCAGATTCTCCCAAACCGACGAACGAGATGGGAAGGCCAAGTTCTCGAAAAATTCCGACAAGGGCGCCACCCTTCGAAGAACCGTCCAGCTTGGTTACCACGAGCCCCGTAAGACCGAACTTGCGATGAAACACCCTCGCCTGCTCGATGACGTTGGTTCCGGTTGAACCGTCCACCACGAGCCAGGAATGGTGAGGAGCTTCGGGGTTTTTCTTTTGTAGGACTCTGCGGAGCTTGTGCAGTTCTTCCATGAGGTTGTCCTTGACGTGCAAACGACCTGCGGTGTCGAGGAGCAACAGATCCCTACCGCGTGATTCCGCCGCAACATAGGCATCAAAGGCCACGGCTGCGGCATCGGCGCCTTGATGCCCGGCAACGGTTTCCAAATCGAGTCTGTCGGTCCAAGTCCGAAGTTGCTCCGTGGCAGCTGCCCGAAAGGTGTCGCAGGCCCCGATAAGCACGGAATGACCCTGCGTCTTCCAAAGGTGCCCAAGCTTGGCGCAAGTGGTGGTCTTGCCCGAACCGTTGACACCGACCAGACACACCACCTCGGGCTTGGATTCACTTGATGAAGACGGAGCGAAAGATAGCTCGGAACCCGAAAGAACGCGTTCCAAAGTTGCCTTGGCGAGAAAAACTGCATCTCGCCCGAGCATTTCCTTGTCCTTTCGATGGGACTCGCGGATTCCCTGAATGATTTCCTCCGTGGTCTCAACCCCGAAGTCGCTCTCATAGAGGGCTTCCTCTAGATCCAAAAGGGATTCCTCATCCAATTTGCCTCGACCCGCCAAAACGTCGAAGACGCCCCGCACGGCTTGGGCTCCACGATTCAATCCTTTGCGAAACTTTGAAAAAATGCCCATGGGTAAGTTCGGAAAAACGATCAGTTTACAGGTTTGAAGCTTTTTTCAACCCAAACGGTAACAAGCAGGATGCAGGATTTGCAAAAGGTGCCTCGCCGAAAACAGAGCTTTACTTCAGTCGAACAAGCAGGGTGCAGCAAGAGTAATCGACGAAACGATTGGTACAGCAATCCTTTACCTTGAACGCTTGAATGGTGAGCACCACGATGCGATCGGGAAGATTCCAAGTGTCCGTAACGTAGCCTCCCGGATCCCCGAAGGGAACCTTTTCCAATGGAGGAAGTGGAAGAGACTTCCGCTTGGTCCCGTAGCAGGAGGAAAGAATTTGGCGTAGGTTGGTCCACTGTGGCTCCAAGGTCTCATCGTAGAAAGAGAATTGCCAGCCCTTGCGTCCCTCTACGAGGCAAAGCTCCAAACCCCCTTCCTGCCCGAACTTGCATGCCAAGTCGTAGCGGAAACCATTTAGCTTTAAAGCGCAGCGCAGTAGATGCTTCTCCTTTTCCTCGTGAATTTCACGAAAATTGGCCTTGGCGAGCTTCTTTCGAACCGTTTCCCGATCGTCCCCCTTGACAAGGTCTGCGAACAAGAAACCGGATCCGACCTTGGCAAAACCGTTGGGAATAGAGGATGAAGAATGCTCGATTGCAGCTTTTCCCTGTTCGCCTCCAGAAGCGAAGAGGGCAAGGCCAAGGAAGAGAATTCCTAGGAAAGCTCCCTTACAAGCTGTAGTAAATGCGTTCAAGAGTAAGAAGCGCATAGGAGCTGACCAGTACAGGATCACGCTCCCACCAACGACCGTTTTCATTGATCCACGAGCCATTGGGCTGCTGAAGGTTGAAAAGTTCCTGAGCCAACTCCAGGCGCCAATCGTGCAGGGAACCGTCCTTCGCCTTGATGGAGGTAACACCCGAAAGGGAGAGAGCCTTGGACATGGTGTGGTAATAATAGTACAAGCCCTGCGGCCCCATGCCGGGATTTTCCTTGATGCTGTAATGATCGGAAAGCCACTTTCGAACCGTCACCACGCGATCGTCCTTCGGGTCCATCTCGGCATAGATAAAACTAAGCAGACCGGCGTAGCTCATGCTCCCGTACGAGCGCAAAGCCTTCTTGCCACCGGCCAACTCCCTTTCACCGGCCATGCTGCTCCCCGGGAAGTAAACGAAGCCACCTTCATCATCATCATGAGCGCTCACCCATTTTTCCTTGTTGGTCTTGGGCAGGTTTTGGCATTTGCCGACAAAGGCAATGGCTGCATCCCAATCGAGATCGAGGTCTTCGCCCTCCTTGGTCTCCAACGTCTTCTTTGCATAAAAAAGAGCCTCCAAAGCCAGATGCGTGTTGGAGAGGTCGGAATGAGCCCATCGAGAGCCATAACCGATGCCACCGTCGAAAACGTTGTCATTGACTCCGCGCCTGTCGAAGTCGTGCTGCTGGTTTACAAGAAAATTCCGAGCCTTCCTAATAACGGGTTCATGCTTGGGGTTCTTGTCCTGCATCAGGGCCATAAGGCAAATGGAGGTGTTGTAGGAGGCCAAGCCCTTGCCGTAAATACCACCATCGCTCTGCACCTTGGACAGGATGAAGGAAACGCCCTTCTTTATGCCGGAAGCATATTTATCGCCCGGCTTTCGCGCGGGGTCTCCCATGATTGCCCTCGCGGCAAGCCCGGTCAAAGCAGGGTATTCTTCAGCTCCCCAAAGACCGGAAGTCGCATTTTGCTCGGCGGCCAACCACTTGACGCCTCGCTCGACTGCCCTTGCGACCTCGTTGCGCAATGAGAGGTTTTTTCGATCAGCGGCACCCTTGGCGACGTCTCGTTGGGCAAAGGACAAGAGGGAAAAATTAACAAATAGCAAAATGGCGAACAATCGCGCGAACTGTCTTGGGTAAACTTTCATTTTTTCAAATTAGGTTTTGGAGCGGGAATTTGCAAGGTTATGGTTACGGGGGTTTCCAGAGGTGGCATTGCCTTCTTGTCGGCATACCAGACGTCGTCGTTGTTACTGTCGAAGTCGGCGCTGTTGACCATTGCGGTATCATCGGCGTAAACGGCAACTATGGATCCGGTCGCTTCTGCCTGAAACGTCTTTTCGAAGAACTTCGAACCGGTAAACACAAAGGAACCTGCATCAATGGGCTTGTCGTCCTTTTCGTTCAGGGCGAAGGACTCAAGCGGATGGTTACCTTTCGAGCCATTGAAATCCCAAGAGACGAAAACTCCCAGCTTGCTTGATGAAATGTCCATCGGCTTCGGCTTTTCGGCCCAAAGGTTGTCGATGAATCCCCTAGCGGGCTTGTGCTTGGCGAGCAATAGCACGAACTGCAGGCGGATGGGACGAACCTTGGTCCTGAAAAGCGCTTCGTGGGTTTTGCCCTTTTCATGCACGATGGCATACTCGACGAGACCGCTGACCTGATTCGTAACAGCCGGAAAGGATATCAGGTTCCGATTCTTGTCCAAGAGAATCTCCTCCACCTTGTAAATGCCCTTGCCGACTCGTTCTACCTTTGGGGAAGAATCATTCGCAGTAGCATTGTCCTCGGGGGTCGATTGTCTGGCCGAAAGAGGTCCGAAGAGAAAAACCACGCCGAGCAACGATAAACTCAGGCTTTGCAAAAAAGTAGTCACCAGTAAAATTTTCGAAGACAAACCTATGACGTTATTTAAGAGGTTTCAACATCACAGAGAAAGAAAACGTCTAATAAAATCCAAGGTTGCGCGTCGAAAACTTATAAAGACCCAATTTTCAGAGCGTAGGTTTAAGCACTAAAGGAAAACGAGTGGACTTGACCTGACTGAAACACAATTGTAACTTGTTAGTAACTTCGTAAACTCAAGACCACAGCAATTATGGACCAACAAGCTCAATATCCTGAAGAGTTTCCAGTAGACCCAACGGCAGACGAAAACAACCTCGAGGAAGAGGTGGATTACATCGTGGCCCCACCACTCGAATCTGCGTTTGGTCGATACCTGCGGGAATTCCGCCTGCTCAACAGCCTTTTGGTATCACTGTTCGCGGTAACTCTCTTTCTCATCCTGATGTGGGGATTCGTGGTATACGTTGCAGGAGGGGGAGAAGGAACTGCAGACTTTGCCGATGCCGGCGTTGCACCGCTGCAACAAAAGCAACCCCAGCAAAAGGTGAAGCTTATGCAGCGCCAAAAGAAGGCCCAACCCACCGTCAAGCAAACCTTCAGGGCCACCGCGATTTCCGATATCGCCATGCCGGATTTGAGCGAACTCGACGTAACGGACCTTGCCCCGGTTGTTGCTGCGAATGCTCCATCCGTAGGCAACACGGGCATGAACAACGACGCCATGAAGAATGCCCTCAAGGGAATCGGTCTGAGCCTTCCCAAGACCATGCAGCAGCGCTGCGATCCCAAAAAGCGAGTCGCTCGCTTGCGGGCGGGCGGAGGCAAGGACATTACCGAAACCGCAATCATCCGCGGCTTGACTTGGCTGAAAAACACCCAAGCAAAGGACGGCTCATGGGGAGGAAATGCCAAAAAGGCCGGTGAACCTGTCAGTATGGACAGAAACGCCATGACGGGAATGGGCTTGCTGGCCTTTCTTGGTCACTGCGAGCTTCAGGACTCTCCGGATTTCGGGCCCACGGTCCAGAAGGCCATCGATTTTCTAACTTCCACCCCACCCGAGAAGTTCACCTCCCGCGAATGCTACTCGCACCCCATCAGGACTTATGCCCTCTGCGAAGCCTATACCATGACCAAGATCAAGAAGCTCGAGATTTTCGCAAAGCGAGCTGCCGAGGCAATCATCAAGGGTCAAAACGAAAGCGGCGGATGGGCCTATGGCTACGGAAAAGGAGTTGGAGCCCACGTCGACCTCTCCGTGACAGGTTGGAACATACAGGCCCTCAAGGCGGCCGCCCTCACCGGCATTTCCATGGACGGGCTCGACGAAGCGATGGACAAGGCGGTAGCTTACACCAAGCGATGTCAGGATACCACTGGAAAATTTGCCTATAAGGAAGGCACCAGAGGCAAACCGAGTCTAACGGGAGCAGGCGTTCTTTGCCTGCAGATCTGGAAGGAAGCCAAGTCGCAAGAAGCCAAAAACGGCTTGGAGTGGATCATCGCAAACCAAGCCAAGGAATGGAAGGGCGTGAATGTCTACGAATGGTATTATCACGCTCAGGCCTGCTTCCAAGCCACGGGAGTTTCCGGAGGAACCAAATACTGGCGCGCCTGGAACAAGAGCTTTCAGCAAATTGTCTGCGGAGCCCAACAATCCGACGGTCACTGGGAATCAGGTTCTCATTATCATGGTGAATCCGACATATACGACACGACCATGTGCATCTTGATGCTCGAGGTTTACTATCGCTACATGCCAACCGGGAAAACCTGATAACCCGGAGCTTAGCCCCACCCCGAGGAAAATGTTTTAACCGAGGGGCTTTCGAGTTGCAGAACCCCCAAGTAAGCTTTTTGTTCGGCAGCTTTAATCCTCACAACGTTACAAAAACCAAATGAAACGTAAACTTACAGCTATACTACTTGCGTGCGGAATCTCACTGGCGGGTTCCATTGCCCATGCAGAAAAGAAAAAGCAGGAAAAGGCGGACCAGACCGTCACCATTTCGGGCAACGACATGATGAAGTTCGACAAGACGGGCTTCGAGGTAAAAGCCGGAACCAAAGTCAAACTCGTCTTCAAGAACGTCGGAAAGATTCCGAAGATCGCCATGGGACACAACGTCGTTATTCTGAAGAAGGGAATCACCGCCATCGCCTTCGGTCAGAAAGCCTTGGCGGCCGGAGCCAACGCAGTCAATGCCTTGCCCGATTCCGTGAAGGGCGACGTCCTCGCCCATACAAAGCTGTTGGGACCCGATGAAACCGACACCATAATTTTTGATGCTCCCAAGGAAGCTGGAGACTACGAGTACGTCTGCACCTTCCCCGGACACTTCGCCCTGATGCGCGGCAAGATGAGCGTCAAGTAGCTGCCGCCAATCTCAGGCTACTGACAAAATAAGCTGCGCCTTTCGGGGGAAATTCCCTGAAACCGTCAGCCATTGCAACCATTCAAACGAAATGCCTTCGAAACTTGATCAAGAACGCGCCTACCTGCGCGAAGCCGAACTCGGGGGCCTCGGCTCCCGCTTCGGAGCCTACCTAAAGCTCTCCGGTCCCGGCTGGCTTCAGAGCGCCATCACCTTGGGGGGCGGCTCGCTCGCCTCCAGCCTGTTTCTGGGCGTACTGGCGGGCTACACCTTGTTGTGGCTCCAGCCCGTGGCCATCGTGCTGGGCGTCATCATGCTCTGCGCCATTTCCCACGTCGCCCTGTCCACGGGGCAAAGCCCTTTCAAGGCCATCAACGAGGAAATCAATCCAGTCCTTGGCTGGGGTTGGGCCATCGCCACCATCATGGCCAACGTGGTCTGGTGCCTCCCGCAGTTTTCCCTCGGGACTGCCGCCGCCACCCAGAACCTAATACCCGCCTTGAACAATCCGGGCGGCAAAGCGATCGTCTGCGCGTTGTTGCTGGGAATCGCCGTGGTCGTAATCCTCGCCTACGACAAAGGGACAAAGGGCGTCAAGATTTTCGACACCGTGCTGAAGTTGATGGTGGGCATCATCGTCATCTCCTTCTTCGGAGTGGTCATCAAGATGGGCGTCTCAGGCAAATTACCTTGGGGCGAAATCGCCTCCGGCTTTGTTCCCAACCTGTCCCTTCTTTCCGAGCCTTCCGACAAGTACGCCCCCTTCCTTACCGCCACGGGCGAGTACGCCGAATTCTGGGAAGGCAAGATCGTTGCAATGCAGCGAGACGTGATGGTCGCCGCCGCCGCCACAGCCGTGGGCATCAACATGACCTTCTTCATGCCCTTCGTCCTCCTGCGCCGCCGATGGGGACGGGAGCACCGAGGCCTAGCCAAGTTCGACCTTTGGACCGCCCTACTCGTACCCTATGTGGTAGCCACTTCCTGCGTCATCATCGCCGCTGGCTCTCAGTTCCACGTGAAGCCAGTCACTGCAAAGGAGATGGCTCACGATAAAGAGCACTATGAAGGAAAGCTCGAAAAAGGCTACACCGGCAACGTCGACGCCCGCCTCGCCCAAGAACACGAGGCTTACTCCGACAAAAGCGACGCCGAAAAGAAAGAACTGCGCGACTCCCTGTCCAAAGCCGACAAGGACATGGCGGCCATGTTGGTGAAACGCGACGCCTTCAACCTCGCAGCCTCTTTGGAAAGCCTGATGGGCAAGGCCTTTTCGCACTGGGTTTTCGGCATCGGCGTATTGGGCATGGCCCTGTCCACCATCATCATTCTCATGACCATCAACGGCCACGCAGTCTGCGAGGTGATGGGTGTGCCCCACAAGGGAAAACCCTTCGTGCTCGGCTCCCTCGTGGCGGGCTTGGGCGTGCTCGGTCCCTTCGTCTGGAAAGACGCCGCGTTTTGGCTCGCAGTACCGACCTCCGTTTTTGGTCTCACACTCATTCCCGTAGCCTACCTCAGCTTCTTCCTGTTGATGAACAACAAGAAGGTGCTCGGGCGTGAAAGGCCTCAAGGCGGAGTACGAATGATCTGGAACGCTGCCATGCTGGCGGCCCTCGCCATCATGGGTTCCGCAGCCGTTTGGGTGGCGTGGAACAAGAAGATGGGAGACGTTGCCTTCGGCCGCTACGCCCTTATCATTTACGGCATCCTTCTCGTAATCGGTCACTTTCATCTAAAGACTGCCCGACTCGAAAAGAAGGTAGCCGCCATGGACAACCGACTTCGAAGACAGTCGTCCGGCAACGGAGGAAAGCAGGGGAACCGCAGGAACCAAGGAAAAAAGCATCCCCGACAAAACCGCCGAGGTAATCAAGAAGGCGGCAACCGCAATCGAGGTCCCAAAGGCGGCCCTTCCGGCAACAAGCCAAAGGGTGATTCGAGCTAGAGATGAAAGCCATCCATCTTCTATTGGCAGGATTTCTACTTCCGGCTTTTGCAGCCGGAGAAAAAATTCTGCTTTTTAATGGGAAGAACCTAGAGGGATGGACGGACCGTGCGGGCAAAGCCCCAAACAAAGGTTGGGTGGTCGAAAAAGGATTTTTAGTTCGAAAGGCGAAGGCGGGCGACATCTACACCAAAAGAAGCTTTGCCGACTTTTCCTTTTCCTTCGAATGGAAGATTGCCGCAGGTTGCAACAGCGGAGTGAAGTATCGCGTAGCCGATTATTCCGGAGCCATTCTCGGTCCCGAGTACCAGATTCTGGACGACGTAAAGTGGAAATACTCTCCCGATCATCTTGGCGCAACGGCATCCATTTACGCCATCAAGGGTGCATCCGCGGACAAGAAGCTGAAGAAGCCGGGCAACTTGAACTCTTCCCGAATCATCGCCAAGGGAAGGACTTTGCAACATTGGCTGAACGGTGAGAAAGTTGCGGAAATCGAGATTGGATCCAATGACTGGAAAAAAAGGCATGCCTCAAGCAAGTTCAAGAAACGTCCCGACTTCGGGCTGAAGAATGGTCGCATCATGCTTCAGGAGCATGGTGGGCAAGTATGGTTTCGTAACTTGGTCGTCGAGGAGTTGTGAAGTCGAATATCGGCACCAAGTGCTTCTCTTCACCCATTTTGTGCCAAGTTGTCTTGGCAGCGTTGGTTGCCTCTTCCCCGACTGAAGCGGCAAAAATCAAGCTCGGCGTAAAGCCAGGGCTGAAATTCGATCCAATCGCCTTTCACGTCCGCCCCGGCGAGCAAGTCGAAATCCTTTTCGACAACAACGACGAGATGATGCACAACTTCGTATTGGTCTCCCCGGGTTCGCGGATGGAAGTTGTGCAAGCGGCAATTGCCCTTGGAGCGGAGGGCCCTGCCAAGGACTATGTTCCGGAATCAGCCAAAGTGCTCGCGTCCTCCAAGGTTGTCCTGCCGGGACAAAAGACCACGGTTACTTTCAAAGCGCCGGAGCAAGAAGGGGAATATCCGTACGTATGCACCTTTCCCGGTCACGGCTTCTTGATGCACGGAACTTTTTTCGTGGCTCG
>CAZNWO010000016.1:0-23207 GCA_964576585.1 uncultured Puniceicoccaceae bacterium | reverse complement strand
GAATTCCTCGCCAAGCTTCCCGGCAAAAGCGGACTGTCTAGAAGATTCTTCGTGAGCAATGCGCCGAGCGACCTGCTCTTTCACCTCGACCCCGACTCAGGAACAACAATCACTTGCAACAAAGGTAGACGGGAGGCAGGGAGCATTCGACTCTCTTCCGAAGAGGCGAAGGACTTCACGATTACTATGGAGGAAATTCCGAAGAAGGCTCCTTCGTTTTACCTGAGCATGGACGATCTTGAAGCCTCATACAACAGAAAGGGCAGCCTGTACGAAGGAGCCTTGGGACAATGTTGGCAATTCACGGGAGGTCGACGAATCGTTCCTAGGCAGCTTGAAGAAAAGTACGAAAACAATGCCTCCATTGCATTTTGGCTGAAGCTAACTGATCCCATGCGACCGATTCCCACAATCGCAGGATGGGAATCCGGAGAGGCCTTAAGCTATGCGCCCAACCAAGAATCATTTTCATTTGGAAAGGATACCAAGGTTAAGGCAATCCCGGACGGCGGCTTGGAGGCGGAGGCAGCAAAGTTCGAGGGACCCACTAGGACGAATCGGAACGGGGGTTTCATGGGTAGCGGATACCTCGACTTCGGGGAAACCAAGGGCCAATTCGTCGAATGGACCGTAGAGGCAAAAAAGGCGGGCATGCATCGTTTGCGCTTTCGCTATGCTTCGGGCGACAAGCGCCCACTGGAACTTAGCGTCGATGGTGAAGTCGACCTCCTTGCACCCACCATTGCCTTCAACGGAACAGGCAGTTGGACCACTTGGAAATACGCCGAGGTCAAACGCAACCTGAAACCAGGCAAGCACTTGGTAAGACTCGCTTCCGTGGCGAAAAGAGGTCCAAACATCGATAGGCTCGAACTCAAGGGTCCTGAATCAACGTCAAAAGGAACCCCTGCCAAGAAGCCAATTGTCGAAGCGGCAAATCCTACCATAGACAAGGAGTGGCATTTGCTGGCCGTTACAATTGACTCGGAAAAGGTCCGCGTCTTCCTCGACGGAAAGTTACTCCGAGAAAAGCCTCAACCGACAAAACCGTTGATCCCCCGAGGCAAGGTATTCCTAGGTTCATCCTCTTCACATCCGAAGTTTTATATGGACGAGTTCAAGGTCTTCCAACGCACCTTGAAACGGGAGGAAATCTTGCGACTCCTTGAAAAAAGGAAGGCGCCTGCGCAATGAATCGATTCTTGGCAACAGTCTCGTTGGCCTTACTGGCGTATGGAACCAATTCCGAGGCGAAGGTAACCGACTACTACGTCTTGGAAAACATACCTCCTCCCAAACTCCTGCTGGAAAGGCACGGCCAGAACGGGACCCAAACGGACGGTCTCGACTTCATGCCCGACGGACGCCTTGTAGCCTGCTTCGTTGCAGGAGAGGTCTTCACCCTTCACCCCAAGACCAAGGAATGGAAACTCTTTGCCGATGGACTTCACACACCATTGGGAGTAGTCGCCCTAAACGACAGGGAGGTAATGGTTTCCCAGCGCCCTGAATTGACCTTGCTGCGAGACGTTGACGGCGACGGCAAGGCAGACGAATTCGAGAGCTTCTGCGATGATTTCGGTATTTCGGGAAATTACCACGAATTCCATTTCGGCCCGGTTCGCGACAAGGAAGGCAATTTCTACGTTTCCCTGGGCACCGCATCGAGCGGAGCCGACGTACGCCATGAGAAACGAGGACTTTTCGATAAAAGAAGTTACCTGCAGAGGATGTATTCGAGCGTACCCTACAGGGGCTGGGTTCTGAAGGTGACGCCGGAGCGAAAACTTGTTCCTTTTGCATCGGGTCTGCGGACACCGAACGGTCTCGGATTCGACTTGGACGGCAACCTGTTCGTCACGGACAACCAAGGCGACTGGGTGGGCACCAGCAAGTTGCACCACGTAGAAGAAGGAAAGTTCTACGGGCATCCCGGAAGCCTTATCTGGAAGAAGGACTGGGGCAAAGGCAGACCGGTAGACAAGCCCTTGGCTAAACTCGATTCACTCAGGGAAACCGCAGCTGTTCTCTTTCCGCATGGCCTGATGGCAAATTCGCCCTCGCAACCCTTGGTCGACTCGACCGGCGGCAAATTCGGGCCATACCAAGGCCAATTGCTGGTGGGAGAAATGAACAAGCGCAGGATAATGCGCGTCATGCTGGAAGAAGTAGGCGGGAAGCTTCAGGGCGCCTGCGCACCTTTTTTTGACGGCAACGGCTTGTCGACCGGCAACAATCGTCTGTGCTTTTCCAAGGACGGCAAAAAATTGTGGATTGGCCACAGCTCGCACGGATGGGCCGGTAGTCGTGGCATTCAAACTCTTTCCTGGACAGGCAAGACTCCGCCCGACGCCCTAAGGGTAAGCATTATCAAATCGGGCTTCGCCTTGACCTTCACCTCGAAGATGGATGAGGCATCGGCCTTGGAGACTGCGTCCTACAAAATAAAGAGCTACTCCTACAAGTACCACATAGGTTACGGTTCACCCCAAGTAGGCACAGCAAAAGTTCAAGTTGAAGGCGCCGAATTGTCGAACGATGGAAAAACAATCAAGCTGAAGCTGAACAACCTGAAGCCCCGCAAATTATACGAGTTCTTCCTGACGAACCTGAAGACCGCGAAAGGCGAAAAACTTCTCAATCCCCTCGTCGTTTACAATGCCTACAACTTGAGGGAATGAATCGCTGCGTTCCTAAATTATTGATCCGTTAGCGGCAGCCACCGGCGAACTTCACCGCCTTGGCCCCTCGATGAATGGAGAACCCAAGCCTGCCCGGTGGTCGAGTCGAACTTCACCAGCCTCTTGTAAAGGTAGGGCTTGGCGTCCTGCGAATAGTACTCGGCGCTGACGATGTGGAACTTTCCGTTGTTATTCTTCGGCATGGCGAAACTGGGCGGCGGCGGGATAGTGGTCGGGAGCCTGGGCGGCGAAGAAGGAGGACCTCCGGCAGGCGGATTGGAAAGCTGGGCATCGGCAACTAGCCAACCCAAGATAGGCAAGCACGCAAAGGCAAGAATCCTGGTTGTTTTTTTCATGACGTAATAGGGTTTATCTTTAACTTGGAAGTTTGAGGCAGACAAAACAACATCTCCCGAGAACCAATGGCAACAGGCTTTTTGCCTTGCAGACAAGCTCCGCGAAACATACCAATCTGACCCTTTCCCCATGACCCGAGTACTCATTTCAACCACTTCCTTTCAGGACACGCCGGGAGAACACCACGACCTTCTGGCTGCCGAGGGATACGAGCTCGTTCGCGAGAGAGGTCCTCTCTCAGAGGAACGCATGCTGGAGTTGGCAGGTGACCTCGACGCTTTCCTTTGCGGAGACGATGCGATAACGGCCGCAGTGATCGACAAGGCGCTTCCCCGCCTTCGGGTAATCGCCAAGTATGGTATCGGCATAGACAAAATCGACGTCGATCACGCGACCTCCAAGGGCATCCCCATTACATTCTGTCCGGGCGTAAACCACACTACCGTCGCGGAGCACACCTTTGCGCTTCTGCTGGCCTTGGTTCGAAACCTTGTGGAGGAAGCGAACTTCACGAGAAAAGGCGAATGGACCCGCATGACGGGCAATGAAATCATGGGCAAAACCCTCGCCGTGGCAGGATTGGGAAGGATAGGCAAGGAAACCGCCAAGCGAGCCAAAGCCTTTGGCATGAAGGTAAATGCCTATGACCTCTTTTGGGACGAAGAGTTTGCCCGAGAGCACGAGATTGGTCGGGCAAGCTCCATCGACGAATTGCTGGCCGATGCAGACGTCATCTCTCTTCACGTCAACCTGACCGACGAGACGCGAAACCTGATCGACGATCGGTGCATCTCCAGCCTGAAGGACGGTGTGATCATACTGAATTGCGCTAGGGGAGAACTTGTAGAAACCAACGCAATGGTGGAAGCTCTTCGGAGCGGAAAAGTCGGCGGTTATGGCGCCGACGTTCTGGACGTCGAACCTCCCCCACCAGACCACCCGCTGCTCACAGCGCCAAACGCGGTCATTACGCCCCACATCGGTTCGCGAACCTACGAATCCGTAGGCCGACAGGCAGCCATGGCGGTGAGAAACCTCATTCACGTAATGAAGGGAGAAAAACCGCTGGCCCAAGCCAACGAAGTTCCTATTGCTCCAATTAAAGGCTAGGTTCAAAAAGATGCCCGACAAATTCTACGTAGTTCCAAGAGAAAATCACGATTCCCTCGTTCGCGCAGCTTACAGGCATAGAGGGTTCGACGATGAGGAAGCCGAGGCAGGGGCAAGCTTCTCGGCCTACGCAACCATTCACGGAATTCGCACCCACAATGCCTTAAAGGCCTTGCACCTGGATGAGCTCTTCGGCTCAAAAACAGGCGGATGCGAACCGAAGGCCCGAATCGAAATTCTGCAAAAGCGCTTCGACGCATGCCAAACTTGGAACGCTAACAAAAAGCTTGGGCAGGCCGTAGCAGGCAGGGCAATGGACGCCTGCATCGAAATGGCCGACAAGCATGGTTCCGGCACGGTGATCGTGGACAATGCCTTTCACTATCTTTGGGGAGGGGGTTACGTCATGGATGCCGCCAGCAGGGGGTATTATGCATACACCAACTGTACTTCCACTCTCGCGGAAGTAGTGCCCTTCATGGGCAAAACACCCACGCTCGGCACGAATCCACATTCCTGGGGTCTACCCACCACGGAAGCGGTCGGCTTTCCCGTCGTCATTGACTGGGCAACTTCCGTGATCGCAATGGGCAGGGTACAGCAACTTAAACGAGAGGGACAGAAACTGCCAATGGATGCTGCGGTAGATGCCAACGGCAAACCTACCACCGACCCAAATGCTGCCGTCGCCTTGCTTCCGTTTGCCGCTCACAAAGGCTATGGCCTAGGTCTTCTGAACGAGATCTTGGGCGCAATGACGGGAGGCGATCTTCCTACGGACAGAGGTTTGCCGACGAAGGAAGAGGGCAACAAGAACACCTGCAATTTCTTCTTTCAGGTCATTCATCCGGAAGCCTTCGATGCCGGCGCCTTCGCCCACGGAAGATCGCAGGCGCAAAACGTGAAGGCTGTACTGAAGGACGTCCTCAAGGAAGGCAACGAAGACTGCATCCTGCCCGGACAGATCGAAGCCAACTTCGCGAAAAGATCCGAAAACAACGGCGGCCTGCTCTTCAGTGAGAAAGAACTGGACGAATTCGAAACCCTTGCCGAGGAAAGCGGGGAAGAGCCTTGGGATCGCTCGGGCTTTCCATTGGCAAAGTAACTTAAGTAAAACAGTATCCAAGTCATGACCCTATCGTTACGACCTGCAGAAGAATGTCGATGGGACTTGGTCTCCCTCGGCGAAATCATGCTTAGGCTTGACCCGGGCGAGGGTCGAGTTAGAACCGCTCGATCCTTCCAAGCGTGGGAGGGAGGCGGCGAATACAACGTCGCCAGAGGATTGCGAAGATGCTTTGGCTTACGCACGGCAGTGGCAACCGCATTCGCCGACAACGACGTGGGCAGACTGATCGAAGACTTCATCCTCCAAGGAGGAGTCGATACGGATTTGATCCGATGGGAGCCCTTCGACGGCATAGGCAGAGAGGTTCGCAACGGTCTTAACTTTACAGAGCGTGGCTTCGGCATAAGGGGTGCGGCGGGAACCTCGGACCGCGGCAACACTGCAGCCTCCGGAATGAAACCCGGCCAAATCGACTGGGATGATATCTTCGGTGAAAAAGGAGTTCGATGGTTGCACACGGGAGGCATTTTTGCCGCCTTGTCGGAAACCACTGCGGAGGTAGTCATCGAGGCAGTGCAAAAAGCCAAGGAACACGGCGTGGTCGTCTCCTACGACCTGAACTACAGGCCTTCGCTATGGAAATCCATCGGAGGTCGTGAAAAAGCCCAGGAGGTCAATCGACGCATTGCGCGGCACGTGGACGTAATGATTGGGAACGAGGAGGATTTCACGGCGTGCCTTGGCTTCGAGGTGGAGGGAATGGACGACAATATTTCCTCGATCGAGATCGAGAAGTTCAAGGCCATGATCACGAAAGCCGTGGAAACGTTTCCCAACTTCAAGGTCACAGCCACCACCCTTCGCACCGTAAAGTCCGCGGGAATCAACGACTGGGGCGCGATATGCTGGGCGGACGGGGAGTTCTTCGAGGCCACCCATCGCGAGAACCTCGAGATTCTCGACCGGGTTGGCGGCGGCGATAGCTTTGCATCGGGGCTCATCTACGGATTTCTCGGGACGGGCGATCCGCAGGAAGCGGTGGAATACGGCGCGGCCCACGGAGCACTAGCCATGACTACGCCCGGCGACACTTCCACCGCAACCCTCGCGGAAGTCGAGAAAATCAAGCTTGGCGGAAGCGCCAGGGTGGACAGATAAACCAAAACAAAAAGACAGGATCGCAGGATGAGCTACACGGAGGAAATCTTTGGCCTTAACGATAAAACCGCCGTAGTAATAGGTGGGACGGGAGAGCTATGCGGGGCAATGGCAGTCGGCTTGGCGAAAGCGGGTGCAGAGGTAGTTATCGTCGGAAGGAATGAAGAGAAGGCGAAGGAGAAGCTGGAAGAAATCGAAGGATCGAGTGGAAGCGGCTATTTTCTGCCTTGCGACGTCGGGAGCTCAGAGGATCTTGGTCGCCTCTTGTCCGACGTTCTGGAGAAATCCGGCAAGGTGGACGTGCTGGTAAATGGAGCGGGCGTCAACTCTCCCACTCCCTTCTTCGAAATTCCCGAAGAAGAATTCCAAAGGATCATGGACGTTAACCTGAAAGCCGTTTTTCTCGCCTGCCAGATATTCGGCAAGCACATGGTGGACAGAGGCGAAGGCAGCATAATAAACGTGGGCTCCATCTCCGGCTTGAATCCCCTTTCGCGGGTGTTTTCTTATTCCACAAGCAAGGGAGCCGTACACAACCTCTCCAAAAACCTCGCAAGGGAATTCGCTTCCACGGGGGTTCGGGTAAACATACTTGTCCCGGGTTTCTTCCCCGCGGAACAGAATCGTAAGGTCCTTACCCCCGACAGGGTCGAGTCAATCATGCGTCACACTCCCATGAATCGTTTCGGAAACAAGGAGGAGCTGGTAGGAGCCACCTTGCTCCTTGCCTCAAAAAAGGCGGGTGCCTTTATCACCGGGCACGAAATGATTGTGGACGGCGGCTACTCGTGCATGACGATATAGATTAGCCAAATCCTCGTAGCAAAAAGCCGCCGGCTTTGCCCAAACCGACGGCTTTGTAGACTTTTAAGCAAATGTTTGAAACTGAGCCAAACATTGCTTCCGTGCAATCAACAGGATGGATACGACATGAACATGAAGCAACAAAAAAGTAGCTGATGCTTCCATTTAATGTTGATCCCCGCAAGCTTGGACAAGCCTACTCCTCCGATTGCATGAAGACAATGGCCTGAATCCATCTGTCCTCTTCTTTGAATGGAGCTCCGAGACATTGCCAGCGTCCAGACGAGACATATAAGTAACCCTCCGTGTCCTTGTACTCTCTCTCGAGCAACTTGTTGACCTCCGAACCCAACTCCTTGAGGGAATTTGAGCGAACGATTTTGTATTTTCTCTGAACCAAGTGCATGAAAAAACTTTTTCTAGAAGTTCCTCGTGAGTCCAGAGGAAAAGAGTTGAACGAACTCAAAAAGAGGAGTTAAGATTAAACAAAGAATCGGGTAGGCAACGCCTTGCAGCTCGAGCCCTAAAACCAAAAGGATCCCAACCCAATAAGCCACAGGTCATGCCAACAAACACCAAGACAAGATCCAAGAAGCCCAAGTCGAAAACGGACGAAAAACTTTCCGATAACGACGTAAAGTCCATAGAGGAACTTCGCGCATCCTATGCAGAGATAACGGAGGAATTGGGAAAAATCATCATCGGACAGGAATACGTAGTGGAGAGGATGCTTACCTGCATGCTGAGCAGAGGGCATGCCTTGCTGATGGGTGTGCCCGGCCTAGCCAAGACCCTGTTGGTAAACTCTCTCTCCCAGACTACTTCACTCAGCTTCGGTAGAATCCAGTTCACACCGGACCTGATGCCGTCGGACGTAACGGGCACGGAAATCCTTCAGGCAAAAGGAGACGACAGCTTGGCCCGGGAATTCGTTTTCGCCAAAGGCCCGTTGTTCGCCAACGTGATCCTAGCCGACGAAATCAACCGAACTCCGCCCAAGACCCAATCCGCCTTGCTCGAGGCCATGCAGGAAAAAAGAGTAACCGTGGCAGGCAAGCACCATTCCCTGCCCGAACCCTTCTTCGTGCTGGCCACTCAAAACCCAATAGAACAGGAAGGAACCTACCCGTTGCCCGAAGCCCAGCTAGACCGCTTCATGTTCTTGATCAAGGTTGACTATCCCTCAAAGGAGGAAGAACTGAGAATTTCGAAGGAAACCACGATCGGGGTCCCACCGACGCTCAAGAAGGTGATCTCGGGGAAGCGGCTCAAGGACTTTCAAGACCTAGTTGAACGAGTCCCCGTCCCGGACCACGTGCACGAACTCGCCGTCGACTTGGTTCGACGCACCCGCCCAAACTCAGACGAGTCGCCCGCTTGGCTGCGTCGTTGGGTGCAATGGGGCGCGGGTCCGAGGGCAGTTCAGTTTCTAATTCGGGGCGCCAAGGCCAGGGCTGTGCTTCACGGAAACTACATGACCAGCGTGGAAGACGTGGAACAGGTTGCCGAGCCCGTGCTCTTTCACAGAATCCTCACAAATTTCCATGCTCGATCCGAAGGCATTACCAGCACCGAGGTCGTGGAAAGGCTGATCAAGGATGCTCGCAAGGAGAAAAGATGAAGCGTAGGCGAAAATCCTACTTGAAATACCTGGATAAGGAAGCTCTTTCGCGAATAACTTCCGAGCCCATGCCCACCCCCTTCCCGATGGAGGGAAGCGTGTCCGGGCATCACCGCAGTCCCCACAAGGGCTCGAGTGTGGAATTCGCGGAATATCGTGAATACGTTCCCGGAGAAGACCCGCGAAGAATGGACTGGCGAGTGTACGCGAGGTCGGACCGCTATTATCTAAAGGAATTCGAGGCCGAGACCAACCTGAGATGCTACCTTGCCCTAGACTGCAGCGGTTCCATGAATTTCGGTGAAGCGGAAACCAAATTCGAGTACGCCAAGCGCTTGGCAGCCACAATCGGTTACATGATGATCGGACAAGGAGACGCCGCCGGCCTTTTGGCAATCCGTGACAAAAAGACGATCGACCTTCCCGCCAAACGAAACCCGGCCCAAGTACAGGAAATCATCGACACCATAGGTCCGCTCAAGCCAAAGGGCACACCCGCTCTGGGAGAGACCCTCCACGAACTGGCCGAAAGGGTCCGGATGCGAGCCATGACCGTCATCATTTCCGATTGCCTTGAAGATTCGACAGTTCTCCTAGAGGCGGTGCGCCACCTCAGGGATCGTCGGCACGACGTGGTGCTCTTTCACCTGATTGATCCGCAGGAAGCCGAATTTCCATTCGACAGGCCTACTCGATTCGTGGACCTCGAGGGGGCGGGCAACATGATTACGGAACCTGCAGTCATTCGAGAACAGTATCTGGAAAGGCTCCGTATCCACATCGATACGCTCAAGCAAGGCTGCTTGGAATCAGAGGTCGACTACCGATACGTACGAACAGACGAACCGATAGCCGACGTTCTCGACAAGTTTTTGGGAGAAAGGCTGGCCGGCAAAGCGGCGTAACCTCACCCCAGCCAGAGAGAAACCCGACCAGAGAATGACCTTTCTCCAACCCTTGGCCCTGTACGGATTGCCCTTGGCTCTCCTGCCGGTGATCATACACCTGCTCAACCTATTGAGACACCGCTCGCAACCTTGGGCAGCCATGCGTTTCCTGATGGAAGCCAGGCAAAGTTCATCTAAAATTTCCAGAATAAAGCGGTGGCTGACCCTTTTGTTCAGGGTCTTGGCCTTGGCAGGGCTTGCGCTCCTTCTTTCCAGACCCATGACAGGCGGGGATTCGGTCTTGTCCTTTTCCTCGGGAGCCCCGGAAGCCGTGGCCTTGGTTTTGGATCGCTCGGCAAGCATGGAGGCAAGGTCCGGCGACAGGACCGAAAGCAAGCGAGAACGAGCCATCGAGGCCCTGAAGGAATACGCAAAGTCTTGGAGCGAGAGCCGCATAGTCCTTATCGACACCGCATTTAGGGAACCCGTCATTCTTTCGGACTTGGAAACGCTGTCCGACGAAGCGATGGAAAGATATCTTGGGCCAACCGACACCGCCGCGAACTTGCCGGCAACCCTCGAAACGACCCTGAACTGGTTGGAAGAAAACGGCGTTGCAACCTCTGAAATCGCAGTGGCCTCGGATCTGCAGAAAAGCAACTGGAAGCCGGAAGGAAACGAAGACGCCTACAAGCGCATCGCAAGCATCCTTTCCGAAAAAGAAGGTTCTTGGAAAGTACGCTTGCTTGCCCTGGATGGTGAAGTTGCGAACAACGCCACCTTGACCGGCGAAAGCCTTAGGCGCAAAAAGGACAAGCTCGAGCTTCTGGCCAGCTTACGTCGACGACCTTCCCAAAGTCAGCCCCTGAGAATTCTTGCCAACGCAAACGGAAGCGAAAGCGAAATTACCGCAAAATTCTCCGGGGAAGGTTTTTTATTGAAGACATCCATCAAGATCGAGGATCAAGAAGATCGCGGATGGCTCTCCCTGAACCTTCCTCCCGACTCTCAACCGAAGGACAATTCCTGGTACTTTGCATATGGATCCACTGGCAAGCCGAAAGCCGCAGTCAAGGCGGAATCCGCCGAATCCGGACGCGTATTGACGGCGGCGGCGGCAAACAGCTCGGGAAAACCTGCCGACACTCTTCCGAGCAGCTCCTTGCAAGCAGAGGACTTTGCGGGACGCTCACTGATAATCCTGCAAGGAAGTCCAAGCAATCCCGAAGAGGGAAGAGCTTTGGAAGCATTCGTCGATGGCGGAGGAATCCTAGTTTGCTTTCCACCTGTCGGTAAAAGCAAGGAAGGCATAGGAAAGGTCCGCTGGATGGAGATTGAAAAAGCAAAGGATTCCGACGAGCCATTCAAAGTCAATTCCTGGAACCAAAACGGCGGTATCCTTGCCAACGCAGCCGATGGAACCCGACTGCCTGTATCGGAACTCATAGTGAACGCACGAAGGATTCCCACAGGAGCGGAACCCTTGGCCTATTATTCGGACGGCGGTGTTTTTCTTGCCCGAATAGCAAAGGAAAAGGGTGCCGTTTACCTGTTCTCAACTCTCCCCGATCCCGAATGGTCCGACTTGGCAGGTGGTTACGTCCTGGTTCCCGCGATTCAAAGGCTGCTGGAGGAAACGGCCTCCGCAAAGTCAGCGACGAACTCCCTCGAATGCGGTTCCGAGGAACTTCGCGACAAGATGGATGGAGGAGAGGCTAAGGGATTGGATTCGGAAGAAAATAAAAATCCCAACCTGCATGCCGGGGTTTACGAAATCAACGGCCAGCTAACCGCCACAAACAGGCCTACAATTGAAGACTATGCCGAGACACTCGACCAAAAACTGGCCATGGAGTCGATGGGCGGCGAACACGTCGCCATCGTGAATACGGATACGTCCGGCAATCCGGCATCCAAGGCGGAAATCTGGAATCTCTTTCTCTACCTGGCCCTAGCATTTCTTCTTGGTGAATCCCTGCTGGGTTTGCCCAAGGCCGAAAAGAACAAGGAACTGCAAACATCTTGAACTTTTTTTCCGAATGGCGACTGGAATGGACTTGGTCGTTGGCGGCATTAGTCCTGATTGTAATGGCAGTATGCCTAAGGCTGTGCATCGCGACTTGGGTTCGTTCCGGCAAAAAGAAACTGGTCGGATGGCTGGAAACCTTGAGGTTCGTTACCGTCGCCCTTCTCCTTCTAACCCTGGTAAACCCCGAACGCATCGAGCAAATCCAGCGTGAAGCCGAACCTGAGGTGCTTCTTCTGGCCGACACCTCCGGCAGCATGTCCACCAAAGACGTCGAGGACGCCAATGGCACGATCGTTAGCCGTGGGGAATGGCTTTCCGAGGCCCTGAAGCGAGATTGGAGAAAACAACTTGAAGAAAGCGCCGTGCTGACGGAGAGATCTTTTTCCTCCGCGAATGGAGAAGGCGCAACCGATCTACACCTACCGCTGAAAAAGGCCCTCGACGAGACCCCCAACCTCAAGGCCGTTCTGTACCTTACCGACGGAGATGCAAATACAGGATCCTCCCCACTTTCATTGGCAGGTCGATGCCGAGCCGCGGGCATACCCGCCTACGCCTTGCGGATTGGAAGCGAGCAACCTTTGCAGGACCTTATCCTAGAAGATTTCGACGCCCTGCCCTTTGCCATGCGAGAAGGTAGACTTACCGTTTCTTATCGTGTTAGAAACACCTTTCCCTACCAAGTGGAAACTACACTTACGCTTTCGGCAAACGGCGAACCTGTGGCTTCCAAGCCGCTCATAATTCCCGCTAGAAAAGAAGGAAGCTCGACGGGAGAGGAAATTAGCGGAAATCTTTCCTGGCTCCCAAACATGGAAGGAACGATAACCCTTAAAGGTGAAATCGAGAATCAGGAAGGTGAGGCTTTCAAGGAAAACAATTCCCGCGAATTAGAGACTAGGATCGAAAGCAAGGTGGTCAAGGCGTTGATCGTCGATTCTTTTCCACGCTGGGAGTATCGGTTCCTCAGGAACGCCTTGGATCGAGACACCAAGGTGGATATGAACTGCACCCTGCTGCATCCGGGAATGAACCCGGGAAGCGGACGGAGCTACCTCAGGAAATTCCCGGAATCTCCCGAGAAACTAGCTCCCTACGACATCGTTTTCCTCGGAGACGTGGGAGTTGGCGAAGGCGAGCTTACCGAAGAAAACTGCGAGGCCTTGGCAGACCTAGTCAGATCGCAGGCTTCGGGAATAGTATTTCTGCCCGGAAGACGCGGAAGGCAATCAACCTTAGCCGACACTGCCCTCGGAGACCTAATTCCCGTCGCTTACGATCCGGCGAAGCCCAAGGGCGTGGGTACCGCCAACACCTCTAACGTCGCCTTGACGTCAAAGGGACGCAAGCACTGGCTCACCACCCTTCGCGGTTCGGGCGAGCCGGACCTTAGCTTCTGGGAAAGGCTGCCCGGCTTCCAGTGGTCGGCCGCAGCCCTGAAAAGTCGCCCGGGATCGGAAGTCCTCGCAGTTCATTCAATCTTTCGCAACGAATGGGGACGCATGCCCGTAATGGCGATAAGGTACGTTGGTGCGGGAAAGACTCTGTACCTTGGAAACGACGCAGCATGGAGGTGGAGAAGGGGAGTGGAGGACAAGTACCATTACCGCTTCTGGAGGCAAGTCGCCAGTTGGATGGCTCTTGAACGGCACCTTTCGGAAAGCGACGGCATTCGAATCATTCACAACCCCAAAAGACCCAAGGTCGGCGAAGAGGTTTTTCTTCGCTGCATAGTTCGGGACAAAACCGGTTCTCTCTTGGAAGATGGCTTGGTGGAAGGAAACGTGGAACATCCGGGAGGAGAAAACGAGCAACTGTTGTTCGAGCCGGACGAAAAGGGAAAAGGTGTCTACCTGGCTTCCTTCAGGAGCAGGGAACCCGGTCCAACCACCATTCGAACCGAAGTAGCGGAAGCCAACCGATTTCTTCAGACGTCGATCAAGGTCGAGAAGCCCAAACTGGAACGATTAGGACGCCCGGCAAGGGACGGAGACCTAAAGGAGCTCGCACGCTTGACCAAGGGAAAGTTCGGCCTAGCTGAAGACTTGGAAAAAATCGTACAAGCAATCCAAGCATTGCCGGATCCCGCTCCCCTCGAGAAAATCCATCGCCTGCGCGCTAACTTTTATTGGGGGATTTTTCTATGCGGATTGCTTGCAATTTATTGGACGGGTCGTAAATTCGCAGGAATGATCTAGCAATGATGAGTGGGAATTCAAACATAACAAGGCTCCCGGAAAAGCTTGGAGTTGCCGTAGCTGTCTTGGGCGACAGGGTTCGCAAAGTCGCCCACGTCAAGGGATTCGCAACTTTTCTGGCATGCCTTGCAGCTTCCTGGATAATCCTCTTTAGCATCGATCGCCTATGGGATACCCCGGTGACCGCCCGCATCATCATTGCCTCACTGGGATGGTCGGGAGCCTTGGCTGCGGCGTTATCGTGGTACAAGGGAGGGGTAATCCTCCCTAAGTCGGACATACGTTTGGCAAAATTGGCGAGGGATCGATTCGGTGGTCCCGGCGATCGTTTTCTGGGAGTATTGGAACTCTCTCGCCAACCTCTCGACGAGAGCAATCACTCGGAAGCCTTGTTCAAGGCTGCTGCCAAGAGGGTAGAGGAGGAAGTTTCCGCTCTGGAAATTACGGAAGCAATCGACCTCCGGCCTGCAAAACGTAGCTTGGCTTGCTTCGGGGCTACTACTTTGGTTGCACTTGTCTGCGTCTCGGCCCTGCCGGACATATCACTTAACGCCTTGCAGAGATGGCTACAACCTTGGGCAGACCATCCGAGGCTCACACTTGCCCAAGTCGAAAGCTGTCCGGAAACCATATACTGCCTGAGAGGCGACCCCTTGGTCGTTCGTTGCGCGCTTGCTGAAAATTCCCGAAGGAATCCAAATTTGGCAACCTTGGCATCCAAAGATGGTCAAAAGGTATCCAGCGTAAGGAACGGCTCGATCTACGAATTTTCGCTGCCGGGACAATTCGATATCCAAGACTGGGAATTCACTGTCGGCGACGCGGTGGAGTCGATTAATATCATACCAATGGAATCCTCCCGGATCGAGAGGCTCGATGCCTTGGTCGCACTCCCGGAATATTTGAATTATCCAAACGAGCAAAGGTCCGTAGAGGGCGTAAGGATATCGGTGCCCTACGGGGCGCGCCTGTCTCTGGACGGATTCGTCGATCGAAAGCTTGGAAGAGTGAGCGTTCGTTCAGGCTCAAGGAATTTCCCGGTAACGATCAAGGCAACTCACTTCAGGACAAGCTTGGGAGAAGTAACGAAGAAAGTGGACTTAATGCTTAGGTTTACGGATGAATATGGACTTCCCGGCAACCTTCCAAGACAAGTAACGATTCAGCCAGTAGAGGATGAGGCTCCGAGAGTAAGTTTCGAGGGCCTTACCGGCGAGACGGCGATCTTGGAGAGCGAGACGTTTCCAATAAAAGTCAAGGCGACGGATGATTTTGGCGTTTCCGAGCTCGAATTGAACCTGTCAGTGGAAACTGCAGAGGGAAATTCCCACAAACAGGAGAGGCTCTCGAGCAAAGTCGAGGATTCGCCCGCGGCCAAGACCTTGGAGTTGCCCTTTCCCTTCGATCCTTCCTTCCTCGGGCTGAAGGCGGGAGACGTCGCCACGCTCACTGCCAAGGCTCTGGATCGCCACCCCGAGCGCGAACCGGTCGTGTCCCAAGAAGTCTTCCTGTACATTGTAGGGCCTGAAGAGCATGCGGAAGCTGTCCGCAGGAAGATGGAGGATATCTTAGCCCAAGTATCGGAAATCGCCCGGGAAGAAGAAGCCATCCTCATGGAAAACATCAAGTTGGAAGACGAGGCTTTCGACGAACTGGACGAGCGAAAGTCCGACCGAGCCTTGAACGACCTTTCCGAATCCCAGAGGGACAATGCAAGAAACCTTCGAGAAGCAGCCGACGAAGGAGCCGAAGCCCTTCGGGAAGCATTGAGAAATCCTCTTTTCGAAGAGGAAACCCTGAAGGACTGGAGCGAGACCATGAAGAAGATGGAGGAAGTGGCTTCTCGAGAAATGGCCCAAGCCGCCCGCAGCATCGAAGAAGCTCGGGCAAATCCATCGCAATCAGGGCAGAGTCTCTCCGAAGCCGAGCAATCTGAACGAGATGCCCTGGAAAACCTGAGGGAAATTCTAACAGAAGCAAACCAACAGCTGGACAAACTCGAAGCCCTGACCCTTGCCCAACGCCTCCGCCAAGTCCAGAAGACCGAAGACCGCTTGGGCGAAGTCCTCGTTTCCCTATTGCCCGACACAATTGGCCAGAAGTCAAAGGCCTTGGATGAAAATCAGCTTAAGACACAGGAGGAACTCGAGAACACTCAAAACGACACTTATGAGGAGGCGGATCTTCTTCAAGGGGAGATCAGCAGGTTCCATGAAAGGACGGGCAGGGAAAAATATGGGGAAGTCGGCAGACTCATGGAGGAAGAAGGTGCTGCGGAAGGCATTCGAGAAGGATCGGGGTTAATAAATAGAAACGTTTCCTTTGCAGCCCTAGATCTACTGGATCATTGGGAAGAGCGCTTTAAGGAATGGGCGGATATGCTCGAAGAAGAGGAAGAAGGTGGTGGCGGTGGTGGCCAAGGCGGCGGCGAACAGAAGGATATGACTGAGCAACTGATAGCTTTATTGAGAGTAAGGGAAAAACAAGTGGCAATACTCGACAAAACAAACTTTCTGAAAAAGGCGCCTGACGCAGAAGTCCAGAAGGAACGCTCAGAATTGCTGAGCAAGGATCAAAGGGAGCTCATGACTGACCTTACGGGGGTACAGGTCGATATGGAAATCGCCGAACTCAACCCACTTTTCGACGACGCCCATACGTCCATGGCCAATTCCGCAGAGGGCTTGGAGAAAAACGATTGGTCCAAGACAACCACGATGGAGCAACGCAAGGCCAGAGACATCGTGAGCGACATAATCAACCTGTTGATCGAGTCCAGTCGCTCAAATTCCGAGCAATCTTCAAACTCCGAATCCCAAGCCATGCAATTCCTCTTGATGCAGCTCGCTGGCTCGCAACCCGGACAAGGACTTGGCATGACGCCCGGCATGACGGGTGGAGGAAGTAAGCAAGGCGGTGATACTGATCAAGTCCACGAAAACAACAACGTTGATGGTGGGGGCAAGGCCTCCAATGATCGTAAGATTCAGCGTGCGAGTGGTGCCTCAGGGACTCCACCGCAGGAATTCCGCAGAGCCTTGGAGAATTACTTTCGCCAAATCGAGCAATGAAAGTTCCCTCCATGCCCTTGATTGCGGCAATTTCATGCCTAGCCTCCTGCCCAAGTTTTGCAGATAAGGAATTTTTCGAGGAAGCAAACGATGCGTTGGTTCGTCAGATCGATCAAACCTACAAGACGGGTCTGAACTACCTGGCAAAGAGTCAGGGCGAAAACGGCAGTTGGTCCGACAACTCGTATGGATCCGAGGCTGGCGTAGTGGGAATGGCCGTGCTCGCCCTGCTTGCCCGAGGGGACGACCCCGAGTTCGGCCCCTATCGCGTGGCAGTGAAGAGATCTGTGGACTTCATATTATCCAGACAAAACAAGAGCACTGGCTACATCGGCTCTTCCATGTACAATCACGGATTTGCAACTCTGGCTCTGGCAGAGGCTTACGGCATCACCAATGATCTCAGACTGGGACCCGCCCTGCAAAAAGCAACGAACCTCATAGTGGGCTCGCAAAAAAACAATTCGAAGGGAGGATGGCGATATGGTCCCGAAAGCAAGGATGCCGACACCACCGTGTCCGGAGCGCAAATGGTAGCTCTTCTGGCGGCTCGCAATGCAGGTCTATCGGGTTACGAGAAAGCCATCCAAAAGGGGATAATCTTCCTGAAGGATTGCCAAGCCTCGAACGGCGGATTCGGATATACCTCTAAAAGCGGACCGAACCAACCGCGTTCAGCCATAGGATGCCTGGTACTCTCACTAGCCAAGGATACGGACTCGGACGCCTACAGGAGATCCGTACAGTATCTGGTGGATAATGCAGATCACTCCGGCCAAGGTCACAAGTTTTATAGCCTTTACTACACCTCGCAGGCAATTTTTCGCGCCGACTCCAATCTCTGGAGAACTTGGAACGTCAAAAACTTCAAGCGACTCAAGTCCAGTCAAGGCGAAGACGGCAGCTGGAGCGGGAACTACGGGAAAGCGTTCTCCACCTCCGCCGCGCTACTTTCATTGGCCCTCAACTATAGATACCTTCCCATTTACGAAAGAACTCCCAAGAAGCAAAGGCCACAATAAACTTAAACGTATGACATTCGATCGCGCATCAGCAATATTCGCGGCATGCCTTCTTGTCGCCGGCCAGAATGCAAACTCCCAAGAAGCAAAGGCCAAAATAAACTTAAACGTAAATGCAGAACCAAACAACTTGCAGATCAAAGTAAATGGCAAGGAGGCATTAATAGAGATACAGGGAAATGCCATACAAGTCGTTCCTGCGGCGAACCAAGTTCGCGTATTGCCTCCCAAACCGATCCTCGCCCGAGCTCCTATCGCAGTGAACGGCATTGTTCCCAAAGATCCGAATGATAACGAGTCACCAATGCCCATGGCGGACGTCTCGGACCGAATTCGGCTCTTCGATGGTTCGGTCATTCGAGGAAACTTAATCAATCTCGACGAGAACCGGATCTTGAATTGGTCAAACGAAGCCGCTCCCGAACCCTTTGCCCTGAGGTATTCTGCTGTCGATTCAATCGAGTTGTCTTCGAAACTTCAAAAAAGCAAAGTCGAGGAGAAGAAGGGTCAAAACATACGCATCTCCTTTAGAAACGGGGATCGCATTCAAGGCAAGTTGAAGCAGGTGGACCAAGATAACTTTACGATCGAAACCACCTTCGCGGGAACCCTTAAGACAAGCAAGGACAACCTATCGTCCCTAATTCTCCTCCCGTCCAGCCATGAAGTTCTCTACGATGCATCCCAAGGATTGTCGGGTTGGACTCCAAGCAACCCCAACGCCTGGCGCTACGAGGGCGGAGACCTCTTCACAGTGGTTTCGGGAAGCATAGGCAGAGTTCTCCCGGAAAAAGATGCAGTGGAGATAGAAATGGAGGCAAGCTGGGCAAGATCCTTTTACTTTAGGGTACAGATGTTTTCGGATTCGAAATCTAGGGGATATGGCAGCATCGGCTACGATCTATCCTTCTCCAACAACCGCATAAACCTTCAGGTCGCAAAGCGAAAAAACGGTCGCCTAACGAGGGAAACCATCGGCTCGGCCGTAATCAATGACCTGATGCAGTCGAAAAAAGGACGCTTTCGAATTTACGGGAACAGGAAAACCAAGGAATTTGCAGTTTGGTTAAACGGCAAGCAAAGGGCGAGTTGGAAGGATGGCGACGACGATTTCGCCCCAATGGGTAACTCAGTGGTCCTTTACAACCAGGGAGGAAGTTCCTCGCTTCGCCTTAAGGACACAACGATTGCAGGCTGGAATGGTGAGTTTGCTCCCGTCGAGCCACCCGACCAAAAACAAGCATCCGCCACTTGGGTGACGTTTGTAAATGGTGATTCCACCAATGCCAAGTTCGGGGCCTTGACAGACGGAAAGCTTCTTCTGGAAACTAAGCGAGGTAAATTTCCCACCCCCATCGACAGAGTCAGGTCGATCTTTTTCAGCCAAAATCAGGAAAAGACCACTCAACCCATGCCCGAAAACATCTGGCTAAATGGCTCAACGGGGAAGCTTTCACTAAGGGTTGATATGATCAAGGAAGGTTTCCTGACTGCGGAAAGTCCAAACTTTGGCCCCATCAAGCTGGCAATCGGGAAAATCAGGAGGATAAGCTGCAACCTGCACCTACTCGAACTGGAAAAATATCTGGCCCAACTCCGGCTTGCCCGACAAGCCATTAAGGATCGCAACCTTGCGACTGCCGAGGACATTCTTCAACGCACAAACCCACACCTAAGAGGATGGCTGTGGGGAAGGCTTTCCCTACACTCAAAGGTGCTTGCCAGTAATGAAATTCTGAGTTTCGGCCCTCATCCTGAATCGGGATTGGCAGGAGCAAGCTTTGCAGGGGATTCCAACTCCATTCTGACTATCGGTAAGAATGCCTCGTTTGCACTCTGGAAACAAGTTCAGGCAGGCCATTCAAAGATCGCCTCAGGCAAAATTTCAGGCACGGAAAGCTTGAATTCCGAGCTAGGGAGGTTTCCGAATGAGGCTAGGCGACAAGTAAGGATTTCCAAGGATTTCTGGCTAGGAAAATTCGAGGTGACGCAAGAGCAATACGAAAAGCTTACCGGAAAAAATCCAAGTTCAAATAAGAATCCGAGAATGCCTGTCGAAAACATCTCGTGGCACGATGCCGTGGAGTACTGCGAAATGCTGAACAAGAATTTCCCTCCCCCACAGGGCTACAAATACCGATTGCCCACCGAAGCCGAATGGGAATTTGCATGCAGGGCTGGTTCGGACGGTCCTTTCTGCGGCTCATCGCAAGAGAAGTTGCCGATCGACGAAAGCGCCTATGCGGAACACTTGGGTAAATTTGCCTGGTTTTCGGAAAATTCTCAAAACACCCCGCAGAAGGTGGGCGAAAAAACAGCCAACGCCCTTGGCATTCACGACATGCACGGAAACCTTTGGGAATGGTGCCTAGACCATGTGGAGTTAAATAAGAGAAACATGCTGTCCTCGCGCGTACTCGGGGCCACAGACCCTTATTTGGCAGAAGGCAGGTGGAGGTCCCTACGAGGGGGATCATACAGTGTGAGTTTCACTCGTTGCCGATCCTCTTACAGGGGTGCGAATTCCCCCGAAATCAAGCGTTCTGACCGAGGGTTCAGAATTGCCTTGGCAATCGATTTGCAGAACAAGGGCGACCTCCGGCAAGCATTAGTCGCCGACAAACCCAGAAATTTGGAGGAATTGGGCTTGATCCTGATGCCTGTAACTGCGGGTGCGTTCATCATGGGAAGTCCCGAAACTCTTGCCGGGTCGTGTGCAGTGAGAGTTCCAGGTAAGGATTTAATCCTTACAGGCGGATCGTCAGGGGAACTGCACCTCTCTGACTTTTCGGGAAGACCTGCAAAAAAAATTGGGCAAAAGCTTCCTGCAGGAATTACCTCTCTTTCCATTTCAAGCGACGGGAAGACTTGCATGGCGGGATGCGGCGATGGCTCGGTTCACCTAATGGAATTACCCAATGGAAAATTGTTGCATTCCTTTACGACCCACAGCGCACCAGTGTTGAGCACCGCTTTTTCAAACAATGGCCTCATTGCCGCAAGCGGAGGTCTGGATGGAAAGGGATTCGTATATTCCCTTGAAGACAAACCGGATGCCTTGGCTTTGGAAGGAGAGAATCATTGTTTCGACAACCTTGATTTTTCAAAAGGTGGAAAAAGGTTGCTGGCATCAGGCTCTGGCGGGCCGCCGACGATCTGGAATGCCAACGAAGGAACCTTGGATATTACGGTGAAAACGAACTTGGACGATGTCGTTTCCGCAAGATTTTCCCCAGATGGTCGGACTGTGGCTGCAGCTTGCCGCAGTGGACGCATCCTTTTTTGCGAAGCGTCGACTGGATTCATTTATAATACGATTTCCCTTTCTGGTCGAGAATTGTCGGATTTGAGTTACTCGCAGGATGGAACGACCCTCCTGACGAGTACACACGAAGGCATTTGCTCTCTGCGCAAAGTTCCGAACGACAACGCTATTCGAATTTTTGATGCAAACGGAACAGAAACAACCTGCCCGGATTTTTTCTTTGACTCGGAAAAATCCAACAAGTCCGGTGATGTCATTCTCAAAAACCTCGAAGGTTTTCTGAAAACATATGGTGCTCAATTCAATGGAGACCAGATGCCCAAAGGTTGCGCTCGATCACCTGACAAAGGATGGATCCTGACCACTATCGATGGAACCTTACGCCTATGGCGCACAGAAACAGGCAAACAAGAAGCCATACTTTCTGAGGAACTCGCATCTCCTTTCGAGGCTTGCGCCTTCTCGCCGAATGGCCTTTATGCCGTAAGCCGATTGAAAAACGGCCAACTATTGGCCTACCCCGCCTATTCTGCCAAAGAATCAATCAACCTCAAAGACGGTCTCAACGCATCAGAGGTAAAATCTTGGTTTAAGCCAAAGAAACCCTAAGCTGAAAAAATCACGAGAATTCTTCACTCCTTGTTGACTTGTCGCAAGTTTGAGAATTATTCTGAAATTGAAGTTAGGGAATAATGAAAAAAAAGAGGCAAAAAGAACCAGAATTGATTCAATATCGCATCAGGTATCATTTGGAAAGTGACGTTACCCCAATAGAGAAGTATTTCATGGCGCCAAACGCTGAAAACGCATTGGAAATGTTTACCTACTCGTGTCGTGAATTTGAAAAGATGCCGTCAATGCAAGACTTTTCAGAGTGGAATCGCTGGACAGAAGAATGGAAACTACTTCCTGTACCAACTAGCATTCACGAAACCAGCGAAACCTGACTAGTCAAAACAGGCTGACGAAGAAAAATTTCCTTTGTTTCAAGATTTCACAAGAGAGTTTTTTCTTGTGCAATTGCAACAACTCTCTACCCATAGTGAGATAGATTATTCGCTCTCATCAACTGATGGTATCACTTAAACCTCAATCTTTGGCATCATAATCCCTAGGGTTACAGCTTTAATCCTTGCAATACCTGTGCTCGGATTGATTTCCTGTGGTGGTCCATCCGGTCCCCCGCCTGATGCTCCCCCACCCTATTCACCAACTCCATTTGGCGGATTTGACGCTCAAGGCAAACAGAACGAAAACCCGCCATCAGTACCCAAAAGGCTTCCATCTGGAACAGATGTCCTAACTCTTGAGGCACTTGGCGAAGTTTGGGTTCTAGTTCAGGATGCGCAAGGCATCGAGTTACAATGGAAGAACCTCAGAGAAGGTGAACAAATGCCGATTGCAAAGAACGGACCAATTTCTGTAACTTGCTCAAATGGCAATGCCTTACGCATCTTGGGAAAAAAGGGGAAAAGCTTGGTGGAACCCAAGGAATCCAAGGGAATTGCCATTATTCGTCTGCCTTGAAAATTTATTTTTTATTTTTTTGAACAAGTAACAAAACACTAGAGTCTCATAGATAGACTAAAATTAGTTTGTTTCAGTCTAGTTTGTTTTTCTAAGCTTGAAAGCGCCAAGAAACCCTTGGCGTTTTCTTTTTGAAAAATTTCCATAGCAATACTTTCAGATTCCAGAAATCTTTTTCAGAAAAGGGTGAGAATCGAAGGCAAAAAGTTGCTGGGGACAAAACACGAAAACTCCGCAGCTCTGGGAACTTAGGAAATAGACAATCTAAAACTTGATCTCGTCCTTGAAGATAGGCTAATCCAAGTCTTCCTCTGGCAATTGCTCCAATTCCACCTGAATTTCAGAACACAGTCCTGAATCAAAGGTAAGAATTACTCTACTCCATCCAAAGACCACTTGGGTGACCTC
>CAZNWO010000015.1:13559-39200 GCA_964576585.1 uncultured Puniceicoccaceae bacterium | reverse complement strand
GGGGCGATGCTAACGTCACCGTTTTTGCAGTGGATTCCTCCGATTCGAATTCGACCCTCTCATACACTTTGAACTTGGTTGACGGACTTCCTCCATCGATCTCTTTAAAAGGAACGGAGTTCATGCAGTTGCCTTTGGGGCAGGATTTTGTCGAGCCCGGTTTCTCGGCTTGGGATGATGCCGATGGCAACCTCACTTCGCAAGTGAAGGTGTCGGAGTCCATCGACTCGAGTGTCGCGGGTTCTCATTTCCTGACTTATTCCGTAGTCGATCAAGCAGGGAATCGGGCCACTCCCGTCAGGCGAGTGGTGTATTACTCCGGACCCGCTTCGACGCCTGTTGCGGAATGGGCTGCCGGCCCACAATCCGAGGCCATGTCCAAGGACGTCGCAGTTGCCGCAGATGATTCCGTTTACGTGTTGGGCACTTTTTCTAATGTCTTAAGATTTCCTGGGGTCACACAAGTTTCCAAAGGTTCTTCGGACGTCTTTCTGTCGTATCGTGACTCGACAGGCAAGCTCCAGTGGGTTCGTAGCTTTGGTGGTCTCGACATCGATTCAGCTAGCAATGTCGCCGTTGGGTCCGATGGTGCCGCCTATATTTCCGGCTACTTTAGGGGCGTTGCGAGCTTTGGCGACAAAGTCTTGATGTCGGCAGGCGATTACGATGCATACTTGGTGAAGGTCGATGCCTCGGGAACCGTTCGATGGGCAAGAAGCATTGGTGGAACAGGTGACGACCGAGGGCAGGGGTTGGCCGTGAGCAGCGGTGATTCCATTCTATGGTCTGGATATTTCTCCTCCACCATCGAGAGCGAAACCTTTCTGTTGGAGAATCAGGGTGGAGCGGATGCTTTTCTGGCAAAGCTGAATTCTGACGGTGCATTCGCTTGGGTTCGTTCCACCGGAGGTTCGGGCGACGATTTCGGAGAATTTTCCGCTCTCGACAACCATGGGAACTATTTTCTGGCCGGCAATGTAGAGAACGACCCGGTTTCCGGTCCATTTCTCATTAGCTACAATGAGCAGGGAGACCTTGTCTGGAAAAATACCATCGGTGGTGGGGCAAGCAACATGGCCACTTCTTTGGTTGCCGATGGTGAAGGGGTTTATCTGGCCGGCAATTTCCAAGGCTCTTCAACATTTGGCGATGTCAAGCTCTCTTCATCCGGGGCATCCGACGTCTTTCTTGCAAGCTACTCTCATGATGGGTCATTGTCATGGGCTCAGTCCTACGGTGGTCAGGATTCCGATCAGGCGAAAAACTTGTCGATCGATCCCTTTGGAAACCTTTGCCTGATGGGTGAGTTCCAAGGCAGTTCTCAATTCGGAAACCTTGCTCTTGAATCTGCCGGTGATTACGATCTTTTTGTAACGAAGGTTTCGAAAGATCAAGGAATCCCGATCTGGTCTCGCCGTTCTGGAGAGGCAGGGAGGGAGGAGGCCTCGGGCATGGCTTTTGCGAGTGATGGCGGACTAGTATTGGCAACCCACTTCCTAGGCAGTTCCACAAAGATTGATTCCCTAGAGGTTTCATCGGGTGGTTCTCATGGCTATGCTTTGACCCGGATTGGAAAGCCGAACGATCTGCCTCAAGTTTCGATTCCTGAAAAAATCTCCCTAGTTGCGGGAGAATCCTTTGCCTTGGAACTGAATGCCACCTTTCCCTCTGGCGCACCCGCCAGATTCGACCTAACGAGAAATCCTGCATGGGTCGCCTTGGGAGACGCTGGTTTTGGGAAGTCCTTGTTGGCGGGAATGCCTCCAAGTGGGGAGGGTGGCGAGTTTCTGGTTGGAGTTCGAGTCAGTGATAGAGAGGGCGGTAAGCTTGAGAGACTTGTCGTCCTCGAGGTCGAGGGAGTGGGCGATGCCGTTGCAGTCGAAGCTGAACCCGAGACTTTGTGGTTTCAATCGGGGCAAGGTGGGGAGTTGGCCAATGGAGTGGCAACCGCCCCCGATGGAGGTTACTTTGTGGTAGGATCCTTCTCCGGTATCGTCGATGTGGGTTCGCATCGATTGACCTCCCTTGGGCGGACGGATTCCTTTGTTGCTAAGTTCGATGCAAACGGAAAATCCCTCTGGGCGTTCTCCTTTGGTGGCTCGGGTCAGGATTTCGCTCATGCCGTGACCGCGGATTCGAATGGAGATCTTTATGTCTTGGGTTGTTTTCAAGGAGAGATATCCTTTGGTTCCCTTTCTCTTTCCAGTCGTGGTGGACTCGACGTATATCTTGTTCGCATGAAGGAATCGGGAGAGGTGCTTTGGGCGGTCGGGGGAGGCGGAACCTCCGACGATTACGGCAAAGCCATTCACATGTCGGAAGAAGGAGAAGTTTTCATCGGCGGACATTTTCGGAAGAATGCATATTTTGGCTCGGCGACACTCGTTTCCTCGGGAACTGAAGATGGCTTGCTGGCGAAATACAATTCATCCGATGGTTCTTTAGTCTGGGCAAGGAGCATGGGTGGAGCAGGAGTGGATCGCGTGCAGGGCATGTCGGATGATGGTTCAGGTGGAGTAGTCCTTGCTGGAAAGTTCGAGCTGACTTCCTCATTCGGAGATCATAGGTTGGTGAGTGCAGGTTTCTCTGATGCTTTTGTTGCGCACTATGATTCCAAGGGGAGTTGTGTTTTCGCAAATCGCGCCGGAGGAAAGGCGGAAGACGAGGCCACTGCAATTGTCGCTTCTTCAGATGGAAGTTTTTATTCGGCAGGAAACTTTCGCTTAAGCTCGACCTTCGGCAATCATTCTCTCGATTCTAAGGGAAGCAGTGATGCCTTTGTTGCAAAGGTTTCCTCAACGGGAGAGTTTTTCTCGGCAACTTCTTTCGGTGGTCCTTGGTCGGATGACGCGAGTGCCCTAGGAATGGACGCTCAGGGCCGACTGATCTTGGCGGGTGCATTTCGAGGTTCGATTACTCTTGGTTCCGGCACTTTCGTTTCCTCTGGAGACTCCGATGTTTTCGTCACGAGGTTGGATGAGGGTAATTCCTCCGTTCCTTGGGTGAAGATCGGGGGAGGGGCAGGTCCTGATGGAATCCGGTCGCTTGCGGTCGACATGAAATCCGACCGTTTTTGTCTCGCTGGATTTGCTTCGCCCGGAGCAAGCTTTGATGGTCTAAAGGCACAAGGAGCTAGTCGCAGGTCATTGCTTTTGGCAAGTGCTGGCACTTCTCCCGATACTCTTGCTTTCGAATCGCATCCGTTGGGTTTTGCCTCGGGCGGTAGTTTTTATTCTTATCAGTTCTCCACCGCACCTTGGTCGACGAACTCGTCCTCCAATGTTTCTGCAACGGGCTTGCCAGACTGGCTTGCTCTATCGTCCGACGGTATCGGTGGGGGAACCTTGACTGGGATTGTCCCCAACGATGAAAGCAGCAAGTACGAGATAACCCTGCGAGTAGAGGATTCCAATGAAACCGCCCGCAGTGTGTTGCAGAGCTTCAGCCTTTCGGTTGCATCCTCCGATGGTGCCCCAGTAATTGTTGCTTCACCTCCGACCAAAGCCGACTTGCTCAGTGAATACAGTTTTGAAATTTCCACATTCGATCCTGATGGCGACTTAGTTGTACTATACCCTGCGATTCTTCCGCCTTGGCTGGAGTTTTCACGAACTGGTCCAGGATCGTCAATCATTCGCGGAATCCCTCTTTCTTCAGCACGTCCTACGGAAAAAATAGAAATTGTTGCGACCGATGGACAAAGAGATACCAGATTGGCGTTCACTTTGCAGGTCCAGCAGACTTGGTGGAGCGGAGCCGAGAGTCTGGGTGTTGCCCGTTGGCACAGAAACTGGTTCGGGCAATTCAGCTTGTCCGATGGCGGTTGGATTTATCACGAGTTGCTCGGTTGGGTCTTTGTCGAGAGCGACCAGTCGGATTCGCTATGGTTTTGGATTCAGGGTGCCGGCTGGCTTTGGACAAAGACCGAACTGTGGGATTCCGAGCTGGGTTCGGGGTATGTTTTCGTCAATGGATCCTGGGGGTTTCTCCGATCCGGAGGTTCTTTGGGCAAGGTTCTATTGTACGACTACTCAAAGGGGGAGTGGTCAACTTTGCAGGAAGGAGAATAGGATTTCCTAGGGTGGGCGTTCTTCTCCACTCTATGATTTGGGCAAGCTGCCCTTATGTTTTCTGCAAGAAATGTATGAACAAGTAGGTAATGCTCACTGCAAGCATGATGCAGGCAAGTGCAAGTCGATCCTTCTTTGTCGTCCTGAAAGGGTGCATCGGAGTGTCTAGTCTGCAAAGACCATGCTGTGCTCAGGCGAGCGGTCTGATAAGGTCAAAGTACTTAGGACCCGTCGATAGATTTCCTCGTCGCACAAGCCGTTCTTTTCTCGCAAGTCCTTGTTGGAGCTTGCATGCTCTAGGAATTGGTCGGGCCAACCTATTCTGGTTACTGGAATTATGATGTTTTGTTCCTCGAGAAACTCGAGCACTGCGGAACCGAAACCACCCGAGAGAACATGATCCTCAAGAGTGACGATTGAGGGATAACTCTTGGCATGGAGGGCCAGAAGGTCTTTGTCCAGAGGTTTTGCAAACCTTGCGTTGACGACACCTACCTGAATGCCTTCCTCGATGGACATTCTTTCAGCTATTTCCATGGCTGTTCTTACAAAGGGTCCCAACGCCCATAATACTACATCTGTTCCCTCTCTAAGGATTTCTGCCTTTCCGATGAGAAGTTTTTCGGGCTTTTCCTTCAGGCGAACTCCTTCACCCGAACCTCTTGGGTAGCGAATGAAGGCGGGTCCTTGATAATTGACCCCAGTACAAATCATGTCCTGCAGTTCGTCTTCGTCCTTGGGCTGCATGACTACTGCATTGGGAACTACTCTCAGGTATGCGATGTCGAAGAGTCCATGGTGAGTGGGACCGTCGTTTGGCGATAGTCCTGCTCGATCCATGCAGAACAGGACCGGGAGGTTTTGCAGGCATACGTCGTGAATGATTGGGTCGTAAGCCCGTTGCAAGAAGGTCGAATAGATGGCGCAGACCGGATGCATGCCGCTTGCGGCCATTCCTGCCGCAAATACGACTGCGTGTTCCTCAGCGATGCCCACATCGAAGAATCGATCGGGAATTGCCTCCTGCAAAGCCGTCAATCCGGTGCCTCCCGGCATCGCTGCGGTGATGCCGACTATGTTTTTGTCTCTTGATGCCAGTTGGGCCAGGCATTTCCCGAACACATCCTGATATTTCGGGGGTGAACCGGATTTTGATGGAATCGATTTTCCAGTTTTGGGGTCGAATGGACCCGATCCGTGCCATTTTTCGGGCTCGTCCAAGGCCTCCGGGAATCCCTTTCCCTTCTTAGTCAGAAGGTGCAGCACAACCGGTTCCTTTGCTTTTTTAGCGAAATTGAAAAAGTTCACGAGTCCCTTTACGTCGTGCCCGTCGATGGGCCCGATGTATCTTATTCCAAGCTTCTCAAAGAGACTTGAAGGAGCCAGTAGTTCCTTGGTGTCGCGCTTGGCCTTGGAGGCAATTCGCATCAGTGACCTTCCGCCTGGAAATTGTTTCAGGATAGATTCAGCATCCTCGTGGAGGCGGGTGTAAACGGGATTTGTTATCAGTTCGTTGAAGTACCTCGAGATCGCTCCGACGTTTTTTGCTATGGACCATTTGTTGTCGTTCAGCACAAGGATGAACTTTTTGGTTGATTCAGCTATGTTATTGAGTGCCTCCAAGGTAATTCCGCAAGTGAAGGCTGCATCGCCTGCGATGGCCACCACGTGCTCCTTGCTTTTTCTAATGTCTCTCGCAACTGCCATTCCCAGAGCCGCGGATAGCGAAGTTCCGGCATGACCGGCTCCAAAGTGATCGTGATCGCTTTCCTCTCTCGTTAGGAAACCACTAAGACCACCGCTTTTCCTGATTTTTTCGAAACGCTCGTCGTTGCGACCCGTGAGAAGTTTGTGGACGTAACCTTGGTGCGAAACATCCCACACAAACCGATCCTCAGGAGAGTCGAAAGCTAGATGTAACGCTATCGTGAGTTCCACCACACCCAAGTTGGGGCCAACGTGACCACCATTGGATGAGGTGACCTCGATGATCTTAGTTCTGATTTCCTCCGCAAGTAGCTCAATTTGCTCAGGAGCAAGCGTTTTCAAGTCCTTGGGACATTGGATTTGATCAAGGATTGAGGGAGCGTTCTTCATTCCGCTTCCTCCGAGAGAGGTTCGGCGATGTATTTTCCTTGCTCATTTCTCACCGACTTTATCTTGAGTTCAGCTTGTTCCAACCTTTGCCGACAAATCTTCAGCAACTTGGATCCTTCCTCAAAGTGATCGACCAGACTGGACAACGGGGCATCTCCGCTTTCCATCTTTTCAACGATTTCTTCCAGGCGGATCAATGCCTCTTCGAAGTTTATTTCTTCTTGTTCTGTTTCGCTTTCGATGTTGGTGGTCATGCCCGATTTGGGATTTTATTCCTAGCAACGGGTCTGATTGTGTAACAACAGTCAGGTTCTTGAGCAATGCTTTTCGGGCTAGGTTTCTATTCGACGTATTTCTCGATCAAAGGTATGTAGCCCGCTTCAATGACCACTTCCTTGACGGTAATCCTCTGCTTGTTGTTTTTGCGCACCATTGCCGAGACTATATTGAATCGACTCAATGCGGGGCATGTAACTCGCTTAAAAGGCGATGTCCCCGAAAGTCTCCATGGGATCAGTGACCAGAAGTCATGGGATCGAACTACAGAATACACCTTGGCCAAAAGCCGTTTTGGTTTTTTCGAACAATGGTATGAGGCCGTCGTTTTGGTTTTTGTCATGATCTGGTTCCTTCCCTGGTCTTATTCTGAGTGGTCTGGTGGCGTCGATGCCGGACCTTGGCGTGAGGCGCTTGCCGTTGTGGCGATCCTCCTGCTCTTGCAATTGCCCGAACTGCCCTTCGATTGGCTCCGCCAGTTTCGACTGGAGGAAAAATTCGGCTTCAACAAGTCGACCGTGGGCCTTTGGGTTTCGGATAAATTGAAGGGTTTCTTTCTGGGTTTTGCACTTATGTTCATCTTGATCGGCTTGTTGCTGTACATTCATTGGCACTTGAGTCGGGTTTTCCCAAATACATGGTGGCTATGGGGATTTGGTGCATTTTTCGTTTTCCAGCTAATGCTTTTCGCTCTTTGGCCCATGTTCATCTTGCCTCTCTTCAACAAGCTTGAACCACTGGAAGAAGGTGAATTGAGGGAGCGCCTCATGGCTTTGGCTGACCGAGCGGGCTTTCAAGCCAAGACGATCGAGGTCATGGATGGGAGCAAGCGCTCGGGACATTCCAATGCCTTTTTTACGGGGTTTGGAAGATTCAGGCGCATTGTCTTGTACGATACGTTGATCGAGCAGATGGAGATCGACGAACTCGAGGCTGTTCTGGCGCATGAAATCGGACACTACAAGCTGGGGCATGTACCCAAGAGGCTTGCGATCTCGGCCTTTTTCGGACTTTTCGCCTTCTGGATCATAGATTACTTGACTCAAGCTTCATGGTTTTACGACGAAAGCCTAGGTCTTGGATTTACCGCTGGCGCTGAAGGCAGACTAGGACCTGTTTTTCTAGTGATGTCGGTTGCCTCGGGTTTGTTTACCTTTTGGGTTTCCCCGCTTGGAAGTATGCTTTCCCGCAAACATGAATACGAGGCTGATGCCTTTGCCAGAGATGCGGTTGAAGGATCAGGTCCTCTAGTTTCCGCTCTTCGGAAACTTCATGTGGAAAACCTTTCCAATCCTTTGCCGCATCCATTGTTTGCCGCAATTTACCTCTCTCATCCAACTTTGCCTGAAAGAGAACAGGCCTTGAACTCCCAATCCTAATTCGTCTTCTTCCGACCTTTCTGATTGTGTCCTAACCCTGATCGCGTACGCTTAACCTCAAATGCGCCTGAAGTTCATTTTGCTTCCTTTCATTCTTTCGTTTTCGCATTCAGTCCTTGCGGATGAAACGCTTCGGGATGCATCTCTAATGGTTTTGGGTAAGGATCGTCTGTGGTATTTTGACCTGCAGAGAAAACCATTCAGTGGAAAGGCCGAGTCCTTTCATGAAAATGGTAAGAAGAAGTTTTCCGCACAGTACGTCGAGGGACAGTTCGATGGGGAGATTCTAGCTTGGTGGCCCAACGGAAAGCCTGCAAGCAAGCAGACTTTCGACAAGGGTAAGCCAGTTGGAGTAAGCCGCCTTTGGCATTCTAATTCACGCTTGCGCAAGGAAGCTTCTTTTCAGAACGGTCTTTTGGATGGAAATGCCTCGGAGTGGTATGAGGACGGTCAGCTTAAGGAGACGGTCGCCTTTTCAAATGGCAAGCGCGAGGGTCCCTACAAGGCATGGTTCGGCGATGGTAAGATTAGGGTCGAATGCAACTTTGCTTCAGACAAGAAAAATGGCAAGGACAAGGTTTACTCTCCCAAGGGCGTGCTTGTTCGTGAGGCGAATTATAAAGATGGCTCGTTGCAGGGAGAGTTGTTGGAACGTTTTTCCGACGGTCAAAACAGGGTCTTGGAAACTTACAAGGATGGCAGCAAGCATGGCCCGGTCAAGGAATGGTGGCCCAACGGGAAAATTAAACTTGAAGCTACCTACCGGGATGGAAGGCATCAAGGTATTCACGTCGCTTGGAGGGACGACGGTTCTAAGCGCGCGGAGGGAAATTATAAAAATGGGAAGCTCAATGGAGTGCTTAGAGAGTGGAATCCTGAGGGCAAACTGATTTACAAGGCAACTTTTCTCGACCATAAGCTGCATGGCCAGTACTTCCGCTGGGATTCGAAGGGAGAATTGGTGGTTCGTAAGGTTTTTGACAAGGGCAGGGAGGTCGGTCGGGAATTCGGGCCTGGTGCCACTCCTGCTCTTAAGAATAAAGAGGGTGGTGCCGAGGATTGAGGAATGCTATTCCCGCAATACCTTTTTCTTCAGCTTCGCATGCAACCATAGTCCGAGGGCTACTCCCGCAAGGTTCATGATCACGTCTCCCGCCGAGGGAAACCTTTGCGGTACGAAATATTGAAGCATCTCGTTCAAGATTCCATAAGAAAAGGAAATCCAAGCAGCCTTAGTCTCCCAAGACTTTCCTGTCTGGGGTCCACCGAAATACCAAGACCAAAGCCAAGCAAGCAATGCGAAGAGCGGTAAGTGACTTAGGTCTTGCGCCCAATATGGATAACCGAAGAGTTCGTTGGCAAATTCCTCCAGTAGTTTCGGACCCTGTGACTCTCTAATCACACCGGGTTTTGGGATGCCGGTTAGCAGTTGCAGGATTAGCATGTATCCCACGGGGATGCAAATCCATGCTCTTTTACGGGGTTTGCTAGACCAAAATTGAAGAATCAAATTCTTGAGCACGCCCACCTTTTCTCTGAAAAACTGTTTCGATAGCAACTTTATTGCTATTCTTGAGCTTGATTCCGGGAACGTTAAGCCATAGTGGTTTGCCAACATTTTTTGTCATGCCGATCTACGAGTTTTATTCACCAGATACACGTAAAATATATTCGTTCTTCGCTCGATCCCTTAGCTTGGCGGATGAAGTGCCGCTTTGTCCCGATGGCAACGAGTTCATAATGCAAAAGTTGGTTTCGGGATTTTCCATTACGGGAAAGAAGGAGGAACCGAAGGAGGATTCAGACCTGCCGTCCGACCCCAACGACCCTTTCGCAGGAATGGATGAGGCAAGGGCGACGGCGGCAATGAGAGAGCTCGAGGGAGCGGTCGACGGCATGGATGAAGACAATCCAGATCCTCGCCAGATGGGTGAGCTCATGCGACGAATGTGCGAGTTGACCGGTGAACGAATGGATGAACCCATGGAGGAAGTCGTTCGCAAGCTGGAGGAGGGCATGGACCCCGATGAACTGGAATCTCGAATGGGAGACGTCTTCGGGGACGAAGATGAGAATGCTGGCATGCCGGGTGAAGCAAGTGCCGGTGAATCAGATGGGGAGAATTCTTCCTCTAAGTCAAAGCTGCGAAGACTGCTCCGCAAAGCGGTTACCCGCGATCCTGAACTTTACGAATTTAGCGATTACCTTTCGGGATGAATCCTTCCCTGTCCCTCTTCCTCGCTTTGCTTGTATTAGGCTTCTCCGGTTGCGGGAATGGGGGTGATGAGGAAGAAGGTTCTGGAAAGCTTGACCAGGGTTCTGACTGGAAAGGGGATGAAGCTGCCTTTCGCAATGCTTTTGAGTTTCGGGATGAGAATGGCCAAAGGTTGCTGTTCGGTCGTTCGGAGGAAAAGCCATTCACCGGAAACCTCTCTAGGTTGAACGCCAATGGAGACCTGTCGGAGGAGATTTATGCAGAAGGCTTGAAGCATGGATTGCAAGTCAAGCATTCCGCTTCTGGAGCCCGCGTGGAAGCGTCGTTCGAGCAAGGTCTGCGTCATGGCGACTTCGTAATGTACGACCGTCATGGTAATGAGAAATCCCGGATCCAATATTCGAATGGTAAGCTGGCTCGATTACCGTTCGCGGAAGAAGCGAACTCTGGTGATCCGCGCTAGAAGGTTTTACCGTAGCCCTATCTCTTTCTCGGTTTCACGAATTCTCGGGTAGCCCTCCGAGCAGATCGCCTTTTTTGAATTTTTTTCCCTTCTTCTTCCTCGATGAGCGGCAAGAAAATGTAAAAGGTGGTTCCTTCATCCGGGTTGCTGCGAAACCCGATCATCCCTTTGTGGTCCTCCACGTATAGCTTTGCGTTGTAAAGGCCGAATCCCGATCCGGATTCGGAATCCTTGGTCGTGAAGAATGGATCGAAGACTTTGTCCGCGAATTCAGGTGGAATGCCTTGTCCATCGTCCTCGATCCTGATTTCCGCACCAAGTTGCGGTGCTATTCTCTTTTCTTCCCCTGCTTCCATCATTATTGGAGATCCACGTTCTACTTTTCTCAGGCTGATCTTCAGTTTTCCCGTTCTTCCTATTGCATCTCGGGCATTGATCGCTAAATTCAGAATCACCTGCCGAAAGCCCGTTTCTTCAAGATACGCGGGCAGTGTTTCGGAACCGAAATCTGTTATTAGCTTGGCACTTCTAGGGACGATAATTCCGACCAGATCCATCTGGTCCTTGAGAAGAAGCTTGAGATCATGAACCGCTCGAGAACTCGAGGTTTCCCTGTGCAGGTCGATTATTCGCCGAACGAGTTTTTGAGCCTGCATAGAACTTTTCTTGATTTGACCGAGTCCATTGGCCATGGGATCGTCTTTCTCCAGCATGCCATGGTAAAGCTCACTGATGGAGAAGATGCCCGCCATAAGGTTGCTGAAGTCATGTACGAGTCCATTGGTTAGTGTCGCAAGGCCTTCTCGCCAGACCGAGTTGCTCACCCTGTGCTCGGCTATGGATTGGCGAGTGACGTCCAGCAGTACTCCTTCGTAACCCAGCAATTTTCCGTTCGAGGTTATCGTGGGGGTGCGAATGTCCATGAGGTACACTAATTGGCCTCCCGGCGGAAGTTTCACTCGGTAAGTAAAGCTGAATGTTTCGGTTTTGCCCGAATTTTCCGAGAGTTGCTTGTGGAAGTGCTCCCGGTCTTTTTCGAAGATGAAACCTTGGAACAGTCCGCCGTTTCGTAGAAAGCCCTCGTAGTCGTTCGGGAACATTTTTCTTATTCCCTTGCTCAGATAGCTGAAAGATAGATCGGGTCGCTGGGTAAAAAAGATTCCCGGAAAATGCATCAAGTAGTCGGCAAGGCGTGCCTCGGCTTTCTGCAGTCGGAGAAACATCGTGGAAAAAGCCCTTGGGTCATTAGGTATGTCCCCAACGAAGGTTTGCTTGAGCTTTTCGTGTGGAGCAAGCGCTGGAGAAAAAGTTATGGTTGAGAAATCCGCTTGGGAGAAGCAATTGAGGTACACGCCGGAAGCAGTGATGCTGCCGTTTTCCCGGAAAGGCAGAAAGCATTCCTGCTCTTCCTTCCCGAGATTCGCCGGCAAGATCTCCGACCATGCTGGTTCACCTTCGGTCAAGAGGTTGAGAATTTTCTTCCCATTTCCCTCTTTAGCCCGCAAACCCAACCAGTCTCCAAAAGACTTTTGGTAGCCAAGGATTTCCCCATCCTTTCCTACGGTTACTTGGGTGCTTTCAAAGGTTGGCGTCTTCACATTGAATTCTTCTCAGGTGGTTGGTTCTATCTTACAATCCCATGAGAATCCATAGGCAAGCAAAAGGAGATTCTTGGAGCGTTCAATTAGGGTCGGAAAAATTTTCCTCTTGGGCCATTCAATTCAACCAATTTGTAAGCAAGGCACTTTTCTTTCCTTGTTAATCAATGACTTGCGTGTGTTTGTGGTTTTTGGCGCGAGGATTGCATCGTGTGCGCTGACATGGCAGAATTACTAGACAACCTCTACAGTCAGGAAAATTATCTCATTTCCAAAAAGCTTTTGGATGCCACTCATCTTCGGCACGAGGCTCTTTCGAATAATTTGGCGAATGTGGAAACTCCCGGCTTCAAGCGTCGTGATTTGCCCAAGACCTTTTCCATTGAGCTTCGGCGTGCGGTGGATCGCAAGGATTTTCGCCGCGTGAAAGCTCTTTTGCCCCGCAGTGCAGAGGATCGTCAGGCCAAACCCGTTCGAATGGATGGAAACACCGTTCAGCTCGACGAAGAAATGCTGGCCATGAATCGTAACGCCCTGAACTACGAGTACCTGTCCCATGCCGTGGGCGGCTCAATCAAGGAGCTGAATCTTGCCATTCGAGGGCGTGTATAATGCTCGAAAATATTAATTTGAACTGTAGCCGACAATTGAGGATTTGAGCAATGGGAATGAACCTTATACCTGGAATCGAGTCTACCGGCAGTGCCCTTTCCGCTGAAAAGATTCGCCTCGAGATCATCGCTCAGAACATCGCGAATTCGAATACGACGCAGGATGCTTCCGGAAATGTCTATCGTCGCAAGGAAGTGGCTTTCGAGGAATACGTCACTGCTCCCGATCGGCGCATCCCAGGTTATGTCGACGAGAACCTTTATCTTGGAGTAAAAGTCACTGATGTTTATGACGATATGACGCCGGGTCGCATGATTTACAATCCTGGTCACCCTCATGCGAACGACGATGGCATGGTTCAGATGCCCAATGTCGACGTTTCCAGAGAAATGGTCGATCTGATAAGTGCCTCCAGAGCCTACGAGGCCAACTTGACCGTGGTCAAGACCTCCCGCCGTATGGCTCAGCAGGCGATCGCCATAGGAAAGTAGAGCCAATCTAAACGAATTTTTAACAATGAACGAAATAGCCTCACTTCCAAGTCTTTCGGAACTTCTTTCGCAAAATCCGAACATGCGACCCAACGCTTCTATCGATCGCTTCATGCATTCGAGTGAGGTCGGTACGGATATCGGTTCCGAGTTCGCCCAGAATACCGGCTCGGTCGGTCCAGCGATTGACGTCGATCCAGTGAATCGCGTGACGGCTCCCGGTTTCGCGGACATGTTCGAGAAATTCATCAAGGGAGTAGACCGCAAGAAGAAGATTGCCAAGCATGAGGTGCAGGACCTGATCTTGGGTAGGTCGGACAACATCCATGAAGCGATGGTCAAGGTTCAGGAATCTGGCGTTGCCTTCAATCTGATGATTCAGGTCCGCAACAAGCTCGTTGATTCTTATAAAGAACTCATGCGCATGCAGGTATAGTTATAGTTTTAAAATTACCATTCAATTATTCGATCGATATAACACGTCATGAAAGAACGTTTGGAAAAATTAAGAGAACTCTGGTCTAGAGTAACGCCGACACAGAGAATTTCTCTTGTCGTAGCCGTGCTAGGCATACTTGCCTTAAGTGTCGGTATAATGAATTGGACTTCCGGAGGAAGTGGCGACATGCGTGTCCTGGTCAGCGGGGCTGACTCGAAGGATTTGGGCGAGGTAGTAGAAGTCCTCAAGAACAACCAAGTCGAATACGAGCTCAACGAGGCGGGAGACGCCATACTCGTTCCCGAAGACAAGCGAGCTCAAATGCGCATGGAGTTGGCAATGAAGGGATTACCCAAGAGTGGTGACGTAGGTTATGAGATTTTTGATGAAGGTAACTTCGGAATCAGTGACTTTGTGCAGCGAACCAATCATACTCGTGCTCTGCAGGGAGAACTGGCACGAACCATATCTGCCATGGACGCCGTTAAGTCAGCCAAGGTTTTTGTCGTCAAGCCTGAGAACAACCTCTTGCTCAGCGAAGATCCGAACGACAGACCCAGTGCTTCCGTTTACGTCGATACCGGTGGAAACACCTTGGATAAGCCTCAGGTCAATGCCATCCAGTTTCTCGTCGCAAGGTCCGTAAAAGGTGTGAACAAGGGAAATGTTACCGTTGTCGACAACCAAGGCAACACCCTCTCGGACGAGAGTGATTCCTCGGGGGCCGCCGGCATCGCCGGGCAGATGATGAAAGCCTATGAGTCCCAGGAGCGTCGACTGGAGAAAAAAATCGAGACAATGCTTCAACCAATGGTTGGTCGCGGCAAGGTAGTTGCCCGAGTTTCCGTAAATCTAGACACCAAGTCGTTTACCGAGTTGGACGAGAAGTTTGACCCAGAAGGTCAGGTTCCACGAACCCAGACAACGGACAAAGACGATGCCACAACGGTCGAGACTCAACCACAAAATACAGCGACGGGCATGGGTGCCAATGTTCCCAACGTCAGTCAGGACGCTACTCAGCAGGATCCGATCATGGCGGAAAGCACCGAGAAGCGCGAATCCAAGACCACCGATTTTGAGATTAGCAGGACTGTAACCGAAACGGTTCAGGAACCTGGGGCGATAAAGGGGCGCAGCGCCGCTGTACTTCTTGCTAGAGGGGATCAACCTCGCAGTGAGGAGTTGATCGAGGAAATCCATTCTGCCGTAGTCAATGCCATCGGAGCCCGATTTGATCCTGGCGTGGACATCAATACTGATGTGACGGTTCACGAAGTCGAATTCATGCCATATATGAGCGGTCCCGGAGGTGAGACTTTGAACCAGTTTCAGAACTTCGTTGATGCTTGGGGACCGCACCTGAAGAACCTTCTTGGTGTCGTGTTGGCCATCGCGATTTTCATAATTTTCCTGCGTATGCTCAAAAAATTCAAGCCAAGCGAGGCGGAGGTTCAGGTTCTTGATGAGGCTGATGCGGACATGCTTGCGGGCACCCGTACCCTAGGTGGTGGTCTTACTCCCGAGCTCTTGAACGACTTGATTCAGGAAAAACCCGATAACGTAGGAACTGCACTCAAGCGTTACCTGGAATCTGGAGCCAGCTAGCTTCCGACCGCGAAATAATTTCAACTTACGCTCACAGAACAAGGAGGTTACAAAGTGGACGCCGAAATCGAAGAGGAAAGCATACAGGATACCTATAACCGTATGTCTCGCACAAAGAAATTGGCTCTGCTGTTGATCTCTCTCGGTCCTCAGGCTTCAGCCACTTTGCTAAAGCGATTCGATACCAAGGATTCTGAGATAATCTGTAAGGAAATGGGCAATTTCCCCATTGTCGATCAAGAGCTTCAGGATTGCGTCTTGGACGAGTTTTCCGAGTTGATCGAGTCCAGCGTGAACTCGAGCTTGGGTGGTATGAACTTTGCTCAGAAGACCTTGGAACTTGCTCATGGGGACTATCGCGCAAACAACATTATGAACCGCATTTCGCCGGTGCGCGACTCTTTGGACTTCATGGATGACGTCAACGAGATGGAGTCTGGGCAAATTTACAATGTCTTGCGCAACGAGCAGGCGCAGACAATTGCCTTTGTCCTCGCAAACGTTGATACTGACAAGGGTTCCGAGGTCTTGCTTCTCATGCCTCCTCATATCCAGGAGCAAGTGATTGAGAGAGTAGGCTCCATGGAAACCACGCCAACCGATCAAGTTCAGATGGTTGCAGACACTCTCGGCCAACGGATGAGCAAGAAAGAGCAATCTCCTCGCGTCAAGACCGGCGGCGTCAAGACGGCTGCCGATCTACTTAATTGGTTCGACAAGGAGGATGGCAAGGAGTTGCTGAAGAACCTTGAGAAGAGAAATCCAAAGCTGGGTTCTTCAATTCGACAATTGATGTTCCGTTTCGAGGATTTGGTTCGTCTCAGTCCAGGCGACGTGGCCAAGATCGTCAAGGAAGTCGATCAAGACGATTTAATCGTTGCCCTGAAAAACGCTTCTCACGAGCTCAAGAAAATCATTTACTCGACCATGTCCAAGAGGGCGGTGGAAGCCTTGGAGGAACAATTGGAATTCCTCGGCCCAAAGCGTCTCTCGGAGGTGGAGGCAGCTCAGGATCGCGTGATTCAAGTAGTACGCGAACTCGAGGAGGACGAAGAGATCATCCTCGACACGGGAGGAGGAGACGTTGTCGTACAGTAGGGCCATTCGTTTCACCGAGCCTCTAAAGGCCATCACCTTCGGTTCGGTTGAGGATCCTCCTGTTCCAGCTGTAGAAACAGCCGAAAAGGTTCGCCTTGCCCAAGAACAGGGTAAGGCCGAGACCACTGCTTTCTACAAGGAGGAGGTAAGGAAGCTTCGAGCCGAGTATGGTCAGAGACAGGCTGAAATCCTCTCTGCTGCACAGAGCAAGATAGAAACTGTTCTCGCCGAATTGGATACTCGATTGCCTGACGTCGTGATTGGCCTTGCCGAGCGAGTTCTTGGTCAAACGCCCTTGGATCGCTCTGTCATTGAGAATATCGTCAAGGGACTCGTCGCCGAGTTTTCTGGCGAGGACGAGAAACTGGAAGCGTACCTTTGCCCCGAGGACCTGAAGCTGCTCAAGGCTTTCGATCGAGAGGAATCCGCCGAGGTTCCTTCCGAAGAGGAGGAAGAAGGATTCGCAAGTGCCATTGCAGGTATTTTCGATGGCTTAGATGGCGACGACGCCCTGCTCGAGGGCTATCCCAATGTTACCTTTCACGAAGACCCCACGCTCTCTCGGGGCGATTGCCAAATCAAGAGCAGGTTTGGGTTGCTCGATGGACGTATTGCGACCAAGTTACGTAAGATCGAGGCGGACTTGAAGGAAGAATGATTGCATCCCTTAGCGACCGTCTCGATTGGGTGGAGGCAGGAATTCGAGGTTCCAAGCCTGCTGAAAAGGTTGGAACGGTTTGCAAGGTTGCGGGGTTGATCATAGAGTCCGAGGGGCCTGAGGTCAGTATCGGACAGACTTGCGCGATTTCCTCCGACCGCCATGAAGAGCGAACCGAAGCCCAGGTAGTCGGTTTCCGCGAGAACATGGTGCTCCTCATGGCTCTTGAGTCTGTGCATCATATTCATCCAGGTTGTAAGGTTATCGCCAAGCCCAACAGCAACGAGGTTCCCGCTGGAGTTAACTTACTCGGTAGAGTCATCGATGGCATGGGAAGGCCAATCGATGGCAAAGGACCTTTGCGAGCCGATTCTAGGGATGGTTTTTTTGCCGAACCGCCCAACCCTCTTTCCAGAACTTTAATTCGTGAGCCCTTTGGCACGGGCATCAAGGCGATAGATTCCTTCGTCCCGTTGGGGCGAGGTCAACGCGTAGGAATTTTTTCCGGCTCCGGGGTAGGGAAGTCCATACTTCTTGGAATGGTTGCCCGAGGGTCCGAGGCCGACGTAAACGTCATTTCGCTCGTGGGTGAGCGAGGTAGAGAATTGAGGGAATTCGTAGAAAACGACTTAGGATCCGAGGGGTTGGCGAAATCTGTGATCGTGATCTCGACATCGGATCAACCTGCTCCCATGCGTATTCGGGCCGCCACCTTGGCGACTGCAATCGCGGAAGGCTTTCGGGACGAGGGTTCAAATGTCCTTCTACTCATGGATTCGGTTACTCGCTTTGCCATGGCTCAGCGAGAAATCGGATTGGCTGTGGGCGAACCTCCCGCTTCTCGCGGCTATGTTCCCTCCGTATTTTCCATGCTGCCTCGACTTGTAGAGCGCACGGGCATGAGTGAAGCAGGAGCCATTACGGCAATTTACACCGTCTTGGTGGAGGGCGACGATATGAACGAACCCGTGGCCGATGCCGTTCGGGGCTTTCTAGACGGACACATCGTGCTCAGTCGCAAGCTTGCCAATGCCAATCATTTTCCCGCCGTAGACGTCTTGCGCAGCGTAAGTCGTCTGGATAGGGCCGTTTGCTCCGAAGACGAGATGAAAGTCATTTCCGAGGCAAGGGACTTGTTGGCTGTTTATCGCCACAATGAAGATCTCATAAACGTCGGGGCCTACGTAAAGAATTCAAACCCTCGAATCGACCTTGCAATTGACAAGCATCCGCTCATTGAGGAATTCCTCAAACAGCCTTACGACCAGCTCAATTCTCGTGACGAGGCCTTTTCCACTCTTTCTTCAATCGTATCGTGAGGGCCTTTCACTTTCGTCTTCAAGCTTTGCTTAACCTCCGAGAGATTGCTCGGGAGGAAGCCCTGACTGCATACGCCAAGTCAATTCGTAGAAGAGAACTGGAAGAAAAGGAACTGGCGGCTTGCTCCGACAGGCTCGAGCAGTTGCGTCAGGAAATCAGTGTTCGTCGTTCTGAAGGTTTCAAGGGTTCCGAACAATCCACCTATTTGCGGGCAGTTAGCCTCGCTAAGGATCGGATTGAGAGGCAACGAGGAAAACTGGAGAGATCGAGGCGTTCCGAGGAAGAAGCGCGATCGGGTTTCCTGAAAGCCGATGGAGACGAAAAGAGCCTGACTCGCTTGAAGGAAAGGCGAGAAGAAGAACATTTTTCCACAGAGCTCAAGAAGGAAGAACGTGAGCTGGAGGACGTAATCAGTACTAGGTACTGCACGAAAAACGACAATCAGGCAACGCTATGAACATATCGCCGGCAATCATCATCTCCGGAGCCATTCTCCTATCGTTCGCCGTCTCGGGCGGCATTATTTTCATGAAGAAGGATGCGCTCTTCAAGCCAAAACCCGAGATCAAGGCGGAATTCACCAGTCTGGAATTTGATGCCGACGACACCAGTTATTCCCCGCAGGAAACTCATTCCATGAATCAGCTTTCCAAGGAGCTGAATGCGTTCAAGGAGGAGTTGCTGGAGCGTCAACGTGAACAGGATGCCCGTGAATCCGCAATTGCTCTAGACGCCCAGGAGTTGACCAAGCAGAAGAAGGAACTAGAGACTTTGAGGGGTAACCTCAAGCAACAGATGAAGCAATTCAGGGACGAGCGTGATGCCGGCTTGGGAGAAGACGAGATGAAGAAAGCCAAGGATGCCTCCAAGCGCTGGATCGAGATGGGGCCCGAGATGGCAACCAAGGAACTTCAGCAATGGTCCTTGAAGGACAAGTTTGAGGAAGCTCTCACGATCTTCGAGCTAATGAAGCCGGAGGACAAGGCTCCGATCATTGCCTTTATGAGGACTGGGGATAATGATGATCTCATCCAATTGGCGAATGCCTTGACCATGAGGGATCGCAGCTTGGCGCCAACTTCAGTGGGGAACGGTGGAGGAGCCAACTAGTTTTTTTCTTATGCAGGTACCTTCCTCCACGACCTCTCCGGTCACGGTTTCACCGGCAGCTATGTCTCCTCCTGCCCCCCAGACAGGGACAGTGGGATCCTTCGGTAGCTTTTGGTTGCCTAGCGATGGAGACGCCCTTCGTGGTTCCGGAAGTCCTGCTCGTCAGGAAGGCAAGGCTAGCCGCTCCGGTCAGAGCGGAAAAGGCAATGCCGACAAGACTTCATCGGAATTCAGGCAGGAATTTCGAAAGAGCGCCAAGACGTCATCATCGAGTGGAAGCAACAAGTCCAGTCCCGCTTCACCCAAAGCTCCCTCTAGCTCGAGCTTTAGTCCAAAAACCGGCAATACCTTTGCAAATCTCAAGGCTCCTAGCTTTCATAAAGCCAATTCCGTTCCGAGCAAGACAGGGGCGGCATCCCCTAACAATCTGGCTCGAACCCCGGAAAACGTCGCTCATACCGCTACACCCAAGGCTCGTCAACCAAGCAAGGAGTCCGATGCTACCGCAAAGCCTGATCGTTTTATTCATCCTGATGATCAAGGAAATAAGAAAGATGATCGACGTCGTGGCGCGAAACGTGCTTCGAGTGCGGGCGCAGAGAACGAAAATTTGAAAAACAACAAGCCAAAGGTGAGCGAAAACTTCGAGTCCCAAGTAACTTTCGTCGACAAGTCGTCGAGTTCACTTGCACCCAATTCTTCTGGTCGAACCCCGTTGCCTGAGTCCATGAGACCCGTCCTGCCTGCACTTGTTGCCCGAATCGCCTTGTTGGCAAAGGAAGGTCGTCGAATTGCTCGTTTCGCTCTTGATCTTCCCGGTGGTGCAACCTTGGGTGTAAGGATCGAGCTTTCCGGCGCTTCAGTCCGCCTTGCATTCGTCACTTCCGATTCCGCTCTGCGATCTGCTCTTGCTTCTGCGGGAGAATCCATTTCCGATCATTTGTCCGAGTCCGGTTTTAGTTCGGGGGAGCCTTTGATCGCAGCCTCTTACCGCGAACTCGAAGCTGTTCCTCGGGCAGCCTAAACCTTTTTCCGTTAAAACTTTACGTTCTTAAATTTCAAAATCGAAGGATACGCCAATGATCTCAGCAGCATTACCGGCAAGTGACGTAGACAAGAATCCAAGGATGGAAGTGTTTGCAGACAAGGCATCTGGTTCCAGTTCAAGCGCCATGGGCATGGAAGACTTTCTCCAATTGCTCACGACGCAGATCGCCAACCAAGATCCACTGGAGCCCATGAAGGATACCGAGTTCATCTCCCAGATGGCAAACGTTGCCTCCATGGAAAACATGAATCGTTTTACCACGGGCTTCGGCCAGTTTGCAGAGTCTCACAAGGAGATTGCCGCCCAAGCTTACCTCGGACGTAAGGCTACCGTTGAAACTGAGGGTGGAAGTCGCAAGACCGGCATTGTCGATGCCGTTGAACGTACGGAGGATGGCGAGATCATGATCACCATTTCCGGAAAACAATATCCATTGACGGGCATTGTCCGGGTTGAGCTTGCCGAAACCTCCTAGTCGCAATATCTTTGTAAAGCAACACGACATGATCGCATCCCTGCATAACGGAGTCACCACGCTGAAGAGCCTTACCCAAGGTTTGCAAGTCCTCGGGAACAACATAGCAAACGTAAACTCTCTTGGATACAAGTCTTCTCGGGCCAACTATTCCGATAATTTTTACCTACACTTGGAGGATGCCAAGGCTGGTGCCGACGGTGAGTCGAGAAACGAAGTACAACAATATGGTTCCGGTGTTCATGTGGGTTCCATCACTTCCAACTTCAAGCAGGGCACAATTGACGTGACGGGTCTCGATCTTGATTTGGCAATCGAAGGAGGTGCCTTACCCAACGCAGGTGGATTCTTCGAGGTTGTCGATCCCGACACCGGAGAACTATTCTATACTCGTGCAGGTGCTTTTGAGACGACTAACTTGGAAGGTGTTGTAGTGACTCGCGATCGTTTCAGCTATCAACTTCAGGGGCAGGACGGTCCCTTGTTGCTCGGACCTCAGGACGGGGAGACAATATTGGCTCGTCGCGTTGAAGAGGATGGCAAGGTGAACTTACTCGTTAATAAGGACGACTTGGACAGCCTGCGTCCCGCCGGCCAGCTAAAGTTGGTCAACTTTTCTGCACCGCAGTATCTTCGCCGAGTTGGAAACGGCTATTTTTCGAACGGCAAAGCCGGGCAGGACTTGGCTTCGATCTTGGACAATCCCTTGCCGACCATTGGTTCCAATGGTAAGATTCGCCAGTATGCCTTGGAGCTTTCCAATGTGGACTTGACCAATGAGTTCGCTTCAATGATTACCCATCAACGTTCCTTTCAGGCCGGTTCTCGTGTCGTGACGACGTCGGACATGATCCTCTCCGAGGCCGTAAACCTGAAGCGTTAAGTTTAAACCATAGCTAGGACAGAGATATGTGCGCGCAAATTGATGAATTGCCAGATAGTCAGGAATCCGAGAGCAAAGGGGGAGGAGGTAACCTTATACCAGTTATCTTGGCTCTTCTCTTGGCGCCTGCCATAGCAGGAGGGGCGACTTGGTTTATCGTTAAGTCCCTAATGCCTGAGGAGACCGAGAAGCCGCAGATAGTGGAAGGTGGCCAACCCTTGGACATAGAGCCTACAGGCGACGAGAAGTATTACGAGCTCAAGGAACTTATTACCAACTTGGGTGGGCCTGTCAAAGCTCGTTACATTGACGTGGAAGTAAAGATGGAAGGGCTTGCGCCCGACTTTGAGAAACTTCTCGAGCAAAACGAGCATCGTGTCCGAGACAAGGCCCTGAGCATCTTGGGTAACTATACTTACGAAGACGCCCAACTGGATGGCTTTCAGAATCGTGTTAGGATTGACCTGAAGAAAGGCTTTAGCTCGGTGCTTAGAAAGTATCGCTCTGGCGAGAGTGACTTGATTCGACAAATCTATTTCACCCAATTCGTGATTCAATAGTCATTATTGCTCGACTGCTCATTCTCAATCCCCTGCAAATCGATTCTCAAAATGCCTGACGATCCCGTACTTGAAGACGAGAGTTTCGACCTGAGCGAACTCGAAGGCACCGCTGATGGTCAGCCAATCTTTCGCTTTGATGGAGTGCGTTTTTCGGACGATTCTGGAGTTCGGGTAAAGAAATATGACTTTACGAATCCGATCGTTCTAACCGAGAGCGACCTTGCCAAGCTTAAATCCAGGAATGAGCAATTCGTCTATTATCTTGCAGGTCATTTGTCGATGTTCTTGCGTACTGAGTTCACGCTTACTTTGGATGGCGTTTCCGAGGACTTGTACGGGAGTTTTTCTCAGTCCATCAAGGAGCCTTCTTGCGTCACACTTTTCAAGCTTCAAGAATTAAACGGTGTTTGCATCTTGGATGTGAATTCACATCTAGCCTCAACTGTAGTGGATAGGGTCTTGGGGGGGCGTGGATCTACGAATCCTGAGGAGCGAGGATTAACCGACATAGAGAAAGTTCTCGTTGACGATTTCAACATGATCATCCTGGAGGAATGGTCGAAACAGTGGCAGGACTTGATGACCCTTCATCCCAGCATCATTGGAAACGAAAGCAGTGGGCGGTTCCTTCAGACCTCCCCGCCCGACGCCATGATGTTGGTCATCTCGATGGAGGCATCCTTTGGAGACGTTACGGGTCCAGTGAGGATAGCGGTTCCTTATTATACGCTCGAGCCGCTAATGACTAGAATTTTGCAGTCGGATGGTAATGTGGAGCAACCACCATCCGTTCCAGCCAGATGGCAGGAGGTTTACGATGACATTTCGGTTTCCCTTTCCGCCGAATGGGATGCCTTTGAGTTGACCGTCAGGGATCTTATGTCCTTGCGTGTGGACGATGTGATTGAACTGCCGGTCAGCCTGATCAATGAAACTAAGCTGAGAATCGAGGATCGAACTTGTTTTGTAGGAGAAGTCGGTCTGGAAGGAGATCAAGTCGCCTTTCAAGTCAACGAGACTTGCTCGGATGCCAGCAACCTAATGGGGAAGAGCCATGGATAGCAGGAAAATGGATGTCGTCATGGACGTCAAAGTGAACGCAACCGTCCAACTCGGTACGGCTGAACTGCCAATGCGGGAAGTCGTTGAGCTGAGTCCCGGTGCGCAAATTCAATTGAAGCAGAGTGCGAAGGACCCGGTCGGGCTCCTCGTCAATGGCAAGTTGATCGCTTACGGGGAAGTCGTCGTCGTTGACGACCGTTTCGGGTTGAAGATTACGGAGATCGTCGATTCGGTATCGTGAACTCGTTGCGCTTCGCGCCGCTCGCGTTGCTGTGGGCGTCGCCTGCATTTGGCAATGAACCTCTTCTTCGAGAGTTCTTCGCCGATGCCACTATGCGCAACCAAGTTGGATCTGGTGGTGATTTGCTTTGGCTTTGGGCAAAGGTAATAGCTTTTCTCGTGTTTCTTGGAGCAGGTGCTGCCTTGCTGAATTATTATTATCGCCACAAGCGTCCCGGCATCAAGTCCGCTCGAGCGGGCAGGATTCATCTGGCGGATACTTGTGCCTTGGGCAACCGTCAGTATCTCGTCGTGGCCCAATTCGGTCATGAGCGCCACTTGCTCGGCATAAGTCCTAATGCCATCAATCACCTTTCCCACTTGAGAGATGTGGAGTCGCAGGACGAAAAGCCTCAAGGCACTGTTAACCCGAAGTTCGAGGAAGTCGAGGGTGTGAAAGGATGAAGTTTCTCCCCAGAAAACGTTCTCGCCTTATTCTTGCCGTTTTTGCTGGTTTTTTTCTTTTGCTTTGTGGTGGAGATGCTTGGGGGCAGACGACGGGTACAGGTGCTCCTGGGTTGCGCATAGATGTTTCGGGTTCCAACGATGAGGGCGACTTTGGGGTCGCCATTCAACTCGTCGTTGCAATGACGATTCTTACCTTGGGGCCATCCGTGATCATGATGATGACGTGCTTCACTCGCATAGTCATCGTTCTTGGATTTGTTCGGAACGCCATTGGCGTAAATTCTGCTCCTTCCAGTCAGATCATCATAGGTTTGGCCCTATTCTTGTCGTTTTTCGTCATGGGGCCTGTTTGGGACCGTATCTACGACGATGCCGCCAGCCCCTACATGGAAGGAGAGATGAAGTCTGGAGACGCCTTGCTTGTGGCGACCGCGCATATGAAGGATTTTATGCTGAATCAAACCAGACAGGCGGACGCCCAATTCTTTCTCGAGATTGCCCGGCAAGGAGCCATGACTCGCGATGAGTTGCCGCTCAGCGTGGTAGTTCCGTCTTTTGTCCTGAGTGAATTGAGAACCGCCTTTCAAATGGGCTTTCTTATATTCATACCTTTCATCATAGTTGATTTCATTGTGGCTTCTTCTCTCATGTCCATGGGCATGATGATGATGCCTCCCGTGGTTATCTCCATGCCATTCAAGTTGCTGCTTTTCGTGTTGGTGGACGGTTGGTACCTGGTGGTGCAATCCTTGGTCGACAGCTTCAATATTGCCTGACGAGGCCGTTTCTTAAAGGAGGATTTCGTCATGACCATGGAGCTTGCAGTAGATATCATGAGGAATCTCCTGCAGACTGGTTTGATACTGGCCATACCCATATTGGGGACTGCAACAGTAGTCGGATTGTCGGTTAGTCTCATCCAGTCGATTACGAGCCTCCAGGAGCAGACGCTGACTTTCGTGCCGAAGTTGATCTGTGTTTCGTTGGCGATTATCGTGTCGGCAAACTTCATCCTGCGGACAATGACCGAATTCTGCATTTCCATGTTCAACCTCATCCCGACCATGGCCCAATGACGATTTTCGCAGAGGAGATCATCGTCTGGGTGCTCGTCTTGTTGCGGACGGGCGCTTTTTTTATGGGGATTCCCTTGTTCGCGGGAAAGATGATTCCCAAGAGAATTCGGATGACCTTCGCATTGTTGCTGTCGCTACTGGTGAATCCCTTGGTTCCTGCAAATGTCGATCTAGCCTACCATTTTGTCGGCGCTATTCTTCTGGCCATGAACGAGGTGTGCATAGGCTTGCTTTTAGCCATGTCGGTCAGGATGGTCTTTTTTGCCGTGGAGTTGGCGGGACACTTGATTTCATACGAAATAGGCTTGATGGCCAGCAGCAGTGTCAATCCCCTGCTTGGTTCCAGTGATGCTACTATCACGACCTTGCTCTACTATTTCAGTTTGCTTGTGTTTTTTGTTGCCGGCATCCAC
>CAZNWO010000015.1:0-13459 GCA_964576585.1 uncultured Puniceicoccaceae bacterium | reverse complement strand
CCTCAAAAAGCTGGAGATTTGGCCGAGTTTACTAGGGCAGTCTTCGAGAACTTGCACAAGATTCACGCAACTCACGAGGGAGCGACTCATACCCTGACAATTGCCTACAAGAGCCTCTTCATGATCGTCTTGCCTCTTCTTCTGGGATGTTTTGTAGCTGGAATAATTGCCGAAGGCATCCAGACCGGGTTTCGCCTAACCCCGAAGGCTATGGAACCGAACTTGAACAAGATGAATCCCATCAGTGGTTTCAAGAGAATATTTGGACTGAAGGGTCTCAAGACATTTGCCATCGACTTCCTCAAGTTTCTAGCCATCGGGACTGTCGTTTGGTTGACCATGCTCATTGTGATCGACGATCCCATTTTCTTTACTCCCGTACCCATTCAGCATTTGCCGGAGTTTATTCATAAGTTGTTCGTAATCATGCTCGCTTTGCTGATTTTGACCCTAGCCATCATCGCCATTATAAACTACATTATCAAGAAGAAGGAAAACACGGAGGAGATGAAGATGACCAAGGAAGAGGTCAAGGAGGAGCGAAAAAGTAAGGAAGTTTCGCCGGAGGTTAAGTCCGCTCAAAGGAAGAAGGCAATGGAGCTTTTGGGCGGTCAAAATATCGAGGAGGTAGGTACTTCCGACGTCGTCGTCACCAACCCCACTCACTATGCCGTGGCGCTCAGATATGAAAAAGGCGCGAATCTTGCTCCCATAGTTGTCGCGAAAGGAGAAAATCTCTTGGCCAGAAGAATAAAATTAATTGCCGCTGAATTCGAGGTTCCCATGGTTGAAGACAAGCCATTGGCTCGAGCCCTGTACGCCTTGGGCAAGGTCGGCGAGCCGATCCCGCAGGAATTTTATCGCGTGGTTGCTGAGATTCTGGCTCAGGTCTACAAGGCTCATTCCTACTATTTTCACCGTTTGAAGGCACGCCGTCTACTTGCCAAGAAAGTTGCCTGAGATACCGATGAAAGCATTCCTTAAATCCGTGAACGCCAAGCTCGGCAACCTCAAGGGGAGTTCCGACTTGGCCTTCGTGTTGGGATTGTTTGGGGCTGTCTTCCTCCTTATCATTCCGGTGCACAAGGACCTGCTCAGCCTTCTCCTCGTCATCAGCATTGCCATTTCACTTCTGATTCTGGTCACCGTCATTTATGTCAAAGATCCCCCCGAGTTCTCCGTTTTCCCCACGCTGCTTCTTGCCGTAACCCTCTATCGTCTCGGTCTCAACGTTGCTTCCACCCGTCTTATTCTCCTCGAGGCTGATGCAGGTTCCGTCATCCACTCCTTTGGAACCTTTGTTGTGGGTGGAAACTATGTGGTTGGTGCTGTTATTTTCCTGATTCTGGTCATCATCAACTTTGTTGTTATCACCAAGGGTGCTGGACGTATCGCCGAAGTAACGGCCCGTTTCACCTTGGACGCCATGCCCGGCAAACAAATGTCTATTGATGCTGAGCTCAATGCGGGGATTATATCCGAAGCTGACGCTCTGCATCGACGAGAACGGATCCAGAAGGATGCTGATTTTTATGGCGCCATGGATGGGGCCAGCAAGTTTGTTCGAGGAGATGCCATTGCGGGCATTGTAATTACGGTAGTGAATGTCATCGGCGGCATTTTGATAGGTTATTTCCAAAGGGAAATGGCTATGACCGAGGCTCTTCAGACCTACACCATCCTTTCCATTGGTGATGGTCTTGTTTCCCAAATACCCGCGATCATTGTCTCTATCGCAGCCGGTATCTTGGTCACTCGTTCTTCAGAGGAAGCCAATTTAGGTGAATTCGTTGGCAAACAACTTACGATTTATCCTAGAGCAATTGGCATTTCCGGCGGGATGCTCATGGCATTTGCGTTTTTCCTTTCCGAGACCTTTTGGCCGTTTTTCATTCTCTCAGTTGTTTGTCTTGTAGCAGCTTACCTTCTCAAGAAGAAAGCTCTTGCCGAAGGACCTGAACTAGAGGAATTGCCGGAAGGAGTCGATCCTGCGGCAGCTCATGCCCATGCCGGACAACCTCGCTTGCCTGGAGGAGCCAAGGCTTCGGGGGCGGCTCAGGACGAGGCAGGTGTAGCTGGAGAGCAGGCACCTGCCAAGTCTCCCATGGAAACCGCGATAGAGCAAGAAGTGTTTGGTCTCGAAATGGGATATGGTCTCCTAGTTTTGGCGGATAAGAAGAAAGGTGGCGATCTTTTGGAACGCATAACCGGTGCCCGTACGAATTTTGCAAAGGAAATGGGGATGCTTCTGCCCACAATCGGAGTTCGAGACAATATTGAACTGGAGCCGAACGAGTACCGTTTCCTATTGAGAGGCAAGGAGATATCTCGATCATCCGTTATCCCCGAACGGGTGCTTGCCATGAACATGGGTGGTGGCGAGATCGGGAAACTGGACGGAATTCCCACCGTGGAACCCGTTTTCGGAATCAATGCCTTATGGATTCCGGATGAGGAGCGCCGAACTGCTGAAATCGAAGGATGCACCGTGGTCGATCCTTCTTCCGTACTTGTTACTCACCTTTCGGATATCCTAAAAAAGAACGCCTATTTGATCTTGGAGAGAGAGGGTACCCAGAGGTTGCTCGACTTGGTTAAGGAGAGTCATCCGACCCTCGTTAGCGAATTGTTACCTGACTTGGTCAACGTCGGGATCATTCAGCGAACACTTCAAAACCTTCTCCGCGAAGGCGTGCCGATAAAGAACCTGACCTTGATTCTGGAAACCATCGCAGACATGGCGGTAATCACCAAGAATCCAGACGATCTCTCAGAGCAGGCGAGGAAACGCCTGGGCATGTATTTTGTGAAAGAATACGAAATGGAACCAGGCAAACTCCTCGCAATGACCTTTGAACCGCGTCTCGAGCAAATCCTCATTTCCCGTGTCAAGCGAAGTCAGTTTGACATCGGATTGACCATGGATCCTGCCTTGACCGAGGGAATCGTTCGCGAGATGGAACCCAAGATCGTTGAAATGTCGGAACAGGGGATTACGCCTGTTCTGGTCACTACTTCCGAGTTGCGACTCGCTTTCCGCCGTTTCATGGAACCTTCCTACCCTCAATTAAGCGTAATTGCCTACCAGGAACTGCCTTCCGAAACTCTAATTGAACCGTTTGCGGCAATTGCTTTGCCCGAGCATTCCTTCCCCGACGAAATAACCCAAGCTCTAGATGCCGGTAGCCAATCCGAATCCGAGAAGGAACCTGCTCTTGCTGCTTGAACCAATAATTTGCCCAACTTGAAGTGAGTGCTCTAGTTCAACAGGAAAAGGAAGCCAAGCCCGGCAAGCGTTATCGCTTGGTTGTTCGCTCGGCCGACGAGGCTGTACGGGTGATTCAGCAGAAACTGGGTACGTCGGCAAGAGTCATTTCAGTCAAGCAAGTGGGCGGACAGGGACTAGCCAAGTTCATTTCTTCTCCGAAACTCGAGGTAATTGCGGAAATTCCACCTGAGCCCGAAGACGATTTGCAAATGGAGGAGAATGTCCCTGAGAATTCTTCCGAATTGGAGGCGGTTTCCGAAACCGACACTGGTGATATAGATTCCGAAACTGTGCCCAGCCCAGATGTTTCAGAAGTCGATTCATCTTCAGTTAGCGACAATGAAAGCTTGACCTCGGAGGATTCCGATATTGGTCGAATCTTGGCGAAAGCCGGGTTCGATTCCAGTTTGTTGTCTGAGCTACAAGGCTGGCCTCGCTGGAATGAAATTCAGAACATGCCTTTAGCTGATGCCCTAAAGGAGATTACCGTGGGCCTAAGTGAGCGCTTTCGTTCTCTTGAGAATTCGGAAACCACGGAGAGAATTGCCCTTATCGGTCCACCGGGTGTGGGGAAAACCACTACCCTTTGTAAATTTCTCGCGCACGAGGTCTTTATTAATAAGCGTACCCCCCATGTTCTAAAGGTGGAGAACGGCATTCCAAACCCTGATGACGCACTCAGGATTTTTTGCGAGGTGATTGGGGTTACTCTCTTTCGCGAGCCTGCCAATATTCCCACAATCAGCGAAGAAAGTCCCCTTTATCTAGACTTCCCCGGCATTTCTCTAAGCCATCGGGATGACTGGATGCAAACTAAGGAGACTCTCGATCTTCTTAATGTAGGAACACGTGTTTTGGTCCTCAACGGAGCCTATGATCGGGGCGTGATCGACCAAGCCATATCCCTTTCACGTTTGCTTGGGGCAACGCACTTGGCCCTGACTCATTACGATGAACTCTCCAACTCCACCAAGCTTTGGCCGACGGTTCTTCGCAGCGGACTCACCCCGCTTTGCATTTGTTATGGCCAGAACGTTACGGGTGATTTTTCCGTCAATGTCCTGAACCAATTAATTGCAAGAACTTTCCCCGAGCAGCTCTATGCTCGAGGCATTATGCGTTCCAGCGTCTGATCTCATGAACAACGATGCTCGTTTCTTTTTCTGCCTGACCGGCTTCATCGGTTTCGTCCTCTTTTTCTGCCTGGGTTGGCTTCTAACTGGAAACGCCTTGGACGCCGTGGTTCGAGGCAGCATCGGCTGTCTGATATTTGCGATCGGAGGACGTATCTTCCTTGGCGCGATCCTTCGTTCTCTTCCCGTCGACCTCGCCTCTGATTCGGCAGATTCCGCCGGCAAGGAGAGTTCCGTTAATCCTTCTCAAAAGTCTCTTTCACCCGAGGAAATTGCGATACAAGCCTCGGCTGAAGCAACTTCCGAAGCTGCTGCAGGAGTAGAACCCGGAGTGAACACCACGGCATGATTTTCCTTGGCCTTGCATCATGAGTAATTCCCACTCGGCTCAACGCGTTCCCGGCAAGGATAAGCTTGCTTCGGACCGCATGCTTGAGGCTTCTCGAATGTACAAGCGTGCCATGAGCGACGAGAAGGAGAGAGAAAAGCTCATCGAGAACTATCTACCCCTAGTTAAGTCGATCGTTTCCCGTATGCGTCACCATTTTCCGGACACGGTTGAAAGTGATGATCTTTATGGAATAGGGGCCAAGGCATTGGTTATGGCCGTTAATCAGTTCGATCCTTCCAAGGGGCGCTCTTTTGGAAGCTATGCCGGTTTGAGAATAAAGGGAGGTCTTCTCGACGAGCTTCGCAGGATTGATTGCCTGCCCCGTGCGAATCGTGCCAAGGCTCGTTCACTTCAGGCGACAATTGCCGAACTGGAGTCTAGGCACAAAAGACCTGTGGAAGAGCACGAGGTTCGCAAGGAACTGAAGGTAAGCAAGCATGAATATGGCCAGTTGCTCCGCGAGACCCAGCCCGTTACCTTCGTGCCGATTGATGCCCCGATTGATTCCGGTGATGGGGAAGGAACTCCTTCCACTTTGGCCGAGGTTCTCTCCGATCCCACGGAGACTGATGCATCGGACAAGACTGAGCGTCGTGAACAGGTCGTACTCTTGCGTGAGCGATTGAAGGAATTACCCGATCAGCAGAAGAAAATCCTCGCCCTTTATTATTATGAAGAGATGAAAATGTCTGAAATTGCCGAAATCTTTGGCTTGACCGAAGGGCGTATCAGTCAGATTCTTTCACATTCCTTAATTTGCCTTCGAAGTCATTTTCGAACTCTATCTCAAATCAAGACCAAAACATAAATGCTTTTAGCCATTGGCATAGTTGTTGTTTTTGCCTCATGTATTGGAGGTTTTGCCGTTGCAGGTGGAAATCCAATGTGGTTGGTTCATGCGGGCGAGATCGTTATTATCTGCGGTATTGGATTGGGCATCGTCATTGTTTCCAGTCCGAAATCGGTTCTCATCGGTTTGACTGGAGATATAACGAAGGCCTTTAAGGGCGGGGCGGCCAACAAGGACAAGTTCATCGACTTGCTCGTTCTCCTCTACGAACTTTTCATGCTGGGTCGTCGAAAGGGTACTCCTGCATTGGACGAACATGTCAGCGATCCCCAAAACAGTACGATCTTTACCAAATATCCGTCCTTCCTTAAGGACGATCGCTTGGTCGAATTCCTCTGCAACTCCTTGCGTCCAATCGTGGATGGTCGCTGCAAACCTGCCGAAATAGGAGGAATTCTCAATGCCGAGCTTAGCAGCCGTGAAGCCGAAGCAGGTCGTTCGGTTAAAGCAATTGAGATGGTAGCAGATGCCTTGCCCGGCGTAGGTATTGTTGCCGCCGTTTTGGGGATTATCAATACGATGTCCAATTTGGAGGATCCGCAGGCTGTAGGCGCGAAGGTGGCCGCGGCCCTCAGCGGTACGTTCCTTGGAATCTTCCTCGCCTATGGAATAGGCATCCCGTTGGGTCGTCTGGTCTCCTTGAATCAAGGTCAGGAATTCCTTTATTTTCGGATCGTTGAACGTGCGGTTAGTGGTTTTGCGACAGGCTTGTCGCCAATTATGTCCGTTGAAATTGGTCGTCGCTCTCTTGATTTGCCCATCCAACCTTCAGCCGACGAACTTGAAGAGCAGTGCAAGGAAGCTGCAAAGGGTGGTTGATATCCCATTCGGTTTTGCCGCCGACATTCAGTAGCAAATGAAAAACTTCTACGTTAGGCGACATAAGCCGCAGGGCAGCCATGCTGGTGCTTGGAAGGTTGCATATGCGGATTTTGTCACGGGAATGATGTCTCTCTTTCTCGTGCTGTGGATTCTTTCTGAGGACGAGGAGGTCATTATTGCCACCACTCGTTTCTTTCGTGATCCTTACAAGGCTGGCGTACCTAAGTCCACTCCCGTTGAGCAGAAGGATGCTCGGCCCGGTAGCATGGTCGACCAAATCGTCGGTCGTTCCGATACCACCATGCGCAATACCAATGACACGACCTCTATAGACGTTGATATTCTCTATCGTATTGCCAACGATTGGTTTGCGCGGCTTAAGCAGCATGAGCTCGACGAGGAGACCGTCCATATCGAAGTCCAGAACGAGCGAATTCACGTGACCCTTTTTCACGGCGACGACAAACCACTCTTCGAACCCTCATCCCCGAAGTTGACCAAGTTCGGCCGAAAGGTCGTGAATCAGATGGCTTGGTTGCTCGATCGACATCTCATGATATCTCGAATAGACTCTCATACCAATCACTTGGAGGAGGGCAGGGAGACTCCGTTGGTCAACATTGTTGCAGGGCAAGTTGTTCCCACCTTAGCTCGGGAGAAGAGACTTTCGGAACATGATGAAGGCAAGTTGTCCGAATGGAAAATGTCATTGGATCAAGCATATGAGGTGCTGCATGCCCTAACTTTCTTTTCTTCTCCACTTGGAGGCGAGAGCGACCTTCTGGCCAAGATGGAAGGGATGAAAGGGCACGGATCAAATATTCCCAATAAACGTTTTCCCAATCGTCCGGATAAGAATCGAAGGGTTGAGTTGTCGCTTGTTATCGACAAGAGCAAGGAAAGCCTTGCCAACTTCCCCAAGACAAAGAACTAGGCTGGTATAAAAACTGCTTTATCGCTCTCATGGAAAGTTATCTTGCTGGAAGAAGTGATTCGAATGTTCAAGCTTTGTCTGAACAAGAATCTTCTCCTTTTCGTTCCTATTTGGATAAACAGCCTGATGCTGAACCTGCTCTTGAAGAACAGTTTGAGGACACTTTACCCGATCCTGCAGAGGTCGGAGAGTCCCAAGTGCTCTACGAGGAGGAGCAAGGTCCCAAGGTAGAGGTTGTTTCCGTAGATGGTCGACCTGTTCGCATCATCGTTTTCCTTGAAAGTGGTCGCAGACTCGAATTGAACTGCGAGTACTAGTCGGAAAAAAACACCTGCTCGAGCTTTCTTCCCTGCTCAAAGCGCTTTTTTCCCGTATTTCGTTTCTGCTTTCGATCAGACCCTTGTTTTTCAAGGGTTTCCGTATCCGGCGCGACTTTTGCTTTACGTGTATGCGTGAACCTAGCCTTATTTGAAAACGCATCCGCCCTTCGTGGTCTGGAACAGTACCAAAACGTCATTGCCAATAATATCGCCGCCAGTCATGTGGCGGGTTTCAAGAAGGTAGCCGTCAGCTTTGAAGCGGTCGAGGGAGGCGAGATCGCTCGCAGTACTCATGATCGTCTGAGGAACGAGATGCCGGGTTCCTTTCCCGTGATGAAGAATCAGGTCGATTACGAGGAAGGTGAAATGCGTCAGACGAACAATCCCATGGATATGGCTCTCCGTGGCGAAGGTTTCTTCGGTCTCGTAAACACGAATGGAAAGACCGCTTATACTAGGGATGGTCAATTTTATACCAATGCCGACGGCATCATGGTCAACAGCATGGGGCATGAATTTGCGGGAGCGGATGGCAACAACATCCAGACGGTGCCTGGAGCCGGACAGCTAACGATCGATAAGGAGGGGCAAGTTTTCCAGAACGAACAGCTCATCGGTCAAGTGGGTGTCTTCGTTTTTGAAGATCCCCTCATGCAGTTGCGAAAAGTCGGTGGTGGATTCGTTGCCAAGGATCCTGAGGTCGACCCCGAGGCCGCTGATCCGGAGCAGTTCGTGATCATGCAGGGATACTTGGAGAACAGCAATGTTTCCGCAATTCAGGAAATGATCGGCTTGATCGAGGTTTCCCGAGCCCATGAGGCAAATCAGAAGATGATCCAGCATTTCGACCAAAACATCGGCAAGGCAATCGGAACTCTCGGAGCCACAAGCTGACAACTTCTGCAATTTGAATTTTTACCTTTAACACGAACCGAAAGAAGAAACCATGAATCTCTCCCTTTATTCCGGATCGACCGGCATGCAGGCTCAACAACTGAACCTGAACGTGATTTCGAACAATATCGCGAACGTCAACACCACCGGTTACAAGAAGAACAAGATCGAGTTCCAAGATCTGCTTTACCAGAACCCCCGACAAGCAGGTGGCCAGACTGGGGCGGGAAACGTAATTCCCACAGGAGTGGAGATGGGCAACGGAACAAAGGTTGTCGCCACGCCAAAGGTCTTTACCCAAGGGACTTTAACGCAAACCAGCGAAAAGCTCGACGTTGCGATCGATGGGGTTGGATTCTTTCAAGTAGAGCGCCCTGATGGAACCGAGGCATACACTCGTGACGGTGCCTTCAAGGTAGGTCCGGCTGGCCAGATGACCACTGCCGATGCATTGCCTCTAGCTGCCGGAATTCAGATCGATCCCGAAGTGACCAACGTTTTCGTCTCTCCCACCGGCGAGGTTTCGGTTCAGACGGCCGACGGAGAGCAAATCATCGGTCAGTTGGAGTTGGTTCGCTTTCCGAATTCTTCAGGACTCAAGGCCATGGGAGGTAACCTTTTCATCGAGACTGAAGCCAGTGGTCCCCCTGAGATTGGTGCACCCGGGGAAAACGGTTTTGGGGTCTTGCAGCAAGGATACTTGGAAATGTCCAATGTGAATGTGGTGGAGGAAATGGTTAACATGATCATCGCCCAACGTGCCTACGAGATCAATTCCAAGTCGATTCAGACCTCCGACGAAATGCTCGGTCGCGTTAACCAACTGAAGCGATAAATGCGTTCTATATCTATATTAGTCGCGCTCGCGCTTTCTAGCTTTTCCCTCAAGGGGGATGTTACTCGACTTCTCGAGCCTCTAGACTTGTCCTCTCTTCGTCCGGCCCAAAGCGGAGAAACTCGTTCCGGTTTCGTGGCTCCTGTTCCGGTTGTTCCCAAGTCCTTTTCCGCTCCCTCGCATGCCATCGTGACTTTGGATGCGTTGAGCTTGGAAAAGCGACTTTCCGATGCTTTGACTAATCGTTATCAAGCCGCCGGAAAGGTAGCTGTGAGACTTTCACGAGAGTGGAAACCGCTTGAGCTTCCCTCAGGTTTTGAAGTTCGCGTTTTGCAGGCTACCCCCGATGAGCTTTCGACAAACACGTTTCTTCGTTTCGCAATCATTGCTAATGGTGTTAAGGTAGGAGATTGGGCTTATCCCCTGAGTTGCAACCAGATGGTGGATGTTGCCTTCAGCAAATCCTACCTGAACAGAGGCTCTCGACTCACTCCCGAGTCGCTAACCTTTCGCACCGTCGACGTATTGCGTCAGGGAGGCAATTGCGTTCGTTCGGATGCTCGTCTTAATGGTTATCAATTGGGCGTGAACCTCAAGCCCGACTCCATGCTCAAGTGGAGCCAATTGTCCAAGGTCGTCCTTGTTCGAAAGGGGCAAGTCGTGAACGTATTTGCTTCCGGCAAAGGCATTTACGTCGAAATGAAAGGGCAGTCACTAGAGGATGGAGTCGAGGGATCGTTCGTTCGTGTCAAAAATCTTTCTTCCAAGCGTGAATTCCAAGCAAAGGTCTTAAATGAAAACAGTGTCAAGGTATACTTTTAGTTCTTTCTTTCTGCTTCTGGGGGCACTGATTTTTCTGCCGAGCGTCAATCTGTTCGGTACCTCTCTTTGGCTAAAGAGCACCAACCGCGGCAAGGGGTTGTTCATCGACAAGCGAGCTTACGCAGTTGGTGATCTTCTTACCATCGACGTGAGTGAAAGCGCCTCTCTCGCAGCTTCCCAGAACACCACTCGAAATCGTCAGTCCCAAGTGGAGAACGCCGTGAAGCAATTCCTCTTTGCGCAAAGTAAGATGGGAACTCATAACGGTCAGCTGCCTGGTACTGAGATAGAGACCAAGAATAGCTCCAAGGGAGGAGGCTCGATTGCCAACTCTCAGAACCTACGTGGCAAGATCAGCGTCGTGGTGATCGACACTTTGCCCAACGGCACCTTGGTCGTGGAAGGAGCCCGTATGGTAACCTTTTCGGGTGAAAGCTATTATGCAGTACTTAAAGGGATCGTGCGAACCGAGGACATCGGCTTCGGTTTCAAGGAGGGATTGCGTTATCGAAACGTGGTTTCCTCGCAGTACGTTGCCGACGCCCAGATCGAGTTCGTGGCCAAGGGAAGCCTGAACGATGCCCAGAAGCAGTCTTGGTATCAAAGGCTTTCCGGAATCCTCAATCCTTTTTGATTTGTTAGAGGTTATAGAGAAATGAAGAAATTCTTGCCAGCCGCCTTCACCCTTTTAGTTTTTGCTTCCGGGCTTTTCGGAGCTCGAATACAGGACCTGACTCAAGTCAAGGGTTCGCGCTCGAACCAGCTTTTCGGTTATGGTGTCGTGACTGGTTTGGCGGGGCAGGGCGATTCCCGTATCGAATATACCGAGTTAGGCATTCTCAATGCCTTGGAACGCTTGGGCATTCGAGCCGACAAGGCCGATAAGTCACGGAATATTGCGGCAGTTATGGTCACTGCCGACATCGGGCCCTTCGCCAAGGGAGGTTCGCGTCTAGACGTCACGGTTGCATCCATCGGGAATGCTGATGCCCTGCAGGGAGGGATTTTACTTCAGACTCCACTCTTTGGCGCCGATGGAGAGGTCTATGCGGTTGCTCAGGGAGCTGTTTCCATAGGCGGGCTTTCAGCTGGTGCCGCAGGTGGGGCAAACGTTCAAGTGAACCACCCGACGGTCGGTATGGTTACGAATGGGGCAATCGTGGAGCGTGAGATTGAGAGTAAGGTGTTGGGGCCAGGGAATTCAATTGAAATGACCTTGCGTTCACCCGATGCATTGACTTCCGTCAAGATCGCTGCTGCGATAAACAAGTTTTTCCCAGGAAGCGCCCTTGCGCAGGATGCAGGTTCGGTGAACATTAGGATGCCTCCTGCCTTTCGGGGGCAAACAACCAATTTCATTGCCGCAGTGGGCGAAATCGACGTTCGCCCCAATGTGGCCGCCAAGGTAATAGTAAACGAGAGAACGGGAACCATTGTTGCCACCGAGAGCGTTCGAATTGCTCCGGTCGCCGTAAGCAACAGCAACGTTACCATTTTCATCAACCCGACTACGGGAGTCAGCCAGCCTCTTCCCTTTAGCACCGGAGCGACTCAAGTCCTTCAGGGAGCCAATGCCGAGCTTGTTGAGGAAGTCGGCAGGTTCGAGGCCTTGAACGAGTTGGATCCTCCCGGCGCCACTACCGTGAACAACCTCGCTGCAGCCCTTAACAAGCTGGGGCTCACGACTCGTGAAATGACTTCTATTCTTCAATCGATCAAGTCGGCAGGCGCTCTGCAGGCTGAATTGATCATCAACTGAACTTACCTTTTTCCCTTTCAAAATGACCGACACTTCCGGAGTTTCATCTAGTCAGTACGTAGGCATGGATTCTTCCATGCTTATGGAAATGGCCCATTCGCGTCATGTGGACGAGAAGCAAAAGGCTGCAGCTGTTTCAGGTCAGTTTGAGTCAATTCTCGTCAAGCAATACCTCAAGCAGGCTTTGGAGCCTATGTTCAAGGGGATTCTCGACGAGTCGGGTGGGGCTTCCGGGATGTATCGCCACCTCTTTACCGACGCCTTGGCCGAGAGCATTGCTCGTGGTGGTGGATTTGGAGTCTCCACCATGCTCCAGATGCATTTGAACAAAAAGATCGATGCGGATGCCGCTGCGGCCACCAAGCAAGCTGCAGAGGATGCCGCCGTCGAGAATCAGCAAACTGAAATTTCCAAAAAGGAATCCGATGGTCAATCTAACTGAAGACAGCGAAGTCGCGACTGATTTCTCGTGGGAAGATCTTCTGAATCTTCTCAGGGAAGAGCTGGGTGAATACGGGGGGCTCATGGGGTTGTTGAGCAACCAGCAGGAGAGCATCCTGAACCGTGAACCCGAGAACTTGCTCGAGATCAATAAGTCCGTTCGCATGCAGATGGAGACGAGCCAAGTTCTGCTCAACCGCAGAGAAGGTTACGTTAGCTCCTTGGCTTCTGGTTTCGGAAAGCCCAAGGACGCTACTCTTTCCGAGCTTGTGCCTTGTTTCCCCTCTGTCACTCAGCCGATGTTCGAGAGTATAGTTGAGGAAATCAATAACCTGATCTCGAAGATTCGCCGCAAGCTTGACCAAAATCGAAGGCTGATCTCTCGCCTAGGCGACGTGACCGACCAGATACTCGCCGTTGTCGACCCTCGATCCCATTCCAAGACCTACGACCAGAGAGGTTCTTTGGCTCGTTTTTCAACCGCTTCTCGCTCAATGCTCGAGGAGACTGCCTGAACATCATCACTCGTTAATTAACCACGCAAGTGTCCCTTCTCGGAGAAATCGTCAAAAGCAACCAAGCCCTTCGCTACCACGCGAAGAGCTCGGAGATTGCGGGCAAGAATCTTGCCCATGTAAATGACGAAAACTATGCTCGGCAAAGGGTCTTGTCTCGCGATGGCTCCATGTATCGCGATGTGGGAAGCCTTGGCACGACCGCACTCGAGATGGGTGGCCTCGATCATGCTCGAAGCCAGCTACTCGACAGGCGCGTGGTGGATGAACTTGGTGAAACTTCTGCCTTGGAGGCTCGTAAGGAAGTCTTGGATTTGCTCCAGTCCGTGCTGGGCGAACGAATCGTTCGCGAGGGAGTCAACGTTGGCTTGGACGATCATGAGGACAGTGATCTCGCCCCGGGAAGCCTTACGCGTGCGCTCAACGACTTTTTCAACGCATTCCAAGAGCTCTCCGCAGCTCCTGATGAGCTTAC
>CAZNWO010000014.1:35920-39445 GCA_964576585.1 uncultured Puniceicoccaceae bacterium | reverse complement strand
TTGGGTGGGAATCGGACACGGCTTCCTCGAAAGTTGCGGTGATCGTCACGACGTCGCCCCCCTTGGCAAAGGTCGCCGGCTGTCCTGAAACCGCGTACGTCAATGCGGCCGTGGGCGAGGTGACGTCGTTGGTGTAGGTGAACTGGGTGGCGCCCACCGGGCTGTTTGGGTTGCTGGCCGTCACGGTGACGGTGGTGGCGCCTTCCCCGACGTGTGTGACTGTCAAGGTGGCTGTGGTGGTGTTTCCATCGGTTGTTGTTCCGGCAACTGCGACCGTGGCCACTGCCGGGTTCGACGAGGTGGCAGCAATCACCGTATTGCCACCATCCGAATCCGTTGCCGTAATCGTGATCTGTCTTTGATCGCTCGAACTGGTGAGGATGTCCGAGACAGGGGAAATGACGGTAGGCAAGTCATAAACGACCGCAGCCCCGTTTTCCCAGCTAAAGAACGGATAGCCGTTATTGATGACCCCGTTCGAGTTGTCCATTTCCCAGACGTCATCCGAGCCATTGCCCGTCTCGAGGACAAAATCCCAGCCAATGTAGGAGATCGCCATCTTCATTTGGGCAGTGGTTTTGCCCATACCGCCACCGGCGCTGGAATCTTGGCCACTCGTATCCCTGTCCCAGGCTGAGTTTTCCACCCCGACGCCGTAGTCCTTTCCTAAAAGGCCTCCCACCAGATTGACGCTGTTCCCATTGTTAACCAGTCCGGCGTTGTAACTGTTCCGAATCAACGTGAGGATCTCACCAGTTGCATAAGCGGCTCCCACCAGTCCTCCCTGATGCCAGGCATTCGATCCTGTCCCTGATGATTTCACGTTCGCCCGATTGTAGCAGTTGCTGACCGTTGTTCCATAGGACTGCCCAACGATACCGCCCACCATCCATCCCGATGACGTAACGCTGCCCGTAACGTAACAACCCGTAATGGTCGAAGAATAGGTCCTGCCGGCAATTCCACCCACGGATTTCTTGCCGCTTATGCTGACGTTCTTAAGCCCCAAGTTCCTGATGACTGCATTCGACGAGGTTGCTCCAAACATGCCCACGGCATCCGTTGACGAACGATTGATCGTCAATCCCTCGATCACATGGCCATCGCCATCATAGGTGCTGCCGTTGAAGTTGCCAATCGGAGCAATGCCGGCCCCATTGTCCAGCAATGCCGTCCCCGATGCATTGATGTCTTCCGTCTGGCGAAAGTGCTTCCCGGTCCAAGCGCTGTTTGTCTGGGACAACCAATACAGGTTGCCGACTGTGGCGATCAAATACGGGTTTGCCTCCGTCCCTGCTCCGGACGGTACTTCCGCCACGGGCGCTTGGTTGGCGATGGCGTGGTTGCCCAAGCCGACCGTGATTAGAGCGGTAAGCAGGCGAGGTCGCCATGCCGTGAGAAGGTTCCTTGGCTTGGGAGTAACCATGGTCGAGCGACCTGTGGTATTCTTTTCAAGCAATCTCATGCTGAATAAGGTTTAAAGGTTTTTTCGTGTGCGCACGCACGAGTAATGTTTCCAAGTGTTATTAGCCAAATTGTTGAAAATCTTACGTTTTTTTTTAAGGAGACCAACGAAAAAACGCAGAGGCACTTGGTACTCTGGGGTTTAGGGGAGTGAGGGAAAAGGTGGATTTCTTGTCTCCAAACGACAAGAAATTACCATGGCTTCAACTTTTGCTTTGTTCGTCTATCTGCTTCTTGATCAATGGCCAGAAGCAGATTGCTCCGCCAACGAGGAAAAAGAAACCTACCTGTACTGCGTTGTTGCTGCAGGATATCAAGCTAAGCAGAATTAGACCAGCTCCTGATAGGAATCGGCAACCGTGTTGGCACCCCTCCTGTTGCTGTTGCCCTGCCTGTTTCTGTTTATTGCCTTTTGCTTGGATTTTTCGTTGGCGATTTTTTTGTTTCAGCGACCTGCCGTGCTGTGGTTGCTTGGACTTTTGCTGCTTTCGTCTTGCGGCTTGCTTGAGCGCATCGGGTGGTGGAACCGGCTTTTGAGGAGCAGGCGCCGGTCCGGGTTCCTTGGCTTGGGCAATATCGAGTTCCAGTTGCTGCTCGAGGACTTCATCCTCTTCCGGCAAGTCTTCCTCATCGTCCTCTTCCAGTACATCCTCGGCTTCCTCAGGTTCCGACTCGATTTCTTCCTCTTCCTCTTCCTCTTCCTCTTCCTGGTTAGTGGTGACCTCCCCAAGGAATTGCCCGAGGACGGGACGCTGGTAGAGGGTGTCGAAATCCAGCACGGCAAGGCGGGCTTCGAAGACTTCCTCGGGTTCCAGGCTTTGCACAAGGTCGTCTTCCTCGGGGACGATCAGGACGGTGGCCTCGATCTCTTCTTCTCCCCCCAACTTGCAGACGAGGGTTTGGCCCCCTTCGTAGGCTTTGTTATAGGATTGCCCGAAGGTGCGACCTGCCGAGACGAAGGAAAGGGAAAGCTTGATGGGCTTGTCGATGAGCGGAGCGAGCGCCTCGCTGGCTTGGGTGCCCAGCAGGCGGGAATCCCGGATCTCGGCCAGTTTCTCTAGTAGGAGGCGCGAACTCATAATCGAGAGGATGCCACGTTTACGGTGGATTTAGCCATTATAAAAAGCGGATAATTTTGGAATGCGATCCGCAAAGAGATGCCTGGCAGCTAGAAGAAATAATAGAGCATGAAAACTGCACAGGCTGCCAACAGGCCAGCCCAGAGGCGATCCTGAGAGAGGATGCTTGCTTCGCTATTCTCGCGCTTGGCGGTATCCATGGCGGACTTGGCGAAGCAGCCGAAGGTCCACACTGCCGCCATCCATGCCGCAGGGGCAGGGCTAAGCTTGCCGAAGGCGACACTGAATCCTAGGGCGGCGAAGATGCCTAGGGTGACGAGTAGGGTGAGCCCGAAGGCGCGCAGTCGCTCCGGTGTGAGGATTCCGAGTCCGATCCAGGTGAGTTCCGCCTTTTCCTTCTCGGTCTTGGTGAGCTTACTTACGATGACGTGCGTAATGGCGGCGAGGATTGCGGCGAGAAAGACGCTGTGAAAGAAGTTCAGGTTTTCTCCGAAGTGCGCGTTGACGGCGGGATTTTGCCCGAGGGTGGCTGCGTATACCGGGGGAAGAAGGTAGGAGAAGGCCACGCCCGAAAGAATGGCCGCCAAGCCCCCTGCAGCAGTCGCTCCCTTCCAGATCATGCCCATGAAGAAGGCGACGACCAGTCCTCCCACGAGCTTGCTCTGATGGGAGGCGACGTAGGTGAAGAAGTTGTCCTTGGTGTTGGGGTCCATTATGAAGATCGTTAGGACGGCGGATCCCGCGACGAGTCCGGCAATGCACCAACGACCGATTCTTATGAGCTCGGTATCGGTGGCTTCAGGCTTGATGTAGCGCTTATATAGATCGAAGGTGATGAGAGTGGCGGCGGAATTCATCATGGAGTCGACGCTGGAAAGGATGGCCCCGATGAGTCCTGCGGCGACCAACCCGACCAAGCCTGCGCCTGCGGAAGCAACGACCTCTCTCATGAGCAAGGGAAAGGCGGTGTCGCCGTCCACGG
>CAZNWO010000014.1:0-35820 GCA_964576585.1 uncultured Puniceicoccaceae bacterium | reverse complement strand
GCGGAAGCAACGACCTCTCTCATGAGCAAGGGAAAGGCGGTGTCGCCGTCCACGGTTACGCCCGGCATGCGCTCACGAAAGAGGTAATAGGCGGCGATGCCGGTGCCGATCGATATGAAGGGAATGAGGAGCTTGAAGAAGCCGGCGCTGATGATGCCTATACGGGCCTCGCGGTCGGAACGCGCCGCCAAGGCTCGCTGCACGATAAACTGGTTGGTTCCCCAATAGTAAAAGTGCAGGACCATGAGCCCGGAGAGGACACCAGTCCATGGTCTCTTGGGGTGGTCGGAGGGGAGGTATAGATGCATGAGGTCTTTGCCCGCCCGGTCCAGCGAACGCATGCCGTCCCATCCTCCGATCTCCTTCGTGCCGAAGGTTAGGTAGGCCACGATGATGGCCCCAACGAGCATGAGCACGGACTGGATGACGTCGGTTATGATCACTGCCTTGAGACCGCCCAGGATGACGTACGAACCCGTGACTACCGCCATGATTAGTATGCCGATGACGTAGTAGGTGTGGTCGATGGTGATTTTCTGAGGGTTGTCGGCGCTTGCCGACGCCAGCACCTCGCGAACGTGACTGTCCTCCACCAACAAGATGTTGACGGAGCGAGAGCCGATGTAAAAGGCGGGAACCATCATGACGAAGACGATGATCGCGACCATGATTATGGAGTAGGCGACTCGGCACTTGTCGTCGTAGCGGCGGCTTAGGTAGTCGCTCAGGGTGTACACGTTCAGCTTCCTGTACACCGGCAGGAGAAAATAGCACATCATGAGAAGGCCCGCGATGGCGGTGATCTCGAAATGACTTTCGACGAACCCCAAGCTGAAACCCACGGCCATCATGCCCACGATGTGGTTGGCGGAAATGTTGGAACCGAAGATGGACCCTGCTACCCCCCACCATCGAGTGTCCCTTCCGGCAAGAAAGTAGTCTTCCGTGCTGTTTTCCCTTCTGCCAACCCACAGGCCGAGCCCCATGACCGCGATCAGCGAGCCGAAGAAGATTACGTAGTCGGTTGTCGTAAGGAAGTTGTCCATTGAGCGAGTTTAAACGAAACCGCTGGCGAATTGGAAACGCAAAACGTTGTGCCAATCCGGTTCGGAAATCGGTCATTGTTGAATTTCACGCTTGTTGCGAAGGACGTTTTGCCGTGGAATTGTCGCTTCCTCAGCCAGAAAAACCCTAATCAACTTATTACTTAATGAAGCATGTTTTGTCTTTCTTCCCGGCTTGGTTTGCCCTTGCCTCAATTGTTCATGCCGCTCCATCCAAGCTGGACTCGGCCGATCCATCCAAGGTCGACGCCGACTACGCCGTCCAGGGAGAGTATACCGGTACCGTGAAGGGCGAAGAGGGTGACAAGAAGCTTGGTTGTCAAGTGATTGCCCTGGGTGACGGACAGTTCACCTCGAGGGGGTTCGTCGGTGGGTTGCCGGGAGACGGTTGGAACCTGAACAAGGAGGAGATGATAAAGGGTTCCAAGGCAAAGGACGGAAGCGTTACCTTCAAGAACGACAAGCACACGGGCACCATCAAGGATGGAGTGATGACGGTCTCGACCCTCGATGGAAAGAAGATCGGGGAGCTGAAGCGAGTTGTCAGAAAGAGTCCAACCTTGGGCGCAAAACCCCCAAAGGGAGCGGTCATCCTCTTTGACGGCGACAAGCACGGAGCCGACCAGTGGAAGGGTGGACGCCAGACCAAGGACGGTTTGCTTATGGAAGGATGCACGAGCAAGCGTACCTTCGGAGACTTCAAGATTCACTTCGAGTTTCGGACTCCGTACAAGCCCAAGGCTCGCGGACAGGGCAGGGGCAACAGCGGGTTTTACGCTCATGGACGCTATGAGGTACAGATTCTTGATTCATTCGGATTGGAAGGAAGACACAACGAATGTGGCGGCATTTACTCGACCAAGGCTCCGAAGCTCAACATGTGTTATCCCCCGCTCACTTGGCAGACCTACGACGTCGATTTTACGGCAGCCAAGTTCAAGGACGGCAAAAAGGTCGCAAACGCCTTAATGACCGTTCGCCATAACGGGGTGGTGATCCACGACAAGACCGTCTGCGATCATTCCACCACCGCCTCCCCTATGAGGGAGGGTCCTCAGCCCGGACCCGTCTTTTTTCAGAACCATGGCAATCCCGTTCGCTTTCGAAACGTTTGGGTCGTTGAGAAGTGAGCCATTTCCAATCGCTTCGTTTCTCCTTGGCGTGCTTTGTCGGCTTTCTGTTCCTTGCCGCTTGCTTTGACGAGGCAAAGGAGGATTCGGCTTCCGGAGACGCTGCGGATTCTTCTCCGACACCCGAGCAGGATTCCTCCAACAAGACTGCCCCCACCTCGCCAACCGCTGCTGTGCCAAAGGCGCCATTGCCTTCTCCGCCCCCTCCTCCCAACTTTACTCCTCCGCCACCGCCGACTAGCTTGCCGCCACAGGTTGCTCAACCGCCCCAAAGCCCTCAGGTTGCCCGTTTGCAGGCGATTCTAAGGAAAGCCAATCCCGACTATCAGGGCCAAGGACAATTCGTCGAGGAAAACGGCGAAATTGTAGGAGGTCAATTGCCGGGCTGTGGCTTGCGGGACCTGTCGCCCCTCAAGGGTTTGAAGCTGATGGGCTTGGATATCAGCGACAATCCCGTTCGAGAGATTCGGCACCTGAATGGCATGCCGCTGAGAAGCCTTTACGCCGAGAACACCCAAATCAAGGACCTTACTCCCCTGAAGGGAGCTCCCATAGGAGAACTTCGTTTGAACGGTTGCCCGATCGAGACCCTTGCCGGACTGGAGGGAATGCCTCTCCAGAGTCTTTACCTGCCGTTGACCAAGGTGAAGGATCTGTCGGCACTTGCCGGTTCCCAGGTTCGTCAACTTTGGCTGAACGACGCTCCCGTGTCGGATCTTTCCCCTCTTGCCGGAACGCCCATTGTGAGCCTGACCCTTCTGCGGACCCAGGTTTCCGACCTTTCGTTCGTCCGCAAGCTCCCCGTGATCCAGCGTTTGCACATTGGGGACACGCTCATAACCGACCTGTCGCCTCTCAAGGGTGTTCCGCTCAGTCGCTTGGTATTTACCCCGTCCAAGGTGACGAAGGGTATGGAGTTTGCTCGCCAAATCTTTGGCTTGAGGGAAATCGGAGTTCGCTTCGACGATGGGGCTAGAGAGCTGATGCCGCCCGACCACTTTTGGGAACGGTTCGACAAAGGCGAGTTCCGCTAGTCGCTAGAAGATTTAACTCCGAACAATTTCGTCAAATAGGCGACGAAGTCTTTGTCTTCCTTGTTTGGACAGGACTCCTTCCAATCTTCGAGATGCTTGGCGAAGGAGCGATGTTTTTTGCTTTTGCATTCGTTCAAGTACCGAACCGCCCTCCAGCGTTTGGGATTCTCTTCAAAATAGGGCAGAAGCTTTGCTGCAATCACGTTGTTCTTTGCGCGATCGGTGGGATTTTTTCTAAGGTGATCCTTGTTTTCCTCGTACCATTCCGAAACCGATTTTCCTTTGGGCCAGAGATTGTCGTCGATCCTATCCTGAGCGTAGCTTCCGAGGTGCTTAGAGTAATCTTTCCAGTTTGGGTACGGGGGAGAAGTGACCCATGCTTCGCGCATCTTGCGCATGGTGAAGAGGGACGCGGTCTCGCAGAGGCTCTCCTCCAGCCACAGGTTGCCTTTGTCCCCATCCTTGTAACCTGCAATAATGTGACCGAGTTCGTGTGAAAACTGGTAGGCGTACTGGCACCAAAAGTTTCCCTGAGTGTTTAGCTTCACGAAGTATTCGCCGGCTTTGCCTCTCTTAAACAAGACTATAGGGCTTTTGGAAGAACGGCTGACGATGATGTTGTCCCATTTGCTGCTGTCTGCATGCGGCATGAGCTCTTGGGCTGCGGACTCCAAGACCTTTCTTATGTCGTTTAGCGAAGCTCCGCGCCAGTTGTCTTTCTCGACCCTGATCACCGGCACGGCGGGAGTTTTTAGGCTGGAGCCTTCATCTGCGTAGGCGACATCGATCACCCAAGCGCAAAGCGCGAGCAGGCTTGGCAAAAAGCGCTTCATTTCGGAACGATTATCGTCGGCTTGCCTTTTAGCCATCCAAGGGAAATGAAGAACTTGTCCATTTCCAGAACCGTTTTTTCATAGTGGTTTCCCTTCTTTCCCTTGTTGAAAAAGCCATGCGGTTGTCCGGCATAGACGTGAAGATCCGATCGGCTGCCTGCCTTTTCCATCAGTGCCTTGTACTTTTCGGCCGTAGAGACTGGTATCAACTTGTCCTTGTCACCGAGGAAAACGATGGTGGGAGGACTTCCCTTGCGAATGTTGTCAATCGGCGAAATTTCCCTGTATCGGTTCTTTACCCTGTCGTGACCATACCCTTTGGGCCCATTGTCGTAAACAGGATTAAAGAGCACTAAGGCATTGGGTTTTGAGGAAATCGATAGGTCTTCGCCTTTTTCGTCAAGACCCTGCAGGTTTCCGGTAGCGGCTGCAACGTGTCCTCCGGCAGAGCCGCCTCCCGCTGCGATTCTGTTCAGGTCTATGCCCAACTTTTCGGCATTCGCTCGAATCCATCGCACTGCGGACTTTCCGTCCCTGACGCAGTCGAAGGGAGTGGTTCCTTGCCGACTCTTCACCCGGTAGTCTGCTGATATCGCGACCATCCCCCGAGAGGCGAGGTACTCGCAGTGTGGCTGAAATTGCTTTGAGGAACCACCCACCCATCCGCCGCCGAAGAAAAAGACGACGGCGGGGAGCTTGGCTTTTTTCGGGTTGTGGTCCTCGGGGGAAAATACGTTCAGGATCAGTTTGGAGTTGCTCGCTTCCTTGTAAACGTGGACCTCGGAACCTTTAAGTGGTGGGGGAGTCTTCACCGGATTGGCTTTTGCATAGCAATTTGTTGCCAAGGCGAAAGTCAATAAGCTGATTATTATTCTTTGATTCATCTTGAGCGAGTGTGGGATTTGTCATCCATAAGGGCGAGACCAAAGAATTGTTTTTCGCTTCTACGAACTTGATCCCGTCGCATGTTTTCCGTTATCTTTCGAGCATCAATCTTTTTATAACCTCACCCATGAAGAACATTTCAAGCATCTACTTGGTATTCGCGTTTTCTCTTTTTTCCTTTCTCTCGAAGTCTGCCTTGATGGGCGAATCCCTGGAAATGTGGATTAGCTCCCATCAAGACCAAGTCTATTACGAGAAGATGGCCGAGCTCTACCAAGAGAAAACCAAGAAAAAGCTCGCGGTCCAAGTCAGTTCGTACGGTTTTCGGGAAATGCCGGACAAGCTTGGCGTGGCCTTTCGTACAGGTAAGGGAATTCCTGACTTGGTCCAGCTTGACGAAACTTTTTTCGGAGTCTTTCTAGGATCTCGAACTCCTTTTCTCGACCTCACTTCCAGAATGAAGAAGTCAGGTTTGAACAAGACGCTCCATCCCCGCCGCCTCGAGGTTTTTACATACAAGGGAAAAGTCCTTGGCGCACCGCAGTCCTTGAGCTCCATGGTACTTTATTACCGCAAGGATCTTTTCAAGGAACTGGGAGTTCGACCTGAGGAAATTACCACATGGCAAGGCGTCGCCAAGGTCGGGGAGCGTCTGCAGAAAGAGCACGGACAACGCTTCATGGCCTTGGATGGAACCCTCTTCGACGTCTTGCTTCGGCAGAGCGGAAGCGATCTCTTCGACTCCAAGGGGAAGTTTCTCCCTGATTTCGAAACGGCAGTGGATATTTTGGACGAGTTCGCCGATATGTCGGAAAAGCAAATCGTTGTTATGCCCGACCGAGGCACGATCTTCGACCCCGTTTTTTTTAGTGGAGATCTTGAGACGGGCGAAGTTCTCGCAGTTCCGGGGGCCGATTGGTACGGGCTTGACCTCTTTCAGCAGTTCGCTCCGGACATGAAGGGGCTTTGGGGGATGCTCCCTCTCCCGACGTGGAAAGACAAGGACGGCAAGCTCGGGCCAAGGACCGCCACCTTTGCCGGGCAAGGCTTGATGATCTGCCAAGGCAGCGCCAAGCACGATGCAGCTTGGGATTTCATCGAGTTCGTCATGAAGGACCCCGATGCCAATGCCGAGCGCTTCCTCCAAGGCAACAGCTTCCCCGCCTACAAACCGGCTTGGAAGGACAAGCGACTGCTGAAAGAGCACGAATACTTCGAGCAATCCATGGGAGAGCTCTTGGTCGAGCTCGAGAGCGAGATTCCTCCCGTTAACGTCAATCCCAAGCGACCTCAGGCCATTTTCCTCATGAAGGAAAATTACTTTGGCGCCGTTATGTTCCAGTCCATCGGGGCTCGCAAGGCGCTTCTCGAGTACCGTGAGGCCATCGAGTCCAAGCAAGGCGGGCAGAGGTAACCGCATCCGATTCGAAGCATTGCCGTCGGGAAGCTCAAGTCGCTGGTCTTTGTTTTTTCTGTTGGGCCCGTTCTTCGGCCTTCTATTATTTTTTTGGGCGATTCCGTTGGGACTTGGCGTAGACCTTGCCCTGCAGAATCCCGAGTACATGCCCGATCACCGTGGGGCAGGTTCGCTTTCGGACAGTTCGTCCGGGCAGGGAGTAGGTCTTTCTCCCGCAGGCTCGATTGATTGGCTGAACGTCTCCTGGGAACCTGTCGCCGAAGAACCCAGTGAAGAGGTGTCGGCTCCAGTGGAAAAATACATAGGCTTGGCTAATTATAGCTACGTTCTGGGAGACCCTAAGTTTCACAAGGCTCTCTGGAATACCTCCCTTTACGTTGCAGGTACCCTTGCCTTCGTCTTGCCCATAGCCTTTTTTCTTGCCCATTTCCTTATGCAGCTTCCTGCGGGCATCAGGCCTTTTTTCAGCTTTCTCCTGCTCTTGCCGGGGTTGTGTCTTCCAGGTGTCCTCTCCACTCTCTTTCATTTATTTTTCCATGGAAGGGAGGGAGCCCTGAACCAATTCATCGTAGTTCCACTCGGCTTCGATCCCGTAAACTGGATGATGGATCCCACCTTCGTTCTTCCCTCCCTCATTCTCCAGTCGGTCTGGCGCTGGACGGGCTTCGTGACCTTGTTTTTCCTCTGTGGGATGGAAGCCGTGCCCAAGCTTTACTACGAGGCGGCTCGGATTGAGGGAGCGAGTTCTTGGCGTACCTTGCGTTGCGTGACCTTGCCAGCCGTCAGACATGTGGCCGTCTTTACCTCCGTATTCCTCATTGTGGATGGTTTTGCATCATTTTCTGGTGCATACAACTTGCTCGGTGGCTCGGGAGGAATCCTCGATTCGGGACTCCTCCTCGTCTCTTACGTATACCAAGTGGCCTTTCCGGGAGGTTCCGGGCAATTTGACTTTCCCGCCGCCTCCGCGATGAGCCTCTTGGTCGTACCCATGACAGCCATGATCTTGTTTGCCTTGTTGTTTCTGCGGTTTCGCCCGGACTTCTCGAGATGAGCACGGGAACCCATAACTTGCGCTTCCTTGCCTTTGTTTTTTGCACTTTCGCAGGCTTGGTTTTCGTCTATCCCTTCTTTTGGTTGTTTCTTTCCTCATTCAAGACCAACAAGGAAATTTACCAACCCCTGCTCCTGTTTCCCTCAGATTACGAGTGGGATGCCTATTCCTCTCTTTTTTCACGCGAGTTTCTCGATTTTCCCGGTTATTTCCTGAACTCCATTTTCATCTCATTCAGCCAAGCCTTTCTTGCCGTGGTTGTAACCGCCGGTGCAGGCTTTGCCTTTGCCAAGCTTGAGTTTCCCTTCAAGCGTCTGCTTTTCATGCTTGCGATCTTGGTGATACTCTTGCCTCGCCAAGCTCTTGCAATTCCTCTTTTCGAGTGGATTGCCCTGCTTGAATTGAACGGAAGCGCGTGGTCCGTGATTTTGCCTGGGGTGGCCAGTGGAATCGGTATCGTTTTCTTCACGCAGGTCTTTCGGGGCGTACCCGACGAACTGATTGATTTGGCTAGGGTGGAGGGCGTCTCGGCTTTCCGTACCTTCCTCATCGTCCTGCCCTTGGTCTCGCCTGCATTGGTAACTTATGGGTTGATTCACTTCATCCTCTCTTGGCAGGAACATCTCTTGCCGCTTCTTCTTCTTTCCGATGAAAACCAGACTTTGCCGCTTGGCTTGGCTAAGCTTCAGGATTCCAGCCATCGAATACCGGAAGCCGTTGCCATGGCAGCTGCAACGTTCTCGCTCTTGCCGGTGGCGGTTCTCTTTGGAATCTTTTATCGCAGAATGCGAACCGCGTTGACCGAACTAGCCTTGCATTGACAGGTTCTTTCCCGAGTCCTTGTCGAAAAGGAGACACCTTTCGGGATTTGCCCTCAGAGAGACTGAATGCCCTTCCTCAATGGGCTTTCGCTCAGTACTTTTCGCAACGATCAGCTGTTTTCCCACCCTGACGTGAATCAGTCGAGCCTCACCCACCTCCTCGATTAGCTCCACCTTGCCCTGCAAGGACTCCTTGGCTGTCTCGCTCAGGCTCAAGTCCTCCGGGCGCACGCCCAGCAGGAAACGCGAAGCATTCGTGATTTCCGGATGTTTTTCCAAGGGAATCCTGCTTTCTGCTATCGCGAAGAATGTATCTCCTTGCCCTGTTTCCGGTTCACCTTCCAGGAAATTCATCGGAGGCGAACCTAGGAAGCCGGCGACGAAAGTATCGGCAGGTTGTTCGTAAACTTCCTTGGGTGTTCCCAATTGGCGGACTTCTCCCTTTTCCATTACGCATACGCGATCTCCGAGGGTCATCGCCTCCACTTGGTCGTGCGTCACGTACAGGGTCGTGGTGTTCAACTCGCCTCTCAACAATTTCAATTCCCTCCGCATTTCAACTCGCAGGCGAGCATCGAGGTTGCTGAGCGGTTCATCCATGAGAAACAAGACGGGTCTGCGAGCTATTGCCCGGCCCAATGCCACCCGTTGCCTTTGACCTCCCGAGAGGACTCCGGGTTTCCTTTCCAAGTAATCCGAAATACCAAGTTTTGCCGCCACCTCTCGCACCCGCTCTCGAATCTTTTCCCGTCCAGTTCCTCGTGCACGTAGTCCGAAGGCCATGTTGTCGAAGGCCGTCATATGGGGATAAAGGGCGTAATTCTGGAAGACCATTGAGACGTCCCGATCCTTCGGTTCGAGGTCGTTTGCCTCCTTGCCGCCGATCCGCAGGATCCCCGAGTCGATGGTTTCCAGCCCAGCTACCATTCTCAGGAGAGTTGTTTTCCCGCAACCTGATGGACCTACCAGGGCAAGGAATTCGCCGTCCTTTATATTTACGCTCACGCCCCGAACGGCTTCAGTGCCGTTCGGGTAAGTCTTGCAAAGATTTTCCAGTTCGACTTCCGCCATATGCAAATACCCTTTCTATAGCATGTTTGACGTTAGGAAAGACGAAAGGTGTTCATTCACGCTTGTCGGCGACCTTCTGGGCAATAGTTTGTATTGGCAGTGAAGGTAACTTGGAATTGTTTGAAATCCTTTTTTGCGGTTTCTTCGGTCTGCTTTTTTCTCGGCTGTCTCGGTGATCGCGGGGAAAATTCAGGCCTTGTTGATGCAGGTCGCGGCCGTTCTCCCGAGGCGATTGTTGCCGAATGCGCCTTGTGCCATGGCACGAAGGAGGCTCAGCGTGCACCCATTTTGGATGGAATGGAATATTGGTACTTGCTGGACCAGATTCAGAAGTTTCATTCCGGGGTGAGAGGGCAAAGCCCTGAGAATCGTTCCGAATATCTCATGGGTTCCGCGGCCAAGAAGCTCCGAAGCGACTTCGAGATGGCATTTGCAGCGAGTTGGTTTGCAAAGCAAGAACGAAAGCCCGCGATTCGGACTGTTCGCGGCGACATCGAATCGGGCGCAAAGCTGTATGAGGAGCGCTGTGCTTCCTGTCACGGGAGCAATGCCGAAGGCAACGCCACGCTTATGTCTCCATCGCTTGCCTCCCTTGAAGGCTGGTATTTTTTGGACCAGATGAGAAAGTTTCGATCCCGGAGCCGAGGAAACAGCCCTGCCGATGCAGGAGGGCAAGTCATGGCTGCTGCTTCCGCCGGTCTCACCAATCGGCAACTGCGGGATGTGGTTGCCTACGTGGTCGAGGAATTTGGTCCACCTGAGGCACCCTCCCTGCGGGATGAGCTATTGAAGAGATTTGCCGAGGGAAGGGAAGCCAACGCCACGATTCCTCCAAGCTCCAAGCCTTAGCTCAAGCTTGCCCGAATGGCTTCCAAGCGCTCGGGGGTACCCACGTCGTCCCAAACTCCTTCGTGAAGGATTCCCGCAACCCTATTCTCAGCTATGGCAGCACGAAGACGGGGAACGATGGAGAACTTCTCTACCTTCGCGCCATGAAGTATGCGAGGGTGGTATAGCGCGATGCCGGCATAGAGCAGTTCAGGTTCCTCGGCTTCGATCACTCTGCCCTCGGTCGTCAGCGAGAAGTCGCCGCTTGTCCGCCAAGCGGGTCTGGGCACTAGGTAGAGCAGGGCATCGTCTCCGTCCTCCAGCGATCTCGGGATGGAACCAAAGTCGAGATCGCACCAGACGTCTCCGTTCACTACCAGGAATGTTTCTTCTCCCAGCAGTGGCAATGCCTTGGTCAGACCGCCTCCCGTTTCGAGCGGGTCGGGACCTTCGTCGGAATATTGTATGTTCATCCCCCGATCGGATCCATTCCCAAGGGTCTCCGGAATCTTTGCCCCGAGGTGACCGAGGTTTACGACGATTTCCCTGATGCCTGCGGCGGCAAGTTTTTTCAAGTGGTAATCGATCAAGGCTTGGTTTCCTACCTTGACGAGTGGTTTCGGCGTGTGGTCGGTAAGGGGCCTGAGCCGTTTGCCGTAACCTGCGGCGAGTATCATTGCCTTCATAGTTCTGCTTTTGACGTTTGTAATCGAGCTTGGGAAACCATGGATTCGAGTTCCTTGAGTTCAGGCCAACGTCTCATGACATTTACTGCATAGCCAAGGACCCTCGGTACGTCTTCCAGATATCCGTGCTTTCCGTCGCGGATGCTGAGGCGGTGGAAGATTCCAATGCACTTCAGGTGGCGCTGAAGACCCGTGAAGTCAAACCACCTCAGGTAGTCTTCCTCGGGCAAGTCGTCGGACAAAAGGCCATTCATGGTAAGACCTTGCTTGTGAGCCAGAGCCTTGGAGCGGATCCATTCTTCGTCGTTGTCCACATAGCAATCGCGCAGCAGGGAGACGGGGTCGTAGGTGATGGGTCCGACGAGCGCTCCCTGAAAGTCGATTACGCCGGGATTGCCGTCCTCGAGAACCAGAAGGTTGCGGCAATGGAAGTCCCGATGTACGAAGACCGCAGGCTGTTCCAGAAAGGATTTTACGAGAATTCGAGTCGTTTGAACATACTCCTCCTTAGGCATGTCCGGCAGGCACCATTCGCGAAAAATCTCCAGTTCCATGCGAACCCAGTCTTCGTCGTATTTTCCCAGATCTTCCAATTGGTTTCCAAGGGAGGACTGGAGCTTCAGGATTTCCGCCAAGGCCAAATCGTATAGTCTTTCACGATCGTTTCCCGAGAGCGCTTCCTGATAGTGAAGGTCCCCGAAGTCGGTCAGGATGAGGAAGCCACGATCGACGTCTTGCGCGAGAATCTCGGGTACGCAGACTCCCGCCTCCCTTAGCTTTTCGGCAATTCTTACAAAGGGTTCGCAAGGTTCCTTGTCTGGAGGGGCGTCCATGACTACGAAGGTTTGCTCCCTGACGCCTAGCCGGAAATACCTTCTGAAGCTCGCGTCGGCCGATGCCACCCGAAGCGTTCCTCCACGAAAGTCGGGAAGGCTCTCCAGCCAGTGCTCGATTTCCTCCAGTCTGGAATCCACCATGTCCGCCATGGCGAACTCTCGTTTGCCGGAAGTGTGGCGTTCGTCAACCAAGAACGCCTGAAAATTTTGTTTGTCAGGCTTCTATGTTGGCCCAGACGTGAACGTGCGGCTTGCCTCGGAAGTACCAAATCATCTTTGGTCCTTCCACTTGCCAAACGTCCCAGACGCCATCGTCGCCAATGTCTTCCTTCTTGTAGTAGGAAAGGTGGAGCTTGTTGAAATCGTTGGCCTCAATAAGCTTTATTGCCTCATCTGCATCCTTCTTGCGGAATGGGGCGAGGAGGTCCGCCAGCACCTTTCGCAAAAGGTCCTTTTGGTCGGCAAGCAATTCGGATGCGGACAGCCCTTCAAGACCTTCGGTCGAACCTTTTGTCTTTATGGTTTTGTTTCCACGCTCGCCTCGGCTGCGTTTGTCCAGCAGGGCTACCTTGCGTTGCTTGCCGTCCAATGCTTGGAAGAGCTCGTTTGCCCGCTTCGCCTGAAACCAGTAGGCGTTGCCGGGATGATCCGGTTCCTCGTGGAAACCTTTTGCTGCGTGCCCGTAGAAGATGGGACCGCCGAAGGCAACGCCCTCCACTGAGTCTCCGTCGCAACGACGAGTCGCGTGCCGGCCTGTGTAGACGAATTCGAACTTGCCCGTTCCGGGTTTGCCGAACAAGCCGATCGAGCCTTTGTTGAATCCACCGTCGTGCTCCACTTGGTCTAGGACGGTCTCCGCATACTTTGAACTGTGCAACTTCAGGAAGATTTCCTGAATCATCGCCTGTTGATCTTTTGAAAAGTCGCTAATGCGGGTCTTGTTGATGTGCCAGTTGTTGTCTACTTTTGATCGTAGCGGATGGTCGAATGGAAGGCAAATCGCCGTGCGTTGTTCTTCGGAAAGGCTTTTGTAGAGAGTGGTAACGAGAGTTTCCGAAGCAGGGCCTTTAGTTACGTCCGGTCTGGCTATCGCATTGGCGGAATCGACCAACAGAGATCCTGCGGAGACGACTGCGGCGCCTGTAGCGGCGGTTGCAACAAATTTTCGGCGGGAGATGGAGGTGTTCTGGTCAGTCATTTCTTTTCTTTCCTTTATTGGTTTTGATCCTGATTTAGGCCAAGACGTCGTGGACGACCTTGGAACCCTCTACCCCAGTTAGGCGTTGGTCAAGACCTAGATAGCGATAAGTGAAACGTTCGTGGTCAATGCCCAGCGTGTGCAGGATTGTTGCGTTGAGATCGTTTACGTGAACGGGATTTTCGAGAATGTTGTAGGCGAAGTCGTCCGTCCTTCCGTACTCAAGGCCGGCTTTAATTCCTCCGCCCGCAAGCCACATGCTGAAGGCGCGGCCGTGATGGTCTCGCCCGTGGTTGTTCTTCGTGAGCTTGCCTTGGGAATAGATGGTGCGGCCGAACTCGCCTCCGCAAACTACGAGTGTGTCTTCAAGCATGCCTCGTTGCTTTAGATCCTTGACGAGGGCGGCTGCAGGCTGGTCGATGTCCTCGCATTGCTGGCGAATCTTCGAGGGCAGGCTGCCGTGCTGATCCCAGCCGCGATGGAAAAGCTGGACATAGGGCACGCCACGTTCCGCGAGCCTTCTCGCGATCAGACAATTGTGGGCGAAGGAACCCTTGCGGCGGGCGTCCTTGCCGTACAGGTCGAGCACATGAGCCGGTTCGTCCGAAAGCTCTACCAGTTCAGGCACGCTTGTTTGCATGCGGTAGGCCATTTCGTATTGGGCGATGCGAGCATCGATCTCGGGATCTCCGGTCTCGCGCCGCTTGGCTTGGTTGATCTTTGCAATTCCATCAAGCATGGAACGTCGCATTTCCCTGGAAACGCCGGGAGGGCTGGAGAGATACAGCACGGGGTCTCCCGCTGAGCGAAACTTGACTCCTTGATGTTTGGATGGAAGGAATCCGCTTCCCCACAAGCGATCGTACAGTGCCTGCGATTGCCCGCGACCCTTTGAGATCATGACGACGTAGCCGGGCAAATCCTTGTTCGGGCTACCCATCCCCCAGTCGAGCCAAGCGCCTAGCGAGGGCTTGCCGGGTTGTTGGACTCCCGTGTTAATGGCGGTGATTGCGGGATCGTGATTAATCGCTTCCGTGTGGACGGACTTGATTATCGTGATGTCGTCGGCAATGGTGGCGATGTTGGGAAGAAGCTCACTGAACCAGCTTCCGTTTTGCCCGTGTCGGGAGAACTTGAACATTGGAGCCACGCAGGGAAAGGACTTTTGTCCTGAAGTCATTCCCGTGATGCGTTGGCCTTGGCGTATGGAGTCCGGCAGCTCGATGCCGTGGATCTTCCGCATCCCCGGATGGTAGTCGTACATGTCTATGTGGGACGGTCCACCGGAAAAGAAGAGGTAGATAACTCTTTTTGCCTTTGGCTTGAAGTGCATCCCCCCCAAGGTGCCGCTCGATCCTGCAGAACCTGAAGGAACTCCCGCCAAAGCGGGGTTTAGGAGGTGGGCGGCTCCAAGAGCCCCTAAACCTCTTGCTCCGAGGTTCATCATTTGTCTGCGCGAAATTGCCTTTAATGCGTCTAAATGGTTCATGGCTTGTCGGTGATGTAAGTAGTTATTCCCTGTTCAAGGTTTCGTCCAGATTAAGTATCATGCTGGCCACGATTGTCCATGCAGCATGGCTTCCGGCATCGATGGTCTCGTCGCGTTTGGACTCGCCTACCGAAAGAAGCTTCGTTGCCCTGTCCGGTTCCTTTTGGAAGATTGCCAGCTGTTGGTCGTGAGCTTTCTTGAGAACCGCTCTTCGCAAGTCGTCCGCTGGTCTTGCGGTGGCTAGCTCGAAGGCGTAGTCCAGCCTCGAGTTGAAGTCCTTCTCGTTGCTTTTGAGGATTCTCTTGGCGAAATGTCTGGCGGCTTCCACGAATTGTTCGTCGTTGAGAGTTACGAGAGCCTGCATGGGGGTGTTTGTGCGTTGACGCTGCAGCACGCATTTTTCCCGGGTCGGCGTGTCGAATGCCATGAGTGCAGGTTGAGGAGAGGAGCGTTTCCAGTAGGTGTACATGCTCCTGCGATAGAGCTTGTCTCCTTGGTCGCGGGCGAAGCGTCTTCCTCCACTCAGTGAAACCTCGACCCATAGTCCGGGAGGTTGATAGGGTTTTACTCCGGGTCCTCCGAATTGTGCCTTTAGGAGTCCGCTGACGGAAAGGGCGTTGTCGCGAACGAACTCACCCATGAGTCGGAAGCGAGGGGCCCGGCCGAGCAATCGGTTCTCGGGGTCCCTTGAGAGATGTTTTTCGGAAACCACGGATGATTGGCGGTAGGTTGCGGACATGACCATCTGCTTGATTGCGCGCTTTACGTTCCAACCGTTGTCCCGCAGGTCTGCGGCCAACCAGTCGAGGAGATCCGGATGGGATGGCCAAGAGCCTTGGGATCCGAAGTCGGAAGGTGAATCTACAATGCCTCTGCCAAAGATAGTTTGCCAGTGACGGTTTGCGGTTACTCGCGAGGTGAGCGGATGCAAGGGATCCATCAACCACTTGGCCATTCCGAGCCGTGTTTTTGGCAAGCCTTTCGTCATGGCTGGAAGAAATTTCGGGGTATCCGGTTGGATTTCCGCGCTTTTGTCGGGGCTGGAGTAATTGCCTCTCATCAGAAGGTAAGTCTTGCGCATTTTGTTGGCGGCGTTGTCGGCCATGATCATCGTGTTTACTCCCGAGCTTTTGTTCAGGACCGCCAACTCGCCGTCCAGTTTCCTTCGCTCGTCGATCAATCCCTTGTAGGCTTGGTCCAAGGACTGCAGATAATGCTCGAACAAGACCTTGGTCTGGGTCTCGGTGCGTTCTGTGGGAGCAAGCGCGAGCAAGGGGCCGATCGGATCCGAACCGGCAAGCGCCTTGACTTCGACGTCGGTCAGTTCGCGGTCGTAAAAGCGCACGTCGTCAATTTCCATTCCGTTGACAAAGGATGAGTTGAACCGCCTTCCTAGGCGCAGGGGCTTTTTCGTGACAATGGAGGCGTTGAGTCCGTCCGCCTCGACGTTGTGGGCAAGTTTTTCCCCGTTGAGATAGATGGCGGAACCTGCGGCTGAGCCGGAGCCGTTGTAGGTGAAGAAGACGTGCTGCCACTTATTGGCCGCGATTTTCTTTTTGCCCACGATCTTGACTGCGTTTTCCTGCCACTTGCTGATCACGTGGGCTGAGGGTTGGCCGTTCTGGATCCATAGGTCGTAGCCTCGAAAGGATGCGCCTTCATCCATCTTGCCGATAATGGCTCCTCCTTGGTTGGCGTTTGGTGTCTTGATCCAGCAACCGTAACTGAATGGACGATTCCATTCGAGGTCTCCAAAGTCCTTGATTTCTACGAAACCGTTGCCCTCGATCTTGAGACCGCCGCCATACCTAGCCGAGGGCACGGCCTTGGCTTTGCCGTGAAGGCGGTTTTCACCTTTCTTTCGAACCAAGTCCTTGGTGAGGTTCTTCTCGAACGAATCCAGTGGAAGGTGAGCGATAAGTCCGGTGGGTTCGATCAGTTTCTTTTTTCCCTTCTCCGCAACTTCAAGAAATTGTTCCTCCGCCCATTGCTCGAAGGGTTTTTTGGCTTCCTTTTTACGAGCTTCCAGCTTTAACCCGAGTTTCTTTTTCTTATCCTCGATCGCCGTCGCCTTCTTCTCGTTGTCGGGGTTGGTTACGTTCACGACAGGAGCCTGGTTGCCTCGGCGAGTTTGCATTCCGGGGTCTGCATTGTTGTTGTAGAAAGCGTAGAATTGGTAGTATTCTTCCTGAGAAATGGGATCATACTTGTGCTCATGGCACTGGGCGCATTCCAAGGTCAGCCCCATCCATACGTTTCCCGTGGTCTTGACACGGTCCACGACGTACTCGACCCGAAACTCCTCGGCGATCGCGCCGCCTTCGTCCGTGGTCGCATGGTTGCGGTTGAAGCCGGATGCGATTTTCTGCTGCATCGTGGCTTCGGGCAAGAGGTCGCCCGCCAACTGTTCTATGCTGAACCTGTCGAAGGGCATGTTGTCTCGGTAGGCTCGCAGGACCCAATCGCGCCAAGGCCACATGGTGCGTGGACCGTCGTCGTGGAAGACCGAGGTATCCCCGTAGCGGGCGGCATCCATCCAGATCAAGGCCATGCGTTCGGCGTAGGCCTCGCCGGCAAGCAGTCGGTCGACGACTTTTTCATAGGATCGCTCGGATTTGTCGGCAAGGAATGCCTTCACCTCCTCGAGAGTTGGAGGCAAGCCGGTGAGGTCGAAGGTGAGGCGCCGGATCAAGGTTCGTCTTTCCGCCTCCGAGGAGGGTTGCATGCCGAGGGATTCGAGCCTGGAAAGGACGAAGTGATCGATAGGATTGCTTGGCCAGTTTGCGTTTTTAACCTTTGGCGTGGCAGGCTTGTTGATCGGAAGGAAGGACCAGTGGCCTTCCCATCGGGCTCCTTGTTCGATCCACTTTGTGAGAATGTCCTTCTCATCCTTGGAAAGGGCTTTTTTTGCTTCAGGCGGAGGCATGATCTCCTCGGGGTCGTTCTCCATAATCCTGTGCCAAAGCTCACTTGATTTCGGTTTGCCTCCCACGACAGCCCGGACTCCCTTGCGATCGGAAAACGCCGATTCCTTTAGGTCCAGCCTCAGGTTTGCCTTGCGGGATTTCTCCGAAGGACCGTGACAGTGGAAACACTTGCTGGATAGAATGGGCCGCACGTCGCGGTTGAACTTTATTACCTCGGGCACAGCCGAAAGAACGCAGTTGGTGATTGCCAGTCCTGCCAAGTACGCAACCTGACGGCCGGAACCAAGAAAGTGAAGGATGTTGCCGTATTTTGTCATTGGAGAGTTTTCTGTTTTACCAGTAACTTTTGGGAAGAGCTTTTGACTGAAAACATAAGGTTAGAATAACCTTGCTCAAGAAGATTCAACCTCTTTCGGGGCTTTTTTGGAAAGGTGCCACATCCTTTGATAGTTTTCCCGAAACGTATTTTTCATCTAGATTCTTCAGCAATTCCGAAATCGTTTTTTTGCGAGTTGGGTGAAACAAATCCGGGTTCAGTTCCTCCAAGGGTTTAAGAACGAAGTCGCGTTTGTGAATTTCGGGGTGTGGCAAAGTCAAGTCATCCGTTTTCAGGGCTTTGTCTTCGTAAAATAGAAGATCCAAGTCGATTAAACGCGGTCCGTTTTCCCTTTCCACGACCTTGCCGAGATTTTTCTCAACCTCCTGAAGCTTCCTTAGGAGGTTAAGAGGATCGAGCCTGGTCCTGATTCTTGCGGCTGCGTTCAGAAAGTCCGGTTGTCGCGAAAAGCCATACGGCTTGGATCGATAAAGGCCGGAAATCCCCAGTACTTCCGAAAAGGTCTCCATGGAAGAAAGGGCATGCCCAAAGGTTTCCTCGGGATTTCCCAGGTTTGCTCCGAGGCCAACGTAGGCTTCAGCACTCAACGGAAACGCTGATTTCACGCAGTCCCAGCTTCTTGGTGTAGCGTGGTTTCTCTACCGACAACTTTAGCTTTTCCAGCGGGAATGAGTCCTTCAGTTTCCGGGCCATGAGGTGAGCGAAGCGTTCCAGCATCTTGCCGTGATAGTCGGAAGCGAAATTCTTAACGCAGTCGATGATTTCTCGATAGTCGATGCCATCCTCCAGTTCATCAGTCTTCCGCACTTTGGAGAAGTCGTAGGTCAAGTCTACGGTTACGTAAAGGTCCTGCGGGGCATGTTGCTCTTCTTCCAGCAAGCCGATGCGTGCCATGACCTCTATGCCTTCCAAGTGAATCCTCCCCATTAGGATTGAAAAAAGAGCATCGCGAGCCTCGAAAGGCAATCCAATTGCCCTGCTTCCTTTCTTTCATGGATTTCAATTGTTTGCCAAGGCCTTTCAGCTTGCTTGACTGTCGTGCCTTCTGCCCTAGTTTCAGTTCCATGAGGTCATACTTATTTTTCCTGCATGTGCTTGTTCTTCTCTTTTTCGGATGTGGAGGTGAACAAGTTTCCGTTGATGAACTTCCTGCTTGTTGTACCGAAGGCAACTCGACTGAAACCCTGGATGCTCAAGCCGTCGAGCCTGTTTCCGAGAAAGTGGAACCCAAGTCTTGGAAGGATATGCGCTTCGAGCAGGTTGGGGATCGCTTGGTTTTGGCAAACGATCAGGTTAGTCTTGAATTCTCCCAGGGCCACTGGATCGAAATGAATGCAGAGGGCGTGCCCGGCAACCTTTTGTCCTCCAAGGACAATGGGGAGTCCGTCGATTTCATGATCGATGACGTCTGGATGGTCGAAGAGCATGGCGCCCACTATTCGAAGCACAAGCTCGTGGTCGACGAGGAGAAGGATTCCATGACTCTGGAGTTGAGCTACAACGTCGGATCTCGACCTGCCTTTAGCTATATTCCGACTCGTTGGCAGTCGCGTTCTCCTGCTTCCGGAAAGCTTGGGCGAGGGTGGGAGTTTCAGTTTGTTTCACGTTACAAGCTTTTCGCAGGCCAGTCCCGGGTCGAGCGATCCGCAAGGGTGACGCGAAATCGCAGCGGCAACATCATCACGCCGAGCTTTCGTCGTTGCGGAGGATTCACCTTTTCCGTGCCGGGAGTTGCGGTTGGTCCTCCCGAGGAGTGCACTTTCGAGATTCCTTGTCCACTCTACACCTACAGGTACTTCAAGCCCGGAAGCAAGTATTCCGAGATTTCCGATCGATTCATGAGCCTTTTTACCGCTCCCGATCGTCTGCCAGGCATCGTTGCCTTCGAGAACAAGAACGTTCCCGCAGCCTTTGCTACTTGGATGGACACGAAGGGCGAGCTTTCTTACTACTCCTACCTCAGCGGCGATGGTGAGCGAATCTCGGTCATCTTTTACGACACGCGTTCCCTGCGCTTGGACGACAACGATTTTCACGAGTCGGACGTCCAGACCATCGTGGTGAAGCCCACCTTTCGAGATACGCAAAACGAGTATCGCAAAATGTTGTCCGAGTGGGCGCCTACCTCGACAAAGACTCCTCCTTGGGCTCGCGAATTGATTGTTCTGGAGGTTATGCCTCGATACTATGAGGGAGGCTTCAAGGGACTGACCAAGCGTTTGCCCTTTTATCGAGAAATAGGTTTCAATCTCATTTACACCCTTCCTCACTTCATTGGAGGTTATACCAACGTTGATCCTCGCAAGATGGATCCCAAGCACGGTACGCCCGAAGACTTGAAGGAAATGGTCCGAGTAGCCCACGAATTGGGCATGCGCGTAATCTTCGACATGGTGGTGCATGGCTTTCACGAAGACTCCCAAATCGCCAAGGATCACCCCGAATTCTTCTTTCGTGATGAACATGGTCATTTGGCCAAGCATCATACTTGGCCGACCTTCGATACCGATCCTGCCAATCCTGCCTTCCGCAAGTTCATGGTGGATCTTGTGAAGAACGACATCCGCACCTACGGGATCGATGGGTATAGGGTGGATGCAAACAGTTTCAAGGGTCCCAATTGGGCCGCAAACTTGCCTTACCCGGCTTGGAAATCACAAAACATCATCACGTTATATAACGACATGCACGAGGCGATGCTCGAGGAGAAGAAGGACATCGTTATGTACAGCGAGATGTACGGGCAGGTTTACCATGCCGTCAGCAACTTGGTGCAAGACGCCAATTGGGGAGTGGTTACCCAAGTACTGCAGAAGATGGAGGCGGGAGAGATTTCCGCCGCAGACTACAAGGCGGGTATAGCCAGGCAACTGGATACGCTTTTGCCCGACATTAACCGTATCCGCTTTTGCCGCAATCACGACACTTCATGGTACTGGGGCTCGTTCTACGGTTATCACCGTCGAACCTTGAACGTGGATACCATTCATTCGGTTGTGGGCGTACCCTTGGTTTTTGCCGGAGATCCCCACAATGGACCCAATCCCGACGACGATCCTGCAACTTGGGACTTCTATCGAAGTATTTTCGCGTTGCGAAAGGAATTTCCCGAACTTGGGAAAGGAGAGATTCTTCTTCACGAAGTGACCTGCGATCACCCCAACGTATTCTCGGTCATGCGACGTGTGGACGAAGGATTGGTCTTGGCCTTGATTTCACTTTCCGAGAAACCTGCTAAGGTTAATTTAGGCTTTTCCGACGTAGGTGAATTGCCTGAGCAGGTTGCCTTGGTGGATCCCGTGGGCGACGGTGATTCCGAGGTTGGTCTCGTGGACGGTTCTCTCAAGGTCGAGTTGGAACCCTTCGGCATTCGCGTGGCTCGCCTTAGGGGCTCTAGTCCTTGAGCTCTCTTGGGGGGCCTTGCCTTGTGAAAGGAGACTCTGGTCCGTAGTCAACTCGAGCCTACGATCGCGTCCGCCGCTTGCAAGGCCTGCACGGTTTCCTCGACGTCGTGGGCGCGAATGATTTCGACTCCTTGTCGAGTCGCCTCCACGGCTGCGGCGATCGAACCTCCCAGTCGCCGGTTTGGATCAGTCGCGCCGCAGAGCCTGTCTATCCATGACTTGCGGGAGGCTCCCAAGAGCAATCCCCTTCGCTCGTCGTGAAAAGCGGACAGGTTTCCCATGAGCGACAAGTTGTGCTCCAAGGTTTTGCCGAAACCTATTCCCGGATCCATCCAGAACCTAGGAAGCCTTCTGGCGGCCAACAAAATGGTCTTTTCATCCATGAATGCCTTTACCTCGGCGACTACGTCTTCGTACGTCGGCGAATCCTGCATGGTCTTGGGTGAGCCTTTCGCATGCATCAGGACGTAGCCTGATCCGTGTTGTTCGGCCAGGTCGATGAGGTTTGGATTCTCGCCTCCGGAGACGTCGTTTACGATGTGGGCTCCAGCCTTCAGGGACGCTTCGGCGACTTCCGGTTTGGTTGTGTCCACCGAAATGACGAAGTCGTCTTTGGGCAGGGCTTCCAAAATGGGCAGTACTCTTTTCAGTTCCTCGTCCATCGAGACGGGGTTACTGCCGGGGCGAGTGCTTTCGCCGCCTACGTCGATAATCTGTGCTCCTTCGTCCAGCATTTGCTTTATTCGCTCGATTGCCTTTTGGGTTCCGAGATGCCGACCCCCGTCACTAAAGGAATCGGGCGTCGCGTTAAGGATTCCCATTACGGCAGGATAGCGAATGCGGAGCTTTTGTCCGTTGAACTCCAGTTCAGTAATTACGGAGCTTAATTTCATTGTATGTTTCCTTGATTCGTTCGAATGCCTTGAACTTTCTTCTCTTCCACTTTGCTTGTGGAATTCTTGCAAGAGAAGTGATCTCTCGTCCTGTTCCGCAAAGGATGATTTCCTCGAAGTAATCGATCTCCTCAAGCTCTGGAGATCTCCTTTCGATGCGGAATTGTTTCTCGAGGTCATTCAGGATTTTGCTTAAGACTATGCCCGTGAGGATTTCGTTTTCGGGGATGACTAGCTCTTGTCCTTTGGCGAAAATCAGGTTCGAGGTAGCGCTTTCCAGGACTCTTTCCTCTTTTGGATCCACGAGGATGAATTCATTCCTCTCTAGGTTGCTTTTGGCCAACCTGCCATAGAGTTCCTTGTCCGAGGTCGACTTTGCCTCGGGCGTGGATCTCTTGTACCGCATGATTTCACCGTTTAGTTCTGCTGCCTCAGGTTGCACGGGGCGAGAACAGATTCCAAGGCTATCCTCGAACAGACAAACTCTAGTCAGAAAGGGCGTTGAGCTCTTAGAGAACTCGAGAAAGGAATCTAGCTTGTCGCTCACCTGCCTGCGGTCAAAGATTGGATCGATTCCGAGCAATCTCGACGATTCCATGAGGCGGTCGAGATGTTCTTCCTTAAAGAGCGTGCGCTTCATCTCCCCCTCGATCCGCATCGTGCTGAAGGCGCCACGTCGTCCCCAGGGTTCGGGGTGACGAATGCTGCGATCAGTCCGATCCCAAGCAAGCGCGAACGACGTTTGCGGCAATGGCGTGTCCATGGTTCGTAAGGAAGGATTCGGGGTGATACTGGAGGCCAAAGAGCTTTCGATCGCAATCCTCAAAGGAAAGCGGGACGTTCCTGATTCGGTCGATCGCCGTTATCTTAATCGTGCCCGGTAGGTTTTTCGGTGAGTCGGCGCAGGCTTGAAGCGAATGGTAGCGACCGACCTTTATCGGCGGTTCGATGCCTTCGTAGGTGATGGACTTGCAGGTCGTTTCGATTTCCGTCTCAACCCCATGCAGGACCTGTTCTTGTCGTATGATTTGCGCTCCTTCTGCCTGCAGCATCAACTGAAAACCTAGGCAAATGCCCAGGATGGGCTTTTCCCCACGCCATTCCTCGTAAAGCTTTATTGTTTCCGGGTAGTCCGTTGGACGTCCCGGACCCGGGGACAAGACGAGCATCTGCGCTTCCCGACATTTTTCTCGAGCTTTCAGCCGATCGATTACTTCGACCTTGCCGAACTCCGCGAGCAGGTGCTCGAGGTTTCGCGTGAATGAGTCCCGGTGGTCGATGATTAGAATCATTGCAAAAGTTCCAGTAGGGCTTGTGCCTTCAAGGCGTTTTCTCTGTATTCATATTCCGGGCAGGAATCGATCACAATTCCTCCGCCTGCTTGGGCGTAGCACTTGTCCCTTGTAGCCAGCAACGCGCGGATGATCAGGTTCAGGTGAATGGACCCATCGTCTCCGATTGTTCCGAAACTTCCGGTGTAGGGACCCCTGAAAGTGGGCTCCAGCTTGTCTATTAATTCCATTGTCCTTATCTTCGGGCAACCCGTGATCGTTCCCCCCGGAAGCATTCCGCTAAGGATTTCCGGCAGACCCGCATCTGCGTAGAGGCGACCCTCGATCGTAGATACCAGATGATGCAGGTGAGAGTAGGATTCGACCTCGCGGAAACGTGAAATCCTTACGCTGCCAGGTTTGCAAATGGAGGATAGATCGTTTCTTTCCAAGTCCACGAGCATGTTGTGTTCGGCTACCTCTTTCGAGTCTGAGAGAAACCTCGAAACCACTTCCCGATCATTGGAACCTACGCTTCTTTCGTAGGTGCCGCCGATCGGACGCGTGACGATTCTGTCGCCTTGCTTGTCTATCACGACCTCGGGAGAACAGCTAACGATCGCAAGGTCGGGAAGTTTTACCAGAAAGGCTTCGGGGGAAGGATTCTCGTCATGCAGGCGACTAAAAGCCGAGACGGGGTCAATGCAGGCGCTGGACTCGTGCCTTTGGGAAATCTTTATCTGGTAGGTTTCTCCATCGAGGATGGCTTCCTTGGCGGCGGCAAAGATTTTCCCATATTCCTCGAAGGACAGGTTGCAGCTGATCTCCTCGGTTGGAGTCTGTTTCGGTTTCGGTCTGAATCTCTTCAGGCTTACCGCCAATTCGTCCTCGCGGCCATTCCGGGTGGACTCGATCGAAATCCTGTCTTCTCGGATTCGCAGTATAGTTTCCGGCCTGGCAAAAAAACCTTCGGGAACCGAGAGGTCGCGAGGTGCCTCAAGTTGAACGCCTGCGTGCGCGGCGAGGAACTCATATCCGAAATATCCCACCCATCCTGAAAAGGAGAGTGGCTTGGTGGCCTTTGGCTCCCTGAGTGTCGCGAGATGTTGTTCCTTTTTTTGAACTTCAAGCAGCAGAGTCTCGCCAAAGTCCAAGTAGGCGATGTATCCACCTTTATGGTCCGTGCCGACCATGAACGAATCTTCCAGAACCGAGAGGCATCCTAGAGAGTTGCTTACGGTTATGTCTCTCATGGAAGCATTTCCGAGATTTCGCGAAAGTTGCTCGCTCGCGCCGCGCCCTCGGGCAACTTGCAGCTCTCTTTCGCGAACAGCACGCTGTTCCAACCTGCGTATAAGGCGCCCTCGACGTCTCGGCTCAAGCTGTCTCCTACATGAAGCATGTCTGAGGATTTAGTGCCCAAGGTTTTTTCCACATGCCTGAAGATTTCAGCGGAAGGTTTCTCAAATCCCAACTCGTAAGAAATAAAGATTTCTTCGAACAAATCAACGACTCCCAGATCCTGCAAAACGTTTCTGAGGCGCGAATCGTTATTGGACAAGATGGCGAGGCGATAGCCTTTGTTCCTCCATTGCAGGCAAGTTTCCCTGCTGTCCTCGGCAAGTCGCCAAGATGTGCCGTTCGCAAAGGCTTGCCATAATTCTTGGAAGATCGATTCCAGAGATTCTTCGGGGCAGATTCCTTCAAAGGTCTTGTAGACTACCTTTTTCCAAAAATCTTGCCCACTCCCTTTCAGGTGTTCCTTCAAGGACGCTACCTCGGCAAAAGATTTGCGGAACCTTTGGTCTAGAGTTCCTTCATCTGCTGCCATGCCCACTCCTTTTAAAGCTCGCGCGTAAATTGCACCGACGGAAGGCCAGGGAACGATCAGTGTTCCTGCGGCATCAATGGTTATGGCGCTAACTTGAAAAACTGGCACTTTGGACAAATTGTTTGTTTTCGCAGTTGGTTGAAACGAGAATCTGCGCAAGAAGTATAGGTTTCCTCGAAACCGGAAAACCACTAGGCATGCGAGCCTTTCCTAAAGGACAAGGATTTACGGTGGGACTTCTCGCAGTCCTTTCCTTGGCTTGGCTTTGGCCTGAAGGTGGGCAAGCCGGAGGTCCTTTGCGAGCCGAGTATTCCACCATGGCTGCAGTTGGGATCATTTTTCTCCTGCAGGGGTTGAACCTACCGATCTCGGCGTTTTTCCTGGGATTGCGCAACTGGAAGTTGCACTTGTTCGTCCAGTTCTTTGTCTTTCTTACCTTCCCTCTCTTGGTCTTCGGCATGGTTGCGGCAGGTTTGCTTTCCGAGGTGTGGATTCCGGGCTTTCTCTTTCTCTCCATACTTCCGACCACCATTTCGACCGCGATCGTTTACACCTCGTCCGCAGGTGGAGATGCCGCCGGAGCCACCTTCAATGCAACCCTTTCCAACTTCCTCGGCATCCTGATCGTTCCCGGTTGGTGCGCATTACTCGTTTTTCCTGCATTGGAACAGTCGATCCAAGGTGACTCGACGGAAGGTTTTTTTGCCGACTTCCTTCTGAGGCTGATTTTTCTCATCGTGGTTCCGCTTTTTCTCGGAATGCTCCTGCGTCCTTTGCTTGGTGAAGGTTCCGAGTCACGAGGGCGTCTTTTCCGCAACCTTTCCTTCCTTGGTGTTTTGTTCATTGCCTACGCAGGCTTCTGCCAAGGTTTTCTCGGAGCTTCCTCTGCCCAAGTTGCCGAGGCTTGTCGACAGGTCTTGCTTCCCTGCATAGTCTTGCTGGCAATCGTCAGCTTGCTTGCTTGGGTGGTTCCCGCCGTTCTCGGCTTTCATCCGTCCGAGCGCTTGGCGGCTTTCTTTTGCGCTTCCCAGAAATCCTTGGCCGTTGGTTTGCCCATGGGACAATTGATCTTTGGTCTGGAGCATCCTCAAATCTTTGCCTTGCTCCTGCCGCTTGTCCTTTATCACGTCCTGCAGTTGCTTCTGGGTGGGGTGGTCGTCGGACGCTTTTCGGAAATTCCCGACTGAGGTTGATTCGCTCCACTCCGCTTTTGGATTGCTCGTTGATGGTTTTGCCTTCTTTTTCTGTTCCAGTGATTTGCAAGACCTTCAAGCAAAAGGAAAAGATGCGCAACGCAGGGCGCGCAGCCGCGACCGTGCTCGACCGGCTATGCTCCATGGTGGAACCCGGACTGTCGACGCTTGAACTGGATGAAGCCGGGGGAAGGCTAATGAAGGAGCTGGGAGTGGAGAGCGCCTGCCGGGGGTACCGCGCGGGATCAAAGGTTTTTCCCGGCTATACCTGCCTTTCAATAAACGACGAGATCGTGCACGGCATAGGATTGGCTGAAAGGGTTTTGAAGGAAGGGGACGTGATTTCAGTAGACGTTTGCATCCGTTGCGAAGGTTTCGTGGGCGATAATTGCAGGACGGTGCCCGTGGGTCGGGTGTCTCCGCAGTTGGATCGTCTCCTGCAAGTGACGGAGGAAGCTTTGTTCATCGGCATCGGGAAGGCGATCCACAAGAACAGGGTGGGGGACGTTTCCAACTCCGTGCAGCGGCATGTGGAGTCGGCGGGCTTTGCGGTGATCACCAATTTCGTCGGGCATGGTGTGGGCAAGTCGCTTCACGAGGAACCCCAGATTCCCAACTTCGGCCAGCCGGGCACGGGGCCAAAGCTTAAGAAGGGAATGGCGATCTGCATTGAGCCCATGGTCAACATGAAGAGCCCAAAGGTGAAGATGGCGGAGGATGGTTGGACAGCCTTGGCCGTCGACGGTATGCCTTCCGCGCATTTCGAACACACCTTGCTCGTCGATGAGGACGAGGCTGAGATTCTCACGATTCCCGAGGGGCGTGAAAAGGCCGAGCCCTTTTTTGCCCGAGAGGTTGCCGTGGCCTGACCTCCGGACTTCATTTATAGATGCTTAAGTTGCTTGCAGACGCCGTTTTTTCCTTCGACGTGGAATGGATCCCCGACCCGAAGGCGGGTGAAATCCTTCACGACGCAGATCCTTCCGATGCCCCGGGTGACCAGGCTCGCGCTGCTTTTGAGACGCTCTGGGCGTCCGCGAGGTCCGAAGGGGATGAACCTGACTACCAGCCCTACCTCAAAACCATCTTGTGTCGTATCGTATCGCTTGCGGGAATCCTCAGGGAGAAGGTCGGATCAGGTGACCCCGTCCTAAAGCTCATTTCCTTGCCGGCGGATTCCAACGATTCTTCCAAGGTCGAGGAGAAGGCGATCCTTACCGCCTTCATGAAGTCCGTTGGTCGAAGGAAACCGCAGTTGGTCGGCTACAACTCATCCCAAGCCGACGTTCCCATAATCGTCCAGCGGGCGATCGTGAACGGGCTGCCCGGCTTTGGGTTTTCGGAGCGTCCGGACAAGCCATGGCTTGGGGTCGATTACTTCGATTCCCGCAACAGTGACTACAGCGTGGACTTGGCTGATGCCTTGGGGAGGTACCGAGACAAGCCCACGCTTCATCAGGCCGCCACGCTCAGCGGTATCCCGGGCAAGGTGGACGTTAGCGGCGGCTCGGTCGCCGACATGTGGCTCGAGGGTCGCTTGAAGGAAATCGTGGAGTACAACGAGTTCGACGCCTTCACGACTCATTTGCTTTGGGCCCGTATTGCCCATTTTTCAGGTTTGCTTTCCGGGGATGCTTATTTGCGGGAGCAACGTCTCGTCCGAGAATTAATCGAGAGCGAAATTGCTGCGGGGAAGTCGCACTTGGAACGTTTCGTCGATGAATGGGAGCGCCTTCTGGCAATTACCGGGCAGAGCATTTAGGTTTCACTTGTTTCATTTTAGGTTTGTCCCGGTCTCTTTTTTCCGGAGCATTCATCCCTTTTTTCTTTCCGAAGGAGACAAGCTTTTTACTGAACTCAACAATGACTGATTCAAAGACAGCAAAAGCCGCCCTCAAGCAGCTCAAGCAAACGCATGAAGATCTCTTGGCGGAGATTCGCAAGGCCATCGTCGGCCAAGAGGACGTTATCGAGCAACTTCTCGTAACTCTTCTTGCCCGAGGGCATTGCCTTTTGACCGGTATTCCGGGACTCGGCAAGACCTTGCTGGTGAAGACCGTTGCCAAGGCTCTGGACCTCTCTTTCAAGCGGATTCAGTTTACGCCCGACTTGATGCCGGCCGACGTCGTCGGGTCCGAGGTGGTGGACGAGGATCCCGAAACCGGCAAGCGGAGCTTTAGGTTTTCCGCAGGCCCAATATTCGCCAACGTCGTCTTGGCCGACGAGATCAATCGGACACCTCCCAAGACGCAAGCTTCCTTGCTCGAAGCCATGGAGGAGAGACAGGTCACGGTTTCCGGTGAGTCGCGTCCGTTGGAGCAACCATTTTTCGTGTTGGCTACCCAGAATCCAATCGAGTTGGAAGGCACCTATCCTCTTCCCGAGGCGCAATTGGATCGTTTTTTGCTGAATCCCGTGATCGATTTCCTTTCCCGGGAGGACGAGATCCGCATGGTTTCGGATACAACTGGCAAGCCGACCGAGGAGGTGTCGGTAGTTCTGGATGGGGATGCAATACAAGTGCTTCAGGGACTTACCAGAGAGTTGCCCGCTTCCGAGAACGTAGTTTCTTACGCAGTGCGTTTGGCTGCAGCTTCTCGCCCAACTCTGGAGGATGCCGACGATTGGATCAAGAAACACGTCAAGTGGGGGGCAGGTTCCCGCGCTTCCCAAGCCCTGATCCTAGCCGGCAAAGCCCGGGCATTGCTTGCGGAGAGACCAAACGTCTCCTGCGAGGACGTCAGGGAAATGGCGAACCCCGCCCTACGCCATCGAATTCTTCCAAGCTTTCTTGCGGAGTCCGAGGGAATTACCTCCGATGAAATAATTGATCGTCTACTCGAGCAAGTTCCCGAGTCGGCCTAGTTTGAATGCCGGTTGAGACGGATTTGCTGGATCCCGCCTACTTGGCGTCCATCGAGGATTTCTCCTTGCTCACACGCATTGTCGTGGATGGCGCCTTGCCCGGCATTCATCGTAGCCAGAGGCATGGACGAGGCAGCGAGTTCTTCCAGTACCGCGATTATTCGCGGGGCGATGACCTGAAGTTGATAGACTGGAAGATCTTTGCGAAGCGCGGAGAGTTGGTCGCGAAGAGTTTTCACGAGGACACCAGCTTGAATTGTTACCTTGTCGTCGACTCCAGTGCATCCATGGGCTACAAGGGCACACGCGCTGTATGCGACAAGTTGCGCTACGCTTCCATGCTGGCGGCTTGCTTTGCCTACGTTGCAAACAGGCAGGGCGATCGCGTCGGGCTCTATTCCTATTCCGATCAAGTCAAGGATTGGATACAACCTCGAAGCGGAACCGCTCACCTCAATCGAATCTTCTCCGCCCTTGCAGGCTTGCAGGCGGAAGGCTCGAACAACCATGAGACGGCATGGGATTCCCTCGCCGCCTCGCTACCTGGAAGATGCCTAGTTGTTTTCCTTTCCGATTTTCTCGAGGCTGAGGAAGAGCTTCCCGAAAGGCTGCGTTTCGCAATGTCCGCGCATTACGAGTGCCTTTGCCTGCAAATACTCGACCCCGATGAGTTCGACCTCCCCGATTCCGAGGCGCTGCGTTTCTCGGAGATGGAGGGATCGAAGGAAATCTCTACCTCACCTCCTGCCATCCGAGACGAATACTTAAATGAGATGAATGATTTCCTCGATCGTCTGAAAGCCAACCTTGCAGCCGTATCCGTGGAGTTCGAGAGCCTTTCCACGGATGCTCTCCTTGGACCTGCTCTGCACCGTTTTCTTGGTATGCGCCATTCTTCCCTTTGAAGGCAAACCAACCTCGCTGTCTCGCTTCTATGTTTAGAACACTAGAAATTTCTCGATGTTGAGCTTTGGACAGCCTTTGGCCCTTTGGGCATTTGCCGCTGTTGCCTTGCCGATTTTGGCTCATATGGCCTATCGGCAGGTTACGAAGCGTTATCCATTCCCCTCCCTCAGGTTCATAAAGACTGCCAGAATTCCCAGAACGGGACGCAAGACGCCCACCGACTGGCCTCTCCTTCTCCTGCGCGCTCTTCTTTTCGCTGCTCTTGCTTGTCTAATGGCTGACCCGTATTGGCAGGAACCGCCGGTTGCCGGGCAGGGTGGCGAAGGTCGCGAGACTATTCTGGCTCTTGATCTTTCCCCGAGCATGTCGGGGTGGGGCGGCTTGGCCGAAGCTAAGGAGAAGGCGGAAGCCCTTCTTGGTGAATTGGAAGGTGCCGTAGGTTACGTGGGTTTTGCATCCGAGGTCTTGGGGGAAGTCGCCCCTTCACCGGAAAGGTCTGCTGTTCGAGCAGCGATTTCCAATGCCTCCACCGATTTTGGCAGAGGCAATCCTCAGGCAGGCATTGATCGAGTGGCCAAGCTTTTTTCTCCCGAGGCTGTCGAGCGGCGTTTGATAATCCTTTCGGATCTTCAGCGGTCGGATTGGCAGTCCGTTTATCGAAGGCTCGACCAAGAGGGTGTCCTTGTCGAGCTAATGCCCGTCGGACATTCCCGCAAGGTTGGCTTGAAACGAGAGGGCAACCTTACCTTGTCCGAGGCCAAGGCTGCTCCTGCCGGACCAGGAAAGATTCGGGCTTGGGCCGTGATCCGCAACTCTTCCAATGCTCCTGTTGAGACCACCCTTGCAATCGAAGCCGGAGGCGAGGTCCGTGAAAGGAAGACAGTTTCGGTTCCCGCCAATGGAGCCACCCAATCTCAGTTCATACTGCCTGAGGGCGATTTCGCTTCCGCAGTCCTTTCCTTGACTGAGGAGGACGAATTTGCTGCCGATAACTCACGAGATCTTTGGCTCAAGGCGCCTCCTCCCCGCCGTTTCGGTTTCTGGAGCTCCACGAACGAGGATACCGCCACGGCCGAGGAGATTGAATTCCTGAAGGTCGCCATCGAGAGCGCGGGAGACAACGGCTGGAACCGTTGGCTGACTGTGCAGGAAAATGCCGATGGTCTCCGCATTGGGGATCTTTCCAGCGAGCTTGACTTGCTTATTGTTTCCGGGATCGGCTCATGGTTTGAAGAGGAAGAACTTTCCCCATCGACAAAGTCTTTTCTCGAAAAAGGAGGATCCGTTCTTGTTACACCTTCTGAACCCTTTTCCTCCTCGATTTCGACTCTCCGCAACACCGGCGTGCTCGACCTTGACTTCGTTCGAGTGGTTGGCGGGGCAGGAGCAGCCCGTGAACCTTTCCGCATTTCCGCCCTCGAGCCGGGCACTCATCTGGCCAAGACTTTTTCCGGCAAGGCTGCCCGGGATTTATACCTTACTGGAATTTATCGTTTTGGCCGTGTTCGGGCCGAGGAAAAGGATGGGGTCTCAATACCCCTTAGAACAAAGGAGGGGAATCCACTTGCAGTCGTCCGGGAAACCGCTGGTGAGGGAAAACTGATTTTCTTCCCATTCCGGCTGAACGTTGGTTGGACCGATCTACCTATGCGAAATAGTTTTCTACCCTTGATCATGGAGCTGGTCAGTGGTCCCAAGGGGGATCAGGATCGCTCTTGGCCCAGGCTTCAGCCGGGGGAGACCCTGATGTTTAATGACGAGACCTTTCGGGCTCGGGAACCCGGAGTCTTTCGCTTTCAGGAAAACTTGGTCGAGGTCGAGCTTCCTGCTTCCGAAAGCGTTCCCGAGGTCTATGAATCCGCCGAGGCAGGAGAAAGCCTGGGGGTTGGATTTGAAATTGAAAGCTCGTCCTTAACGGCAGAAACCTCAACCGGAGAAGAATCGAAGTCCTTGTGGTTGTGGTTTGCAATCGCGGCAACACTTCTTTTTATTTGTGAAAACTTATGGTCTCGTCCGAGGTTAACCGGGGGCGGGGAACAACAATCGGCAAATGCCTGAATTTTTATACAAATTACGACGAGAGGCTCGTTTGGTCGCCTTTTCAAGGATGACCATTGCCATCGCCGCCGCTTTCGTCACTTGGCCTTTGTTGGCATTGCTTCTGGACGTATACGATGCCGCCTTTCCAATCCTGGAGACAGATGCGGCGAGATACGTTATGGCCGCACTTGCCGTAACGGGCTTGGTCTTTTTAGTGTTCAGCTGGATTGCATGGTCTCGACGACCAAGGCCTGAGCAGGTCGCCTTGGAAGTGGAGCAAGGCAACCCCGAGCTCAAGGACTTGCTCAATTGCGCAGTGGACCTTCATCATCGAAAAAAAGGCGACTATACCTTTATGGAGAGCCGAGTCGTCGAGGAGGCCGAGAAAAACGTTCATCGGATAGCTTGGGAGCGCGGAGCTCGCCCCGGCGGTCGTTTCTGGGGAAGCGTTGCCCTTGGGCTTTTGCTTGGCGGCATCCTCACTGCTTGGAGCTTCGACCGCAGCCCCTTGCAAAAGACCTTCGACTTCTTCTCCGAGGAACCCGGATTAACCGTGTTTACGACCAAGACGGGTGAAGTCAATGCGCGGGAGAACCCTGCCTCGCACGAATATTCCCGATCGACGGACGTCTCCATCTTTGCCGACGTGACCCGTGGCCACAGGGGTTCCAAGAAAGCCTTCATTGAATTTGAGGAGGATGGAGTCACCAAAAGCATTGAGATGATGGATACCGCCACTCTCGGTCGTTTCGAGTTTCTCATTCCCGGTCTGGACGAGCCTTTTCGTTATCGTATCGTGACCCCTTCCCTTCAGGGTACCTTCGAGACATTGACTCCCTACGATCCACCCTCTCTCGAGGAAGCTCGTTGGACAATCAAGCCTCCTTCATATGTCGGCATGGAATCCTTCGATCGAGTTGGTTTTGGGCATGAGAGTGTTCCCGAAGGCAGTCTGGTCAGCCTTTCCCTTAGCGTTTCTTCCCAACCGCCCAAGGTAAATGCAGTCATCCTGGGGGAGGCTAACTCCAGCAGGTTGTTGCCGCGCGACGAGAAAGGTGACTTTCAGCATACGCGCGTTTTGGCTCAGGACTGGAAGGGCAGGGTTGCGCTCAGCGATGCCGACGCCCCGCAACGAGATGCTGTCGAGTTTGAGGAATTTACCTTTTCCATCATTCCCGACAAGCCGCCCGTGGTTGAGATTACCGAGCCTGCAAAGGATATGGAAGTCCCGTCCGACGGTCAGCTGTTGGTCGAACTCTTCTCCGCAGACGATTATGGGGTCGCGCAGGCTGAAATAATAGTTTCCCAAGGTGGCGAAAAAAATGCCTCCGACATCTTTGTGGCTCCCGTGGAAAAGGAAAAGACTCTTTCCTACGTCTTGGACCTTAGTCGCATGAGTCTCGCCGTGGGAGACGTCGTTTCCTACCATGCCGTGGTCACCGACAACAAGGAGCCCGAGGGGCAAACTGCGCGCTCCGAGATTTACTTCATAGAGATCTTGCCTCCCGAGGGTGAGGAGCTCGAGGCCGATGGCGGCGACATGGAAAGTGAGCAAAAGGAGATTCCCGTTCGCGACTTCATCAACCGTACCAAGCAAATCATTCGCTCTACCTATGATGCCATGGGCGAGAAGGGCGAGGAAAGGGAACGACGCTCGATCGCCATATCTGCGGATGCCCTCGGGCTCAAGCACGACATGACGAAAGTCTACGATGAAAACGAAGGCAAGTTCCCCTTCATCGATGGTATCGACCTTGGCGAACTCCTTAGCGAGGCAACCTATCACATCGAGCAAACCGAAATCTTCACCGGGGACTTGGAATTGGAGGAATCGCTCGAGCCATCCGAGGAAACCCTCAGGAAGCTCGTCCTCATGTATGCCCTCATTCGCAAGCAGCAAAAGATGAAGTCCAAAGGCAAGGGCAAGGGGAAGGAACAGGAGGAAACCGCCGAAAAGCCCGAGCAGAGCGAGGAGCAAGGAGAGCAACAGGATCCTGCCGAGGAACTCAAGAAATTGGGCGAAGCTCTCGAGAAGGCGAAAGACCTCAAGGAGCGCCAGAACGAATTGAACTCTCAGTTGGGCCGGGCCGCCCGCAATGGAAGAAAGGGCGAACCCAATCGTGAATTGTCCGAACAGCAAGGCGACATCCGCGACGATACCGAGAGCCTCCGCGACGACCTCTACGGGGCATCCGGAAAGCTGGGCGACGTTCGCTCCCTGGATCGCGCAGGCGAGGAGATGCGCGACGTGCAGGGCGAACTGGGCAAAGACAGTCCGGAGCAAGCGAAGCCGCATGGCGACCTTGCTGCAGAGGCGCTAGGCAATGCGATCAGTGAAATCGAGGGCAAGATGTCCGCCATCGCGGCCGGCATGGTTGAACAGCTTGAAAAAGAAGGCCAGGAATTGGCCGAGCGCCAACGTGAAAACGCCAAGCAAACCGAAGGGGCCGGCTCCGGCCAAGGAGAACCATTGAAGAAGGAACAGGACGGCATCAACGAGGAAGCCAAGGACCTGCTCTCCAAAATCGAAAGGGCCGGCATGGCCCTGCGAGGACTTAATGAGAACGCGACCGAAGACCTCTTCCGTTCCGCCCGCGAGGCTCGCGAGAGCGGTATCGAGAAGTCGGGCAAGCGGGCATCCAATGCCCTCCTCTACGAGGCTTTCCCTCAAGCCAAGCGGGAGGAAGACAAGGTAGCCGACCAGCTCGAGGGTGTCTCCGAGGACCTTGCGGACGTTAAGCGCAAGTTGCAGAACCAAGGCAACTCCGCCCTCAGGGAACTTGCGGAGAAGCTGCGCGAAACCCAGCGCGACCTCCCCGGCATGGGCGAAGAGCAAATGAAGGAACGCAGCGAGGAATTGGCCCAGGCCATCGGCAACCTTCCCAACGCGGAGAGCGATCAGCGAGTCCAAAACCTCACTCGTTTCTTTGAGCAGGTCGCGATTTCCGAGGAACCCACTCAAGCGAAATCAGCGGCTTCTGCAGCTGTTGCCGAGGCGCTTGAGTTGGTCGAGCAATTCTTCTGGAAGGAGGCGGTCGAGGAACGTCTCCGTCGCAACCACGAGACCACGTCCGCCCCGCGCAAGTACAAGCGGCAGGTGGAAGAATACTTCCGGCGCATAGCCGAAGGCGAGTAAGATGGGTTTCGATTGGCCCGCTCCTCCCGAGTGGTTGGGCGTTGCCTGCCTGATTCTCCTAGGAGCCGCGTTGTACCACTTCTCAGGTCTTCGGGAAGCTGCGCCACGGCCCACCCGTCGCATGGTCGTCGTCCTTCGTTGCATCGCCTTGGCGCTTCTTGCTTTTCTACTGGCTAGACCTTACTGGGAGACTTCTTCGCCGGACGTGGATCGCTATCGGGTCATCGCCTTGGCGGATCTGTCCGGCAGCATGACCACACGCGACGCAAAGGCCGGCCCGACCCGCTCGGACAAGGTGAAGGCCGCCTTGGATGCAACCTCCTCGAACAGTTGGCTTGCCGAGGCCCGCCTGCGCCATTCCAACGTCGACGCCATGGGGTTCGACGTTTCCGTGGAGACTTTGAGGCCCTCCGCTTGGGCTCGGCCCGAGTTCGGCAACAAGACTGCCCTTGGGGAAGCCCTGAGGTCCACCTTGTCGGAAGAGGAAATCGGTTCAGTGGTCGTCTTCTCGGATGGTCGGGGAAACCAAGGTGAATCGGCCCTCAAGGTAGCCAAGAATTATCGTTCCCTCGGCATCCCCGTCAACGTCGTCGGGGTAGGGGAAGCTCGAGCCGCAGGGGACTTGTCCATCAGCTTCGCCGATCGCAAGCCTCGCGCGATCGCCAAGGAAG
>CAZNWO010000013.1:29977-39571 GCA_964576585.1 uncultured Puniceicoccaceae bacterium | reverse complement strand
GCGCTACTGGGGGCACCTTTCCGGGGCCACCAACTTCTTCACGGGAGACAATACCTTTCGGCTCAACGGCGATAAGTGGACCGTTCCGGACACCCTTAACGAGAAGCCCTTCTATACCACCCATGCGATCACCGACTTCGGTCTCGATTTTCTCGAGGAAGCCACCAAGGAAAAGGAAAAGCCTTTCTTGCTATACGTTGCCTACAACGCTCCTCACTACCCGCTCCACGCCCCCGAGCAGGACGTCAAGAAGTATGATGGTCGATACGATGCCGGCTGGGACGTTCTACGCAAGGAACGCCACCGTCGCCAAATCGCTTCCGGACTCTTTTCCAAGGAAGTTAAGCTCAGTCCCCGATCCGACCACGTTCCCGCTTGGAGGACACTTTCAGACAAGGAAAAGCAATGGGAGGCTGACCGCATGGAGGTCTTCGCCGCCATGGTCGACGTGGTGGATCAAAATATAGGCAGACTCGTGAACTACCTTAAAAAGAATGACCTCTTCGACAACACCCTCTTCCTTTTCTGCGCCGACAACGGTGGCTGCCCCTTCGAGCGTACACGAGGACGCCACCTGAAGCCCTGGGACCCCAAGTCCTACTGGACCTACGACGCCTCTTGGGCTAACGCGGGCAATGTCCCTTTTCGTCTCTACAAGCAGAATCAGCACGAAGGCGGCATCGCCTCTCCTCTCATCGTGCATTGGCCTAATGGGCTTAAGACCAAGCTGGGAACCGTCACCCGTCAACCTGCTCATCTTATCGACTTCATGGCCACTTTTCTGGACCTTGCCGGGGCGAAGTATCCGAAAAAAGTCGGATCCCGAACCATCGATCCCCTCCAAGGCAAGTCGCTCCTGCCCATCTTTCGAGGCGAAACCCGTAAGCCCCACGAAAGCCTCTACTTTCATTTCGGCACTGATCGGGCCCTACGCCAAGGCGACTGGAAGCTCGTTTCCGCCAAACTGGGTCGCTGGGAACTCTACGACCTCGCCTCCGATCGTACCGAACTGAACGATCTCGCCGCCAAGTACCCCGAACGCGTTAAGGCCATGGCCACCGAATGGTTCAGAATGGCCGAGGAAGTGGACCGTCTCAAGGGTAGGCAACTCGCCCCCGTCAAGGACACTCTTACCTCTCTCAACTTCCGCAAGGACACCTCCAAGGGTGCCGCCGGCGCGTCCATTCCGCAAAAGGGAAAGGGCAGAGGCAAGGGCAAGCCGAAGAAGAAAGGCAAGTGAGTCTCGCCTATACGGGTAGCTTTGTAAATCTCAGCACGTCTTTGGCGTATTCAATTTTTTCGGGATACTCTACGAATCTAAGCCTGTCGAAACTGACTCTGTTCAGAGGTGGAATTGTGGACTCTATGAGAGATTGCTTTTCAAGCAGGGTAAGATTTGCGTAGAGAAGGCTTAGGTGAGGAGCGGTATGAGATGAGGTTCGAAGGTCGGTGCATGATGTTTTTTTGCCAGTTGATTTATCAAGGGCTTTATCCTTGATGCGTCTTCCTTGCTGGGAATGAGCCACACAGCAAGATTTGGCCTATTCATGAGAGCCACTTTTCATTGATTGCAGTGATTGCATCTAGTGCTTTCAACGGAATGGAGATCGATCCCCGGGGAGCTTCGGATTCCCTAGGGTTGATCCTTATAAGAGTATGATTTTCAGATGCGGAGAATTGTTCGCAGGCATGCCGGACGGATGGAACTGCAGTGCCTGCGCCGATCTCGATTGACACGATTTCCCGATCACTTGCTTGCTGTTGCCAATGTCTGAATCTTTGGTCTTGTTCTTCCGTTCTCGAGGAATTCCAACCCCAGTCGCCGAACATCAATACGTTTGGGCGAGCCAGTCCTCGGCAATGTGGGCATTCAGGGTGAGGTTCCGCGGCTCTTAATCTCTCTTCATCGACTAAAACTTCAGTTTGATCAGCAGGCCAAATCATTCGCTTGCAATCTGTTACGCATTGGAAGTGGTTTAGTGAGCCATGGCACTCGATTATTTTTGCTGAATCGAATCCCGCCTTCTGGAAATGTCCGTCCACGTTTGAGGTGTAAACGAAGGCACCTAGAGGCAAGTGAGCACTCCACTGTTTCAGAATTTCGAAACCCTCATGAGGAATCGTTTGCCTGTAAAGATTTAGTCGATGGCCGTAGAAGCCCCATGCCAAGCTCGGATCCCGTTCAAACCACCTAGGGTTTGCCATTTCCTGAAAACCGATTCCTAGCTTTGCGATTGGGGGATATGCTCGCCAGAAACCTTCATTTCCCCTGAAGTCGGGTAAACCCGAGTCCACCCCGATGCCTGCACCTGCACCTATTAGGATTCCCTCAGCCTCTCTAATCCGCTCGCTCGCCAATTGAATGGACTTCTCCATAACTAGATTTGAAATTTTTGGTTTGAATCCATTAAGCGAGAATGTTTGTTTCCATTAAGCTTAGTTAAACAAAACTTTCCTTGAATCATCAAGCTAGAGCATTTCTTCTCGTTTCCTTCCTGTTCATGGTTGGAGGATGTGCTATATTGCGAGAAGAATCCAGTGCTCCCTCCTCATACCTTCTGAGAGGAGCGAATGCACCGCTTCCTCTGCCGCTGAAGCCGGAAGTTAATATGGTTATGCCGTCCTTCGGACACTCGGGAGGACTTGCCTTTCATCCAGATGGAGTTCTTTATTTTGCCAACCATCTTCATCTCGGCACGATTGGCCGTTTTGTGGTCGGCAGGTCAGATGAGCCTGAAACCTTCATCGACCTAAGAGAATGGATGACCTCGTATGGCGAACGCATTCCTCGGGCCCAAGGCATTCGCTTGGACGCTGAAGGCAGATTGGTTGTCGCTGAGGCGGGTACCGGTAAGATTATCCGCATTTCATCCGAGTCCGACAAGATTGAGGTGTTGGCCGATTCCTACGATGGAACTCTGCTCAATTCGGTCTGGGACGTTGAGATCGATCGCAACGGTTTCGTTTATGCCAGCGTACCTGACTCCGGCGTGATCTATTCGATCCGTCCTGCGGGTGGTATCGTCGATATTCTCAATGACGAACTTGTCAGGGTTCATGGCCTCGCCCTCAGTCCCGAGGGGGATAGGTTGGTTGCCGCAGAACCTGACTCCGGGAGAGTCTTGGTCTTCGACTTGGAGAAAGGTCGACTTGCTGCGGAAATGTGGACACTTGTCGATTTTTCCCCAACCGGTGAGGAGCCTGTCGCCTTGGCCTTCGATGAGTTCAACAGATTGTTCGTTGGACTTGGGGATGCCGAGAAGGTTCAAGTTTTCGACCTTACGAGAGGAAGCTTGATTCGAACCTATGAGGTAGGTGAGCCTGTATCCGGACTCTCTTATTCGGACGGTACACTCTTTGTGTCGGGAGGCGAGGCCATCCGCTCAATTTCCCTCCGCTAGGTCTCTCCAAACATTCTCTCTTTTCCCTTCTTGGAAAGGATTGATGCTTGATTAAGCATCCTTGACCTTTGCTTTGAAGCTGCATCCAATCTTCCTCATGAAAACTCCCTTGCCCTGCCTTCTTCTCTTCTCTGCTTTTTGCCCGTTGGGTTTTGCGACCGTAAAGGAAAAAGCCGAGGCCGCAATCGGCTCGGAACTGGATTCCTTAGTCACTTTATACAAGCATCTGCACGCAAATCCTGAAATTTCTTTCCAAGAGGAGAAAACTGCATTGAGGCTTGCCCGAGAAATGAAGGGAATCGGCTTCAAGGTTACTGAAAAGGTTGGTGGTCATGGCGTCGTCTGCGTATTGAAGAATGGCAAGGGACCCACCGTGCTGGTTCGCACGGATACGGACGCTTTGCCGGTAAAGGAAGCCACCGGCTTGCCCTACGCCAGCAAACAGACTACCACCGATGATCGTGGGGTGGAAGTGTCGACCATGCATGCCTGCGGGCACGACGTTCACATGACCTGCTGGGTGGGTGCGGCGAAGGTGTTGACCACACTGAGGGAGCATTGGAGCGGCACTTTGCTGTTCATTGCTCAGCCTGCCGAAGAAAGAGGTGCGGGAGCCCGGATGATGCTTGCCGATGGACTTTTCGAGAAATTTCCCGTTCCTGATTATGGCGTTGCGTTGCATGTCAGTCACGATCAGCCCGTTGGCACGTTGGGCTGGACCAGTGGTTTTGCCATGGCGAACGTTGACTCGGTCGACGTTACGGTCAAAGGAGTCGGCGGTCATGGTTCTCAGCCGCAATCGGCCAAGGACCCAATTGTGCTCGCTGCTCAGATCATCCTGAACCTGCAGACTATCGTAAGCCGAGAGATCCATCCTTTGGATCCCGCTGTCCTCACGGTTGGGAGCATCCACGGTGGATCGAAGCACAATATCATTCCCGACGACGTCCACCTGCAGCTTACGCTCAGGTCTTATTCGTCGGAAGTTCGAAAGCATTTGATCGCTTCAATAGAGCGTATCTGTCGAGCCCAAGCCGAGGCTGCTGGTATCCCCAAGGATCGATTCCCGGTTGTCAAAGTAAAGGACGAATTCACTCCGGCTACCTATCATGATCCCGAATTGGTCAAGCGAGTCACGGGAGTTTTTGCCGACTGGTTTGGGAAAAGTGCCCTAATTGAGCGCAAGCCAACCATGGGTGGCGAAGACTTCGGTCGTTACGGTACTACAAAGCACAAGATACCCGTTTTCATGTTTCGCATTGGATCGATCAGTCCCGCTGTCATCAAGAGAGCTAGAGCCACTGGACAACCTTTGCCGACCTTGCATTCCGCAATTTTCGCACCCGATCCCGAACCTACCATCTCCACTGGGGTAACGGCCATGAGCGCCGCCGTGCTTGATTTGCTTAAGAAATAAGTTGCAGAGGTTTATTTTGATTTGGTCTTGTAAGTGACCTCTTCCCCGTTGCGCGGATTGCTCATGGTGTAGGTTTTGCCGTCTGCGGCCACGGATAGCTTCAGGTAATGGCCCTTGCATCCGTCCCTGTCCGTCAGGTTTGCGATGTACTTTTCATCCGAGTTGTTCTCGGGGTCTTTTTTTCTGAGGTTCTTGTGAACTTGCCACATGGCTTGGATGGACTTGCATCCCTTGAGCGCGGCAAAGCTGCCGGCGTTGCATCCCTTGGTATGGCCGTTGTTCATTACCGAAATGGTGGGCTTTAGGCTGTTGATCAGGACCGGATTGTTGCTGGAGTCGAGTCCGTGGTGGTTCACTTGATAAACGTCGACCGTTCCGATGACGTTGAATGGCGTGACCAACTTGGCCTCGACGTTCCATGTGAGGTCGCCACAGTCGATGAAGCGAAAGTCACCCAGTTCGAACAGGGTGGCCACGCTGTTTGCATTGTCGGACAGATCTTCGGGTTTGGCAGGCACGGAGTCAGTCAAGGGATTCTTGGCCAAGCGGACGTTGGGCGGGGGTTGGATATACTTTTGGTTGGCCACCACGCAGGTCACCTTGAGCTTGGCGGAGCCTTTGGCTTGCTTGAGAGGGAAGATATAGCCCGGCTGGACTATGTTTCGACCACCCACCTTCATATCTCGGTAAGGTTTGATCAGTTGGGGAAAAATAGGATTTCGACGATTCTTGTCCGGGCTTTTCTTAGGGATGCCGTTGTCGTTGACCACACCGATGGGCATGAGGTTGGCCAGCATGGCGGCTCCACCATAGTGATCTCCGTGGAAATGCGTCGTTATGAGGTGATCGATCTTCTTCAACCCCGCCACTTTTGTGGCAACTTGGTGGATGCGTCCGGCGTCGCGCGTGCCGGGATTGCCTGTATCGACCAATAGCGATTCACCTGCTGGAGTTACCACTAAGGTGGCTGCACCACCTTCTACATCGACCCAATATACGTCGAGTGTGCCTTTGGCATTAAGAAACGAAGTAGTAAGCAAGAGAGATAGTAAGGATAAGAATCTCATGGTTTGTTTTTTGAGTTTTAGTCGGATTTAAAGCAAGATGTCCTTCACCACGCGGGCTTTCTCTACTCCAGTCAACCGTGTGTCGAGGCCTTGGTGCTTTACCGTGAAGCGTTCTGCATTGATGCCTAGTTGATGAAGCATTGTGGCGTGCAGATCGCGGACATGCACGATGTTTCTTTCAGCGTGGTATCCCAGTTCATCGGTTTCGCCATAACCAACGCCACCCTTGATGCCTCCTCCCGCCATCCACATGGAAAATCCTTTAACGTGATGATCCCGACCGGCGCCTCCTTTGCCTTGAAACATGGGGGTGCGTCCGAATTCTCCGCCCCAAATGACAAGGGTATCTTTCAGCATATCCCGTTGCTTTAGGTCTTGTATGAGCGCCCAAGTGGGTTTGTCCGTTAGGCCACAGCATGTGTTCATGTACTTGACCAATCCGCCGTGGTGATCCCAACCTCTATGGTAGAGGTGGATAAAGCGAACGCCGCGCTCGGCCAACCTCCGGGCGAGCAAGCAATTGGAAGCATAAGAACCGTCGCCAGGTTTGGCCCCGTACATGTCGAGGATGTGTTTGGGTTCCTTGGAGACATCCATCAGTTCGGGGACCGATGCCTGCATGCGGAAAGCCATTTCGTAGGCCGCGATTCTGGTCGCGGTCTCGGGATCGCCGATGACTTTGTTGCGGTGACCATCGAGGGCTGTGATGGCTTCTACCAAATTCGATTGGGTGTTTCGACTAATTCCCTTTGGGTTGTGGACGTAATGGACGGGGTCACCAGTGGAATTGAACTCCACGCCTTGGTGTCGGCTCGGGAGAAAGCCTGCTCCCCACTGCCGGGAGGCGATGGGTTGTGGGTTGCGTCCTCCCACGCTGGTCATGACCACGAACCCGGGTAAATCCTTGGATTCGCTGCCCAAACCGTAATTCACCCAGGCACCCATCGATGGTCGCCCATTGATTGCCGTCCCAGTGTTCATGAAGGTATGGGCGGGGTCATGGTTGATCTGCTCAGTTCGCATGGAGCGTACAATGGCGATATCGTCCGCCATTTTGGCAGTCCAAGGCAGGAAGTCGCTGACGTATTGGCCGCTTTCTCCATACTTCTTGAATTTCGTAAGGTGGCCTTGCACCTTCAGCTTTTGTCCCTGCAGTTGAGCGATGGGCTGTCCCTTGGTAAAAGACTCGGGCATGGGTTGCCCGTTCATTTCGTCCAGTTTCGGTTTGTAGTCGAAAGTCTCTAGATGGGAGGGTCCACCCGCCATGCACAGGAAAATCACACGCTTGGCTTTCGCCTTGGGTAGCAGGTAAGAGGGTTTCCCGCTCTTGTGGTCGTTTTCGGCCAGCAGGAGGTTGAGCGCTGCCGATCCGAGGCTCAGGCCGGAACCAGCCAGGAAGGCACGTCGATTGATTACCAAGGGAGTCATGTCATCGTCTAAGGTTGGTTTCCGCTAGGTTGAGGATTGCTCGAGCCACCGTTGTCCATCGGGCTTTTTCGTTTGCATCTTTGGCTGAAAGAAGCGTCTTCAGGGTTTTGCGTTCAAAGTCATCTGGGTTGCGGGACACGGCATTCCTGAAGGCAAAGTCCAGTCGGGAGTCAGTTGAGGAGCCTCCCGACTCAAAGATGCGTTTGGCGAACGCCTCGGCAGCTTGGACGAAAGTTGGATCATTAAGGAGCACCAAGGCTGCCAGCGGTGTGTTGGATCGTGGGCGTTGAGCGGTGCATTCCTCCCGACGTGGGGCATCGAATGCTTTAAGCATGGGATGAAGAAATTGTCGTTGCAAGTGTACGTATACACCCCGTCTCCATTGGCGTTGATCTTTGTGGTGGGCGTATTTTCGTGTCGGGAAGTTGAGATGGCGATAATATCCTGCTGGTTGGTAAGGCTTGACGCTTGCTCCACCTACCTCGCGTACAAGAAGTCCGCTGATGGCAAGGGCGTTGTCGCGGATGGCTTCGGCGGGCAACCGTCGGATATTTTGAAAGCTCGCCTGTATATTTTTTGAAGCAGCGGCTTGGCGATAGGAGCGGCTCACGACGATTTCCTTGAGCAAGGCCTTGATGCTCCATTCCTTCTCAAGAAGGCACATGGCTAGATTGTCGAGGAGTTCGGGGTGATCGGGAGGTTGCCCCTGACCTCCGAAGTCGGTCAAGTCGGGAGACAGTCCTTGTCCGAAGAGGAGGTACCACAGACGATTGGCCAAGACCCGTGCGGTGAGCTTGCCTGCTCCTTTTTCCGCATCGGTCAGCCAGTTCGCCAAGTCGAGTCGGGAGAGTCGTTTTTCAGAGGCTATTTTTCCCATGAAGGAGGGTATTGCGGGCTCAACCACCGGGCCGCTTTCATCTAACCAGTCACCTCTTGGCAAGATGCGGGTTACGCGCGGCTTGGTCGCTCGGGTGATCATGGTCCTTCGCGTCGCCTTCTTGAGCTTGTCTCGGGTAGCTTTGGCCGTCTTGATTTCAGCCAGAAGTTCGGGATTGGGAGCAGCGGTTTGGCGACTTTCCTTGTCCGCGATGATCTTCTCCAGTTGTTCCAGTTCTTGTCGTTGCCGTCTGCTCAAGACATTGATCTCCGGGTCTCGCCGGGTAGGCAGGCTGTTGCTGCCGTTCTTGAGGTGGGCGGTATCTCCGATATCTGCGAAGAAGGCTGCCATGGCATAGAAATCCTTGGCCGTGTAAGGGTCATACTTGTGGTCATGACATTGGGCGCAACCCAATGTTGCCCCCATCCAGACCTCAGAGACGTTGCGCACGCGGTCAGCTGCGTACATGGCGACGTATTCCCTGACCTGCACGCCTCCCTCGTGTGAGGTCTGCAGCAATCGATTATAGCCCGTGGCGATAGTTTGGTCGATGGTTGGTTCGGGAAGAAGGTCGCCGGCCAACTGTTCGCGGGTGAATTGGTCAAAAGGCAGGCCATCGTTAAAGGCGTCTATGACCCAGTCTCTGTAGGGCGTGATGCTATGGTCCTGATCGCCGTGATAACCCACTGTGTCGGCAAAACGAACCAGATCCAGCCAGTAGACTGCCATTTGTTCCCCATGATGTTCGGAAGCCAGCAACTTGTCGACGAGTGCCTCGTACGCCTCATCGCTTGGATTCGCGGCGAAGGCTTCGACCACCTTGGGTTCAGGAGGCAACCCGATCAGGTCGAAATGAAGGCGCCGAACCAAAGTGACTGAATCCGCTTCGGGTGTCGGTCGGTATCCTTTCTTCTCGAAATGATTTAATGTGAAGCGATCGATCCAGTGATTAGACCATCCAGTCTGCCTGACCTTGGGCAATTCGTGTTTTCGAGGTGATACGTAGGCCCAGTGCTCGGACCAATTGGCACCTTCCTTTATCCATTGGGACAGTAACCTTTTTTCTTCATCAGTGAGTGATTTTCCGGAATCCGGAGGGGGCATGACCTCGTCCTGATCGCCCGTGGTTATTCGGTAGACGAGTTCGCTGGACTGTGGCTTTCCGGGGACAATTGCCTGGTGCTTCGGATTCTTTGCGGAATCTTCCAAATCAAGCCGTAGTTTTGCCTTTCGATGTTCCTTGTCGGGGCCGTGGCAGAAGAAGCATTTGTCCGAAAGGATCGGTCGAACCTCACGGTTGAAATCGACTTCACGAACTTGTGCGCCAACCAACTGGACAACAAACAATGGGACAAGGCAAAGGGTCTTCATGGACTGAAGACTTCAGCTTGTAGGAAGGATAGG
>CAZNWO010000013.1:22177-29877 GCA_964576585.1 uncultured Puniceicoccaceae bacterium | reverse complement strand
TGGGCCATTGGTGTGCGTCCGAATTCTCCCGCCCATACCACTAAGGTCTCGTCCAGCATCCCTCGCTGCTTGAGGTCTTGGACGAGGGCGGCGCAACCTTGGTCTACGCGTTGAGCGGTAGAAACAATTCCTTTCTCAATACCTCCGTGGTGGTCCCAGCCCCGGTGGTAGAGCTGGATAAAGCGTGTGCCGCGTTCCGCTAATCTACGTGCCAGTAGGCAGTTGCCCGCGAAGGAACCGTCCGCACCCTTGGTTCCATAGAGGTCGAGAACGCTTTTGGGTTCGGTCGAGACATCCATCAGTTCGGGTACGGCGGTCTGCATTCGGAAGGCAAGCTCGTATTGGCTGACGCGGGTTTGAATGGCGGGATCGGGGGTCTCTTTGGCCCGTAGGCGGTTGAGAGCGACGGAGGCGTCGATGACGTCACGTTGGGCGGTAGAGGAGACGCCCGCAGGGTTGCGGACGTAAAGAACGGGATCGCCCGTGGAATTGAACTGTGATCCCTGGAAGCGTCCGGGAAGGAATCCGTTGTGCCATTGACGAGCGGAGATGGGCTGGTTTTGACCGCCGCCTGTGGAGGTGAGCACGACGAAGCCGGGTAGGTCTCGGGATTCCGAACCCAGTCCGTACAACAACCACGAACCCATGGCCGGACGTCCGCTGATGAGGGTGCCCGTGTTCATGTAGGTGTGGGCGGGGTCGTGATTAATGGCATCCGTGTGCAGGGAGCGTACGATGCACATCTCGTCCGCGATCTTTGGGAGATGTTGAAAGACGGAGCTGATTCGTTGTCCGGAAGTACCGTGGCGGCTGAATTTGTGGTAGGGTCCGCGGCAGGTGAGCTTCTTTCCTTGCAGTTGGGCGATTGGTTGCCCTTTAGTAAAGCTCTCCGGCATAGGCTTTCCGTTCATCCTCTCGAGGACAGGCTTGTAATCAAAGGTCTCCAGATGCGAGGGCCCGCCCGCCATGTAGAGGAAAATGACTCGCTTGGCTTTTGGAGCCAGAGGCAACTGGGCATTGGTCGGCGATTGCTCTGCCCGCAGCATCGAGCCCAAGGCGATGCTGCCCAAGCCTGCGGCGGTTTGCCCAAGGAAGGCTCGACGGCATGTAGCCAGAGGAGAGGCAGGCATTAGAAATTTCCTCAGTTTCGGGTTATAGTTTCGTGGAGATTGAGAAGAGCTCGGGAGACGGAGGTCCACGCGGCTAACTCGGCAGCGGGCAGGGTGGCGTCGGGGGATTTTTCGCCAGTCTTGAGGAGGGCTTGAGCGGCGGCTTCGTCTTGTGTGTAGTGGGCTCGATGCTTTGCCAAAAGCTCGGAGAGAATTCCCGATTCCGCTTTGCTGGGTGGCCGTGCGAGTGTTAGGAGAAAGCCCCTCCGCAGGCGAGCTTCGTCATCCTCAACTTCCTTGAGCAGACGTTGTGCGAGAAAGCGGGCGGCTTCCACATAAGTGGGGTCATTCAGCAATACCAAGGCCTGTTGCGGAGTGTTGGAAACGGGACGTTCGGCAACGCATTCCTCGCGAGCCGGGGCGTCGAAGGCTTGCAGGCTGGGATGCCAGAAGGAGCGACGCCAGAGAGTGTAAATGCCACGTCGATAGAGCTCGTCGCCTTTGTCCTGCACGTATTTCCCTGTGTTGTAGAGGCGAAACCAGTAGTTTGCGGGTTGGTAGGGTTTGACGCTGCGGCCACCGATTTTTCGGGTTATAAGGCCCGAGGCTGCAAGGGCCATGTCTCGAACGTGCTCGGCGTCCAGGCGAAAGATGGACTGTCGGGCTAGGAGACGGTTTTCGGGGTCCCGCCGGAAGGATTCCGGATGTTGTGAGGAACGACGATAAGCTTTTGTCAGTACGATTTCACGAACCAGTTGCTTCACGTCCCAACCGTTTTCCATGAAGTTCACCGCAAGATAGTCGAGAAGCTCCGGATGCGAAGGGGGCTCACCTTGGACACCAAGATCATCTAAGTTTCTCGAGAGGCCCTTCCCGAAGAAGAGCTTCCAAATGCGGTTTACGAATACGCGAGCGGTGAGCGGATTTTCTCCCGAAGTGATCCAGTGCGCCAGGTGTAGACGGTTGGGGCGAGTTTCGTCGGGAAAGTCGAAAACACCTAGGTTGCCCATAAAGGAAGGTGGGGCGGGGCGCATGACTTCGCCGGAATCGTCCAGCCAGTTGCCTCGTGGAAGCAAGCGCACCATGCGCGGAGTTGCCGTCGTGGTTACCATAGCCTTGGGCCACTTCTTAGCGTTTTCCAATTCCTTGAGACGCACCTTCAGGGCAGTGATTTTCTCGTCTAGAACCACGCCTTCTTCAGGAAGGATGATGTTCTTTCGCTTGGTTTGGAAGTCGGCGATTTGGCCTTTGATAGCTCTCTTTTGGTCGAGCGTCTCGAAAGTGGGATGTTGAGTGTGCTCGGGATAGCCCACGCCGCGTTCCTTGACGTCGGCGAAAAAGGCGGCGAATGCATAGAAGTCACGCATGGTAAAGGGGTCGTACTTGTGGTCGTGGCATTCGGCGCATCCCAAGGTCGTGCCCAAGAAGATAGCTCCTGCATTGCGTACGCGGTCGGCTGCGTACTTGGCGACGTATTCCTTGGCTTGGGCGCCACCCTCGCTGGTAGTTTGATTGAGACGATTGAAACCCGATGCGATTAGGAGTCGCTGACGTTCGTCGGGGTCCTCAGTGGTGATCAGGTCGCCCGCTAATTGCTCGTGAACGAAGCGGTCGAAGGGCTTGTTTCGATTGAAGGCCCGGATGACGTAGTCGCGGTACAGCCAGCAGTCGCGCAACCTGTCCTTGTGGTAGCCAACGGAGTCTGCGTAGCGGACGAGATCCAGCCATGGCAAGGCTAGCCTCTCCCCGAAGTGAGGCGAGGCTAGTAAGGCATCCACCAGCTTTTCGTAGGCATTGGGCGTGGGCGAAGAGACGTATTTTTCCACAGCCTTGGGCTCGGGCGGCAAACCAAGCAAGTCAAGGTGTAGTCGACGCACGAGGGTTCTTGGATCGGCTGCCGGTCCGGGCGCAAGCTTTTCCTTGCTGAGGCGAGCGAGGATGAAACGATCGATAGGGGAACCATCTTTGCCTTCCATCGGCAGTTCCGCCTTTTTCGGCTTTTCATAAGCCCAATGTTTTTCCCAAGTTGCACCTTCCTCTATCCAAGCCTTAAGGAGTTGGATTTGACTTTCGTTGAGAGGCTTGTGGAATTTTTTCGGAGGCATCCTTTCGTCGAGGTCTTGGTGGGTGATCCTGATAAAGAGCTGGCTTGAATCGGGTTTTCCCGGAATGACGGGTGCATCCTTGCCCGAGTGCAGGACGGATTCCTTTTGATCCAGCCTTAGGTCTCCCTTTCTTTGTTTTTCATCGGGACCGTGGCAAGCAAAGCAGTGGTTGGAAAGAATTGGGCGGATATCCCTGTCGAATTTGACTCTTCCGTGGCCCAAGCTCCCAGTTATAAGCGTCAGCACGAGCAGATGCTTATAGAAATATCTTTTCTCTTTGAGAACCATGGTTTGTTGTCCCAATACCTAAGTTTCTTTGGTTTTGGTAGCCAGATAAAATTCGTTTGGTTATGATATTGCCTGATCTCCACTTGAACTGCAAATTTTCCTGAATTTCACTTATGAGTACCAGTTATCAACCTAACCCCCGGCGCTACGACGGGCGCATGCCCTATCGACGTTGCGGGCGATGGGGACTGCAACTGCCCGCCATTACCTTGGGTTGCTGGCACAACTTTGGGGGCGATTCCGTCACCCAAAAGCAGCGGGACATGATTTACTCCGCCTTCGACGCTGGCATTACCCACTTCGACCTAGCCAACAACTACGGTCCGCCCTACGGTTCTGCTGAGATCAACGTCGGGAAAATCTTGAAGGACTTGCCGCGCGACGAAATCCTCATTACGACCAAGGCAGGTTACGATATGTGGCCGGGACCTTATGGCGAATGGGGATCGCGCAAGTACCTTTTGGCGAGTCTTGACCAATCCTTGTCGCGACTTGGAGTCGATTACGTGGACCTCTTCTATTCCCACCGTTTCGATCCGGATACGCCCTTGGAGGAGACGTTGGGCGCCTTGGACTCGGCGGTCTCCCAAGGGAAGGCTTTATATGTGGGAATCAGTAGCTACCTAGCGGATCAAACTCGAGAGTCTGTAAAGGTTTGCTCTGAGAAGGGCTTTGCTCCGCTCGCCATACATCAACCGAACTACTCGATGTTGAATCGTTGGATTGAGAATGGCCTGCTCGATGCCTGTGGGGAAATGGGTCTGGGAATTATCGCCTTTTGTCCGCTGTTCCAAGGATTGCTCACCGACAAGTATTTAGGAGGCATACCTGAAGGCTCAAGGGCTTCTCTGCAGAATTCTCCCCTGCGTGACTCGGAAGTGAATGATCAGAACCTTAGGGTTATTCGTGAATTGAACGACCATGCCAAAGAACGGGGTCAGACCCTTGCCCAAATGGCGCTGTCTTGGGTCCTTCGCGACGAACGCGTCACCTCCGCCCTCATCGGTGCCAGTCGTCCCGAGCAAATCATCGAAAACGCCAAAGCTGCTTCACAAACTCACTTCACCCAGGAAGAACTCGCCAAGCTCGACGCCATCCTCGCCCAAGCCAACCTCCCCCCATCCCTGTGGGCGGGAAATTAGTTGCTTCAACGCATCTCGACGATTCCGGTTAGGGAAGGAACTCCTCCCTGGCGTGTTCGAGGACTGGGAACTGTTCTCGCCATGCACTTACATCGGCGAGGTTGACTTCTGCGGAGATCACGGTTTCGGAATCGCCTGCATCTGCAAGGAGTCCCCCTTTGGGATCGAAGATTACGGACCGTCCGCAGTAGTCAAGAGAAGGGTCTTTCCCTGTACGGTTGACGCCCACCACATAAGCGAGGTTTTCGATGGCTCGGGTCTTGAGTAGGGTGACCCAGTGGTCGATACGAACGGCAGGCCAGTTGGCTATGACGAGGAAAAGGTTGGCCCCTTTGCGGGTGCCGATACGGAAGATTTCGGGGAAGCGGAGGTCATAGCAGATGAAGGGGCAGGCGGAGAAGCCCGCTAGGGGGAAGGTAATTACTTCTTCGCCCGCACCGTAGGTTTCGTGCTCACGGTATATGGCGGCGGGATGAAGTTTTGCGTAGCGACCGACCAGCTCGCCATCGGGGTTGAAGGTGACTGATAGGTTGCGTGGCTTGTCGCCGGATGATTCGGCCGGAACCGTCATTCCGGCGGTGAGCCATATCTTGTGCCGGCGGGCGAGGCCGGAGAGGAAGGTCAAGGTCTTCTTCGGTTCGTCCGCCGTGGTTAGAGCGGCGTTCATGCTAAAGCAGGTGGGAAAGGTCTCCGGCAGGACGAAGAGGTCGCCCGAATCGGGTTTCGTCTCCGCCAGCATTTTTTCGGCCTTGGCGTAGTTGGCTTCCTTGTCTTCCCAGACCTGATCCAGTTGAGCTGCGTGAATCTTCATGCTTGAAATGATGAATGAAGCAGAGGGTGGGGGGAAAGACAAAACAAGTTATCCGACCAAGTCTTGTAAGCCGCGTTCAAGTCGGGTGAGGGCTTCCTCGCAGGTTTCCAAGTCAAGTACTCCGTAGGCAAGCCTCAAGTGGCAACTGTCGTTCAGACCGAAAGCCGATCCGGGGATCACGGCGACTTTGTGTCTCTCGATAAGTCGTCGTGTCAGCTCCATTGGTAGCATGTCTGTTTCTACCTTGAGCAGAAGGTAAAAGGCGCCTCCTGCAGGGGTCGCGTTGGCAAAGGGGCTCCATTTGGAAACTCGTTCCAATACTTTTTTGCGAACTTCTGCGATTGAACGGATTCTTTCGTCGCAAAAACTTCTCCCCTTGCGAAGACAGCCCATTGCCGCATGTTGAGAAACGACGGGAGGACAAATTAGGTTCGTGTCTTGGATTTTCCTTATTGCGTTCGATATTTGCGGTGGCACGACTTGGTATCCAATTCTCCAGCTAGCGAAGCCATAGGCCTTGGACAAGGAGAATAGCGAGATCACGTTTTCCTCTGCATCCATAGCCGAAGCAGGCGAGAAATGTCGCGACTCGTCAAAGGTGAAGTATTCGTAAGCTTCGTCCGAGATATGGAACAGGTTGTGCTCCCTGCACAGCTCGGTTACGGACTCGAGGTCTTCTCTTGGGTATACGGCGCCGGAGGGATTGTTGGGAGAAACGGTTACGATGGCTTTGGTTTTTTTATTGATTGCTGTCTTTAGCTTCTTCAAGTCCAGTTGATGGTTCTCCTTGGTGGAGACTATCACGGGACGACAGCCAAGCATGTCTATGGCCATCTCGTGGTTGAAGTAGAACGGTGCAGGCAGGATCACTTCGTCTCCAGGGTCAGTGATTGCCAGAATTGCGTTAACGAATCCCATATTTGAGCCTGCGGTTATGAATAAGTTCTCGTCGCTGGCAGGCTGGATGCCGTTTTCCTTTTTGAGCTTTTCTTTCACGAGATCGAGCAATGGAGCAATGCCTTGGACGGACTTGTACTTGTGGCTCTCCGGATTCCTTGAGACTTCGGCCATTTCAACGTAAGCCTCTTCGGGAGGTCCCCATCCCACCACTCCCTGCCCTAGTGATATGGTTCCCGGGTTATCCTGACCCCATTTTGCAACTATTGGAATTACAGGAGGCTGAATTTTCCTTGCTCTTTCGGCTTGCTTGAAACGATCTCCCTCGAACCTCTTCATTTTCCTGAATTAGGCGCAGAGGCCCATCGAAGTCGAACCTGTAAAATCGCTTGCAGACTTCCTTGATTGTATGCAGGAGTCTATATATGAAACCATTTTCGCGTCGTGGATTTGTTGGTACCGCCTTGGCTTTTTCAGCTTGTTCGTCCGTTAACGTTCCTGCTGCAGAACCCCGGGCCAAAAGTGTTCGCAAGACAAAGCTTGGGATTTCCAGCTATTCCTATTGGCACTTTCGCCCGCCGAAGACCTCCATCGAAACGGTAATCGACAAGACGGCTCGTCTCGGGGTGGAAGGCGTGGACATTCTTCATCGCCAAATGGACTCTGAGAAACCCGATTATCTCCGCAAGCTCAAGAGGCACGCCTTTCTCAACGGGGTGGATCTTATCTGCCTCTCCATCCACCAAGACTTCGTTTCCCCTGATCCCGAGTCCCGTAAGCGCAATGTGAAGCACACAGAGAAGTGCATCCAGTTGGCTTACGAGATGGGTATTCCCTGCATACGCCTGAACTCCGGACGTTGGGGTACGGTGAAGGGCTTTACGCGCTTGATGGAACTGCGTGGCAAGGAACCTGTCTTGCAAGGCTATACCGAGGACGATGGTTTCCGCTGGTGCATCGACAGCATCGAGCAATGCCTCTCCAAGGCTGAGGAATGCGGAGTGCACCTCGCCCTCGAAAACCATTGGGGTCTTACTCGAACGCCTGAAGGCTTGCTACGCATTGCCGACGCCATCGAATCTCCTTGGCTAGGCGTCCTTATGGATACGGGGAATTTTATGGAAGAACCCTACAAGAAATTGGAGCAAATCGCACCCAAGACCACCTTCGTGCAGGCCAAGACCTATTTTGGCGGAGGCGAGTGGTATACGCTGAACCTCGACTACAAGCGAATCGCTGCGATTCTAAAGAAGGTAAATTATACCGGTTACGTTTCTCTAGAATTTGAGGGTAAGGCTCCCGCTGACGAAGGTGTTGCCAAGAGCATCTCGATGTTGCGGGAGGCGTT
>CAZNWO010000013.1:0-22077 GCA_964576585.1 uncultured Puniceicoccaceae bacterium | reverse complement strand
AGGCTCCCGCTGACGAAGGTGTTGCCAAGAGCATCTCGATGTTGCGGGAGGCGTTCCTTTAGTTCGCGTAAGTCCTCCGAATCTAGGGTGTTCGGAGGTAGGCCAGCAAGTGGGCAAGAGCTTGTTGGCTCACGGCGGTCTCCAATCCTTCGGGCATGATGGATTTACCCAAGGACTCGATTTTCTCGATGTTTTTCCTAAGTAAGGTCGATTGCTGTCCGGAAGCCGTTCCAACAATTATTGCATTCGTCGTTTCCGAAGAGATTACTCCTGTCAACGCAGAGCCATCCTTTTGCTGAAAGAGATAGGCCGCATAGGTCGTTTCCACGGCTCGATTTGGGTCCAGGATGCCAATCAACCACTCGTTGATAGGCTTCGAGGAAAAAGCCGAAAGGTCCGGGCCCACTTGGTTTCCTTCTCCCTTGAACTTATGGCAAGTCGAACAATGTGTCTTGAACAAGAGTTTTCCTTTCATTGCGTTTCCCGAGAGTTTGCCGGTGTTGGCGTAGCCTTTGATTACCTTTTCCCGGTTGGCGTCGATGGCACCCAAAAGTTTCTTCAACTTTTGAACAGCTTCCTTGGAAGCGCCGCTTATGATTCTTTGCCTGTGGGCTGGGCTAACCTGGTTGGCGGGAATCCTTCCGGCCTTAATTGCGTTCACGAGCAAGTCTTTGGATCCTTCCCTGCCAAGGAGGAAGTCCGTGATTTTCAGCCTTTCGGATGGAGCGTAGGAATTCCATCCGGCAAGCAAAGTGCTTGGAATCGAAGAGTTGTTCAGCCGTTGAATTGAACTGAGCGCGGCCTTGCGAATTGCAGGGCGACGTCCTGCGGTCAAGAGCTCACTTAGAAGTTCGAGGTCTTCTTTTTTCTTTCTTATCCCGCGACCGAGCAGTGCAACCGCCGATCCCCTTGTCCTTTCATCGGCGGTCGGATCCTTGGCAATATCTCGGGCTCGAGAAAAAACCTTTTCCAGCCTCACCCTAGTTTTTTCCAGATTTTTATTTCCTTGCTCGGTGGCGTCGAGAAAAGCCTTTGTCAGGGTGAACTGCCTGAAGGGATCCTTGTCTGAGGCGATCTCATCGAAAACCCTTCCCAATGAACTCAAGTTTTCCTCGATGGTCGAGAAACGGATGAGATCTGCCGTCAGCTCTGCCGGAATCTTTCTTTTGGATTGGAAGGCTTGCTTGAGCATTTCAGCCGAATGCGGTAGCGCCGAGCTTTTGACGGCCAATTGAATGCGCGGGTTTTTCGTCTCCGCTTCAGCTATTTCTAAGAGGGCTTGGGCCGCCTTGGGGTCCTTCCATTCACCGAGTGAAAATGCAACTTGCCTGCGAACCCTGAGTGAATCGTCCTGGAGCCTGGATGGAATCAATTCAGCGTGATCTTTTTCGCAAACGCGAACCGCGTGCTCCCTTACTCCGGGATGTGGGTCCTGAAGAGCGTTTTCGAGCAAATCCGAATCAAGGCCACCCAATCCCTCGAGGATACAAAGGGCTTGCAGCCGAACCTTGGGGCTTTTCGACTTTTCCACCATTCCACGAAGAGTTTCTTGCGAGCTCTTGTCGTTCCTTTCCAGAAGCAATCGATGGATGGTGTCGCGTAGCCATCCGTTGGGGCTGTCCAGCATGCCCGCAAGATCCTTGGAACTCTTGTTTTGCAGTTTGGGCGTCTTGCGTAGCTTGGCTCCTTTGGGATAGATTCGCCAGATTCGCCCTTTATCGTTGCCTTCCTGAAGATCAACCCTGCTTTGCATCGCAGGCGGAATCCATTGCGGGTGTTCGATCACGAGCCTGTACATGTCCGCGACGTAGAGGGCTCCGTCGGGTCCAGTCTTGGTCATTGCTGGGCGGAACCAGTTGTCCGTGCTTGCAAGGAACTCGCTGTCCTCTTCTCCTTTCGCTCGACGACTATTGAAAGTTACTCCATCTGGTTCGAGCACTTCTTGGTGAACCAGATTGTGAACCGGTTCGCTGATGAATACGCTATTTGCGAACTTGGCTCCGAACAAGCCTCCGCGATAAGGCGATGGGCTGTTCGCGCTTGTTACGTTTCCGTATTGATTGGGGCCGTTCGGCCTCTCCATTCTCTGGCTTATTGGAAAGCAACGGCGGGAATCCTTATAATTGAACAGCATTTTTCCAGTGTCTCTCGCAACCAGGTGCGGATTCCTTGCAACGTAATGGAGAGGCAAGTGAACGTGCCATAGCCAGTTCGGATTGTTGTTGCCAAACCAGTTTCCCCAGTCGTCTCTGAGCAACCCGAACTGGGTTTGATTAAACAGAGTCTCGATTTCTCCGGTTACCTTGAAACGAAAGTCGCGACCATTTATGTTTACCGTTTTTCCTGTAGCCGTACTCTTGATTGTACCTCCGCTGTCGCCGTTGGCTGCATAGATCCAGTTGTCGAGACCGAGCGAGAAACCATTCATCCTGTGCTGTTGGTTTCCTTCCCGAAACCCTGAGAAGAGAACTTTCCGCAAGTCAGCCTTGCCGTCACCATTCGTATCTTCGGCATAAATTATTTCGGGAGCTGCGCTAACCAGTACTCCTTTGCTCCAAGCCATTACCCCGGTAGGAAACTTCAGCCCCGAGAGAAAGACTGTCGATTTGTCATACCTTCCGTCGTTATTGGTGTCCTCGAGAAACCTAACCACTCCACCTGGTTTACCCTTGCCGTCGAGACCTAGGGGATAATCTCCCATCTCGGCAACCCATAGCTTTCCATCAGCACCCCAGTCGAAGGCAACGGGGTCTAGGACCAAGGGTTCTGCCGCCACCAGTTCCGCTACGAATCCTTCTCTCGGCTTCAGGCATTTCAATGATTCCTCCGGGGATTTTGCCTCGGCAACTTTAAAAGCCAGCAACTTCTTGAAGGATCGCCTGTCCACCACGTTTGGAAGTTTGGCCGTGTCCTCGTTCTGGACCCAGAGGTGATCGTTGTGAAACCACGCGCCATTGTTTGGATGTTCACCACCTCTTGAAATCATGGGGATTGCGTTTGGGGAATTGCGCTCACCTTTCCTCACCGTGTATCCCCAGCCTTCCTTCCACCCCAAGCCAGGGTTCGGTGTCTTTGTCCAAAGGTAGACTCCCCACCTGTCGGGGCCCGAGTACACGATGTCTTCGAGCCCGTCTTTATTCAAGTCGATGAATCGCATTGCCTCGTTCCTCAAGAGGTTTTCCGGAAAGCCATGAGTAAGTTTTTCCCAGAGTCCCTCCTTGGCCTTGAACCTGAAGATTTGTTTTTGAGTCAGGAGTTCGCAAGCTTGGTCTCCGTCGACATCCCTCAAGATGACGTTTCCCAGGGAAGCCGCGGCATTCAGTGAAGATCGGTTCACCTTCCAACCGCTGTCGCTGAAGTGCCATACTTCTACTTCCGGATTTCCTCCGGGTTTTTCATCGGTTGGCCTAGGCAATACGGCAGTCGCAAACTGATCCTTCTTGAGCACTCCGAAGTTCGCTTTTTCTGAGGCCTTGGAATTCTTTGTCAGAATGGAAAAGGGAAGCTTGTGCTCCTGCCATTTCTTTGTCTTCGGCTGCCAGACCATCGACCTTCGGGTGGTTTTGTTGCCAACCACCACGTCCATGAATCCGTCGTTGTTCAGATCCAGGATGCGCACCCCGTTGTCTGCACCGGATTTATCGCGCAGAGCATTTCCCTGCAGCAGGTTTTCGTTTAACCTGTCGAGGCATTCCTTGAAGTTCAGGAACTTTACCTTTTTTCCATATTTTTCTTCCGAATAACTTATGAAGTCGACGAATTGCTCGGAGCTGCTCCAGCCGTGCGGATGGAAGCAGAAGTTCATCACGCCTTGCTTGAGCACGGTGGCATCCAAGGCTCTTTTCCAGTCTTCCAGCATTTTAGGATTCTTGTTGCCCATCAGGTTTTGGGCTTCCCAGTCACTCGGAACGGTGCAGGGGAATTCCCAGCAGAGCTTGTTTATCACATAGGGGTAAGGGTAATCCTCAATGGTGCCGGCGTAGGACTTGATCTTCTCCAGATACTTACCGAACCTTTCCTTGCCGTCTGGATCCACGACTAGGTGTCGAGGAAGGGACTTGTCCCTTGGAGTGAAGACGTTAAAGACCGAGGAGTCGATTTGCAGGTAGTTACCCTTGCTCGTTGTCCTGTTGAAGATTTCTGCGAAGAATCTTGGGCTTGAGCTGTTCATCGAGTCGCAGCATGGCATCCTGTACGCGACGGGATGATTGCCGGGGATTCTTGCCAGCAGGTCGAGTCCTCCCTGGACGACCTCCGTGGCTCGCCTGAAGTTGCCCTGCTGGAGAAGCGGGCAGGGATGCGTTAGGGTGTGAACCTCGATCGACAATCCTTCCTTAATCCATATTTTTGCCTGCGGATGATCAGGATTGAAGGAATTTGTGAAAATGCTTACGGGAGCTCTGCCGTCAATTTTCTTTAGCCTTTCTAACATTGGTCTGAGGAATGTCTCGTAACGTTCCGGTCCTCGCATGTCGTCGATGCCAAACGTTACCACTGCTTCGACTCCTTGTTCTCCGACCCATTGGGGAGTCGTGAGCTTGGGGAATTCGCGATGAGGATGAAAGGGATCGACTTCATCCAGATAGGTAAGACGATTTGCAGGACTTCTAGAGACATGCGTCGCAGCTAACAAACCTTCGGCTAATGCCGGCAGCAGCAGGAAGATCAACTTGAGCTTCATGGTATTATTCCTTTTTACGTTGTAGCCTTGATTTCCCAGCCCTTGCGGTATTTGCGGGTTAGGAAGGCGGAGAGGTCGCCGGTTGGGCCGGAAAGCTTCATGGGTTCCGCCTGCCAGCGAAGGTGATTGCCCTTGTGGCGGACGGCGATGTTGCCGAGCAGGACGGCCTCGGTAAGGGGGCCGGCGTAGTCGAATCCGTCGGAGGGTTGCTTGGTGGAGAGGATGCCGTCGAGCCAGCCGTGAAAGTGGTTGAGGCCTTCGGCAGGTCGGTAGGAGTAGGAGGCAAACTTTTCCTCGGGATAAAGCTTGGGTGCGCCGACGTGGGGTAGTACGAGCGATCCTTCGGAGCCGATGAATAAAGAGCCGCCACTCGGCAGCGCTTCGGTGCGGGGTAGGTGCCTGCCTCGATCGCGAGGTAACCTGTTGCCGTCGTACCAAGTGATGGGGAGTTCTTTTTCCGTATGCTTTGTGCCCGGGAACTTGTATTCGACAACATTCTGGGCGGGCCAGACCTCGTCGTTCATGCCCGTGTGGTCGGAGCACTTGATTTCGGTGGGGGCTTTGTCAATGCTCAGCGCTGTGAAGACGGGGTCGAGGACATGGCACCCGAAATCACCCAAGGCCCCGTTCCCAAAGTCCTGCCAATCTCGCCAGCCCCAAGGGTGATAGACTCGGCCCTTGACGTAGGGGCGTTCCGGGGCGACTCCAAGCCATAAATCCCAATCCAATGTTTCGGGAACGGGATCAGTGGGCGGTCGCGAGATGTGACCGGATTTCCCATGTCCCGTGGCTCCGATCCAAGAGTGAACTCTTTGTACCTTTCCAATGGCTGCGGCTTGTATCAGTTGCACTGCAGTCCGATAAAAACCATGGGAATGGATTTGATTGCCCATGCGAGTGATGACTTCGGACTTGGCTGCCTCCAACCGCATCTGTCGTGCCTCCCAAACCGTGTGAGTGAGGGGCTTCTGGCAGAATACGTGTTTGCCCCGTCGCATGGCGTCCAAGCTCACCCGGGCGTGCATGTGGTCGGGGATGCCCACGGTGACGGCGTCCACCTTGTCGCCAACCTTGGAAAGCATCTTGCGGTAGTCTTGGAAAATAGGCGCGTCTGGGTTAAGCTTACGTGCTTTGGCGGTGCGGGCGAGGTCCACGTCGCAGAATGCAACGTACTTGGCTTTGGCATGGCTGGCCATTGCGCTTACGTCTGACCAGCCTCTGGCTTCCGTGCCGACTGCTGCAAGTTGGATTAAGGAGTTAAGGTTTCGTCCACGCGTGATCGCGGGTGCTCCGGCAAGCAAGGTTGCGGAACTCGATGTCTTGAGAAAGGTTCGGCGTTTCATGGATGGTCTTTTCTTGAGGTTGAAATGGTTGGGTCAGAGCTTTTTGACTAACTTGGCGACACGGTCCATTCCCGTCGGCCTTTGGTCCAGACCTTGGTGGAAGGAGGTTGTTTTTTGTGATCTATCCCGATCAGGTTGAGATGCCGATGTCGCAAGAGATGCTCCCGCCTGGTGTCGGGGTTCGGTTTTAGACCTTTGGTCTCGAATCCGGTGAAGATGAATCGCTCTATCGGGTTCCGAGACCCTTCCTCCTTCGTCATCTGCGGGGGCTTGGGAAGAACTACGGTCTGAAAAGCCCAATGTGTTTCTTTCTTCTTGGAATTTTTTGCAAAACCCGACCATGTCAGAGTCGTTCCTATAATCAGAAAGATTACTTGGGTGAAACTCATACCTTGGGAAGAATGTATGGAGCTCGCCATTCGGAGCGCCCTCGGAGGGCGTTTGCCTCTTCATCGCCGAGGAAGGTTTCCGTTTTAGGGTCGAGGCGCAGGGAGCGGTCAAGCCGGGCGGAGACGTTGCCGGCATGGCAGAGGACCGAGGCCCGGTGGCCGACGGTTTCGAGATCGCAGTTAGGGTGTTTGCGTGAGCGTACGCAGTCGATGAAGTTGGCGACGTGGGGAGTGGCGTCGGAAGTACCGCCTTCTTGGGCGATGACCTTGCCTCCTCGTTCAATTGCTTTCCAGCCACCGTTCCCGATGATGAGTTGGGCTTTGTCGCCGTAGACCACGGCACCTTCGGTTTCGCCCATTTGGCGGTAGGGTGCCCAAATCTTTAGTTCGTAGGTCAGGATGCGCGGGGTGGGAGAGTTGTAGCGGTAGGTCACCTGCATGGTATCGGGGAATTCCTGGTCGTCGTCAAAGTACCACTTGCCTCCCGCGGCATGGATGGTGGCGGGGTGGTTAAGCTGAGGAGCCTTTTCCCATTCGAGACAGGAGTTCAGCATCGCGAAGGCCATGTCGATGCGATGGACGCCGTCGTTGCCAAGGTCCCCCGTGCCGTAGTCGTAAAACCATCGCCAGCGTCCGTGAAAGCGATTCGGATTGAAGGGACGTTTGGGAGCGGGGCCGAGCCAGAGGTCATAGTTCACTTCCTTGGGAGGGTTCCCGTTTCTCGGACGACCGATGCTTCCCTGACGGGCGCTTTCCCATGCCTTTGCGAAGAGACAACGCCCCACGCCGCCTTCTCGACAGAACTGCATGGCCGTCTGCAATCGTGCGGTGGAGCGGTGTTGAGAGCCCATCTGCACGATGCGCTTGTGCTTGCGCATGGCAGCGACCATGCGTCGACCCTCAACGATATTGTGACCGTCCGGCTTTTCGACGTAGACGTCCTTGCCTGCCTGGCAACCGAGAATTGTGGGGATGGCGTGCCAGTGATCGGGAGTGCCGACGCAGAGGACGTCTATGCTCGGGTCGTCGATTATCGGTCGAAAGTCCTGCATCGTCCTGGGCTTTTTGCCCTGCATCTTTTCCACCAAGCTTGCCACGGGTCGGAGTCTGCGGAGATCAACGTCTGCGATGGCGGCGATTTCCACCTCCGGATGTGCAGCGAAGATGCGGTTGAGCCGTGCGGCCCGACCACCTGCTCCGATCATGCCCGCTCGGATTCGTTCGTTGGGAGAGCTTTTCTTGGCTAATCCCTTTTGCAAAGCCAAGGCAGGAAAGGCGAGAGCGGAAGACTTAAGGAAGCTGCGGCGAGAGGGGGCGAGCATAGTATTTTGTGACTTGGTACTGTTAAAGTTGGGATTATGGAATTAGTTCTTGGAAGTACAATGGTTTTGGCCAAGTTCCCGATCATTTCATTTTTATCAAGCCAATTGAGAGTGATTGTTGCAGTGAGGAAAAAATTACTTTGAAGCCAACTTTTTGCGTACGTGGAGTAGTATGGGTGGGGTGGTCAAACCTTTTTCCGGGGAGGCCTTGATGTGGAAAAGACGTGTGGTCTCCGGTACCCACTTGTCGCAGGTGATGAAGAATTCACGTTCATTTTGTCCCTCGACAATTAGAAGACCATTCAGGCCAATATTGTCTACGTAGACTCCATGAGGCAGGTTGCGTCCGGAATCGTGATTACCAAGGGCGACTTGACCTTTGAAGCCATTTCGCTCGACTTGGACCTTCGCGGAGATGGTTTCTCCCGGAGAGATGGTGAGTTGCAGCGGTTTCTCTAAAGAGATGTTTGGGGGCAGTTCACCATTAGAAGGAAGGACTCTCACAGAGATTTTCGGTTTTTCAAGAGGTTTGAGACCGCCCAGATTGTTTACCTGATGTGACACTTCCTTGCCCCCAATTGTCGCGGAAGCAGTGACCTTGGCCCAATTTTCTTTTTTGGATGTTGCATTTTTATCTGCATACACGGCGCCGTAGGCGCGGATTTGACCTGCCTCTATTAACAAAGGGGTCGTTACTTTAAAGCCACTTGGAACTTGCGTGACATCCACTCGAATGGGGCCTTGATAGTCGTCTAAACGCTTGGCAAATACAAGAAACTCCCGTCCGGATCCCTTTGGTACTCCATCTCCAAAACCTCCGAGACTAACCCTGAAGTTAGGATTCCGACGTCTTATTGTTAAGCTATACTTGAAGTCCTTGCCTTGCATGCCTCGCACGTCTGACACCCGCACGATATATTCGTCGTCCTTGGTGGCTGTGAACGTTAGCTTGGAGTCCTTGCCGAAGCGTTGTTTGCTTTCGTCGTCGTTCTCATAGTAAATTGGAAAGGTAGGTAATCCATTGGGTTTTGGTTCCATCCCTTTTACAATGGGTTCTACTATGTAGGCGGGTTGGCCCAGTGGATGAGCCAAGGGCGTAGTGTCAAAATACCCTTGGCGACTACCTGTTCCAGGATAGACGATATAACCGCTGTCGGGTCCCCTTGGATAGTGCCAGAGTTTCACGACCTCCCCGTTGACGTATAGCAATTGATTGAGTGACATCTCATCCCACTTGAATAGGCGAAAGTCGTTGGAGGAGGTCGAGTTTCTGCCGCGGAAGGTCAGCCAGGTTTCGCGGACGGCCTGAAGCCTTGTCCGCTCAATCACGTTTCCACTGGTGTCGAGGATTTCTACTTTCGAATCGAGCGGAGACTTGCTTCGGGAGGCATTTGTTTCAATTACCCATTGTTCTCCTTTTTTAGCGGCGAATCTGAACAAGTCGACTTCTGGACCTTCACCGTCCAAGTCATGGATCACGCCGGAAATAATAGCTGGAACTTTGATCAACTCCGCTGCCTTGGGTGTGTCGTTGGGTTCCCTTTCGGAGATTTTTTCGATTGTGGCAATGGCTCCGTTTGGCCTGGGGGTTGGCTTGGTCTCTTCTTCCTGAACGATTTTTTTATGGGCGTTCCTTTGCTTGATCGAAAAGATTTCCCGGGAACCGTCCATGCGACCGACGTGCAGGGTTCGACCATCGGGAGAAAGGGCAAGGGCCGCGACTACGTCGGATTGGTTCGCGAAGACCTGCATGGAATCCAAGTTCGGCAAAGACCATGTCTTCACGGTTTTGTCAGCGGAAGCGGAAACTAAGGTTTTCCCATCTCTGCTAATGGCAAGACGGGTGATTTCATCCTCATGGGCAAAACGAACCCGGACCAACGGATTGATTTCCGGGTTCACCTTGCTCACCCACTTCCACAGCCGAATCTGCTTGTCCGCTCCGGCAGCCACGATATGACGCCCATCGGGTGTGAAGGCGACGTTGAATTGTTCGCCCGTGGGTTGGCCAAAAGTATCTAGCCGTTGTCCGGTTGAGACTTGCCAGAGCTTGATGGAGGAATCGCCGCCCGCACTAGCTAGAACGGTGCCGTCGGGGCTGAATGCGATGTCGTGAACGGCTCCATTGTGACCGCTTAAGGTTCGAACGAGTTTCCCGTCTTTTCTGTCCCAAAGCTTGATCATTCGATCGTAGCTCGCTGTGGCGAGAAGGTTTGCGTTTGGCGAAATGGCGACGTCGTAAAGAATATCGCGATGGCTTTTGCCGAACTCGCGTAATCGTTTGCCGTTCTCGGGGTTCCATAGGACTGCCGTTCCTCTCAGGCCCGTTACGCCCGATGCAGCAGCCAGCAATTTGCCGTCGTTCGAAAAGGCGAGAGCATTCACCTTGCCCAAGTTTCCTTTTAACTGCCGCTTTCCGAGCTCTATCTCGCCATACCTCCCTATCGCAGGCAATCCATCTGGTGAAACTTTAATAGCAGTTATAGGTCTTGCTGAACCCTTGGCCCGCGCGACCTTTGGTACGATCAAGGTGGAGAGAATTGAGACGTCAGTTGCAGGACCTTCGGCGCCTTCGTTAATCCAATTTCTCAAGATTTCGATTTGCTTTGCCGAGGGCTGCGGTTTCTTCCTTGGGGGCATGTAAGGTTTTTTCTTTTTGGTCAGGACTTGCAAGAGGAGGGATTCGTTGGCCTTACCCTGAAGAATGCCGCGACCGTTTTCCCCGCCTTTCACAAGCGACTTGTAGGTTTCCACCGAAAATTCTCCTTCAAAATCTACCTCGTTGTGGCAACCGGCGCAGTATTCCCGAAGTATTGGCGCCACGTCTTTATGAAAATCAACCTTCGCCACAAGAGAGGAAAGAGCAGTCGTAAGAATCAATATGGCCGAGAGTACTTTCATCACCCTAATGCTGAAAGAGGAATTCGCGACTGGTCATCAGTGCCCAGAAGAGATCCTCTACGGTAGAGCGCCTATGCTCTTTTGGTGTTTCTGCAAATACTGCAGCCAAACGTTTTCTCTCTTCTGCCGTCGGGTAGCGAGAGAGGCAGGCCAAGTAAGCCCTGTCGATTAGCTCGGTGTCCTTTAGCGGTAGAAGTTCTGCCACGCAGCTTTTGTCCCCGCGTAGTTTTTGGTTCAACGTGTCACCGTTCGATAGGTGAAGTACCTGCACCATGCTCGGTTTGTTGGAACGTTCGCATTCGCAGGTGATTTCTCGTTCGTTCCGTCCAAATGTTTTCAGAAAGTATGAGCTGACTGCCGAATCGTAAAGCTGTAGAGCTCGTGTGCCTTCGGGGTAGAATTCGGTCTTTTTGGTGCTTCCGTCGAAGAGGAGGAGGTCGCTGAATTTTGCAGAAACTTCAGTAACTTGGGCTATGGCGTCGTGCAGCACCTCGGCCATCATCCGACGTGGATAATATCTAGAAAAATGGCGGTCGTCATACTTGTTCTCAGGCAAGGGTACGCTGCTTCGTCGATAGGTCTCACTTTTTAAGATCAGTCGCATGAGGGACTTCAGGTCGTAGTCTTGTTCGACCAGAAACTGGGATATGGCATTTAGCAAAGGTTCGTTTGAAGCCGGGTTTGAGATTCGGAGGTCGTCCACCGGATTCACGATGCCTTGACCGAAGAAGTTCGCCCAGACACGATTAGCAATGGATCGTGTGAAGTAGGGGTTTTCCCGAGAGGTGAGCCAGTCGGCCAGGATTTCTCTGCGATCTTCGGATGAATCAGACGGTATGGGCTCGGCATCCAGTGGAGCAGGTGGCTGTGGCTTGCCTGTTCGGGGCTGAATGAGGTCTCCTTTCATTTTCACGAACAAGGTTCGAACGCCATCCCCGTCGCGTGCCTCGCCTCCCCAACCCTTGGCTCGTACTCTGGCGAAAAGGTTGGCAAACGAGTAATACTGGTCGTTGGTCCATTTCTCCAATGGGTGGTTGTGGCATTTTGCGCAACCAATTGAAAGGCTCATGAAAGCTTGACTGACGTTTTCAGCCATTGTTTCGGGTTCTTGGTGGACGGCGTAGAAATTCGTGGCGCCGTTCTGCAGGCTTTCTCCTTTTGCAGTCACGACTTCTCGAACTAATTCGTTCCAAGGAGCGTTCTTACCGATTTGCTCGCGAAGCCAAGTGTAGTAGGCTTTGATTGCCTTCGGGCGGAGCTTTTTCCCATTGATCAGAAAGAGGTCCGACCAACGGTAGGTCCAGTAATCGACGAATTCGGGACGATTCAGAAGTTTGTCGACTAGGTCGTCTCGCTTGTCCGTGGCCGGGTTGGCTAGGAAGGCGTTTGTTTCTTCCGGCGTGGGCAGGGTTCCAATTACGTCAATGAAGACCCGTCGTATGAACTCCGAGTCCGTGCATTGCTCGGACGGTTTCAGATTTAATCGTTGTAGCTGTTCGTTTACTTTTTCGTCAATCAGGTTTCGTTTGGAATACTTTGCGGAATCCCTTTCCTGTATCTTGTTCGGCCAAGGCGAGGTGATGCGGGCGATCACGATTTGACTGGAGTACCAAGCGGCGACGGCTCCTTCTCCATACCCGATGACGGAAACCTTTCCGGTCTTGGCGTCGACTTCGGCCACCGTGGCGTCGGTCGAGCGATAGCGAACCCAAGGGGTCACGTCCTTGGAATTGCCGTCGCTGAAAAATGCCTTTACCTGCAATTGGATTTTGTCGTCCTTTTGGAGCAAGGACTGGGCGGGTGAAATTTCCAGACGTTCGAGAACGGGATCATTTTGAGTCGGCCCCGGGGCACCCTGCTGAATCCATTCCGTCAGGATTCGGTAATCCGGAGATTCTTCGTGAATCACCTTTCCGCCTTTGTGCCGGACTGCGGAAGTCGGCTTGATCAAGAAGAGGCTTTTCGCGGGTTCGGCGAACTCGATGCGGCGACCGCGTGTTTCTCTAGTGATGTTGTAATGATCAGTGACGGGGTCGTAACCATCGAGACTTAACCTGAATTCTCCCTTTCCCGCCAAGGCTCCGTGGCATCCGCCGGTGTTGCAACCTGCCTTCGAGATGATGGGGAGAACGTCATGTCGAAAACTCCATGATTTTTTGCCACCTTCACCATTGGCAATCAATGTGACGAAGGCTGTGGCCATGCAGAGAAAAGTTCTCATCAGAACAATTCTTTGATGGGCTCCTTGCCGAAATCGACCAAGGGGAAGGGCCGTCCGGATGGTCCCGGCAGCAATGCCTGAGGATCTAAGCCGAGGCTGTGGAATATGGTGGCCACGACGTCGCCGGGTTCAATCGGGCGTTCTGCCGGGAAACCACCGATTGGATCGCTCTTTCCTACTGCTTGCCCACCCTTGACTCCACCACCCGCAAAGGAAACGGTAAAGCATTGCGGCCAGTGGTCACGTCCGCCTGCAGGGTTTACCTTTGGCGTGCGACCGAACTCCGCGAGGGTAGTCACGAGGGTGTCGCCGAGAAGACCTCGCTCGTCAAGGTCTTCGATCAACGCGCTGTATCCTTGGTCGTACATCGGGGCGACTTGATCCTTCATTTGCTGGACGGAAATGAAAGGTTTGGAGCCATGAATGTCCCAAGAGAGTTGGTCGAACACGGTCAGGAAACTGTTTACGGTAACCAATCGTACGCCATTCTCGATCAACCTCCGTGCCAACAAGCAACATTGGCCCAGTCGGTTCATGCCGTAGCGTTTGCGCACGGAATCTTTTTCCTGTGAAAGGTCGAAGGCGGATCGGGCCTGCTTGCTCGTCATCATCCGAAAGGCCGCGTGGAAATTTTCGTTGAGGAGTCGGGCATCCTCGCTGGCCTCGAAATTCTTGACCGTTTGATCGACGATCTTGCGCATGCTGCGTCTCCGAGATAGGCGGGCGGCGCCGATTTGATCCGGAGGAAGCAAGTCGGGGACCTTGAAATCCTTTTTCGATGGATCCGCCATAAGTGCGAACGGGTCGTGAGCCTTGCCCAGGAACCCTCCGGCTTGCCCGTTGGGGAGATTCCCTCCGCCGCGCCCCATCAACTCGGGGAGAACCACGAATGGAGGAAGGTCGGTTTTTCGTCCCAGAAGATAACTCGCCACTGAACCGGGATGAGGCGTTTGCACGCCACCTGAAAACCGACGTCCCGTCTGCATGATCTGCCAACCCGCGTCGTGCACGGCCGCACCTCCATGGTGTACCGATCTAACCAATGAAAACTTGTCGGCGATCTTTGCGTGCATCGGCAGAATCTCGGATATGTCGATGTCGGGTGATTTCGTGCGTATGGGTTTGAAAGGACCGCGGATCTCGGAAGGCGCGTCCGGTTTCATGTCCCAGAGGTCGACGTGACTGGGAGCGCCTAGATTGAAGATCATTATGCAGGCTTTGTCTTTGTGCCCGGGTCGCACGGCGTTGCGTTCCTCGGCGGCGAGCAATTGAGGCAAGGAAAGACCCACTGCGGAAAGGGCGCCCACTTGCAGCATTTCTCTCCGGGTCAAGTGGCTTCCTCCACAAGTTGAGGCGTTTGCTTCGGCTAGGATATCAAACATTGGTAGACATTGATTCTGTCTTGGAGAACGATTGGATGCCAAGTCTTTTTGTGCGGATTTAAAATATTTCCCCAGCTTCTGTTCCCAAACTGGTTGGACTTCTTGCCGCATTTCCCTATCTTCCGCAAGCTTGGCACTGATCAGTTACAGGAACCTTGCCGTTTCCTTTGGCGGCCCTCTTTTGCTGGATGACGTAAACCTCTCCATCGAGCGTGGAGAACGTATCTGCCTGCTTGGGAGAAATGGTGAGGGCAAGAGCACCTTGTTGCGAATTCTCTCGGGAGAAGTGGTTCCCGACGAAGGCGAAATGGAAAAGGCTCCTGATTACCGGGTCGCCAAACTCGACCAGGAAATTCCCGCCGACCTTTCAGGCACTTTGCTCGACCTTACCCTTGGGGCCTTGGGGGATGAAGCCCGAGATCTTGCCGAATACAACCTCATAGCCGAGCAGTTGGCCGATAGCCCGGACGATTCTTCCCTTGTCGAGAAGCTGGATGTTCTTCAGGACCGTCTCGATCGTTCCGGCGGTTGGACGCTGGAGCGCAGGGCGACCACCGCCATCGATCGCGTGGGATTGAGGCCCGACGACGTCTTTAACCAGCTCTCCGGTGGCAACAAAAGCCGGGCTCTCCTGGCGAAGGCTCTCGTCACGGAACCAAACCTCTTGCTCCTGGACGAACCCACCAACCACCTCGACCTTCCCGGAATCCGCTGGCTGGAGGACTTTCTAAGCAAGGCCGACTTGGCCGCACTCTTCGTATCTCACGATCGCGCCTTCATCCGGGCCGTTGCCAACCGCATCCTTGACCTCGACCGGGGTCGCCTCACCTCTTGGACTTGCGGTTACGACAAGTTTCTCGAACGCCGAGCCGCCGTACTCGATGCCGAAGCCAAGCAGAATGCCGCCTTCGACAAAAAGCTCGCTGAGGAGGAGATCTGGATTCGCAAAGGCATTCAAGCTCGGCGGACTCGCAACGAGGGTCGTGTGCGTGCCCTCATCAAGTTGCGTCGGGAACGGGCCCAACGCCGCGAGCAACAATCCCTCGCAAACCTCGACGCCTCCGATGGTCAACTTTCGGGTCGCAAGGTTATCGCCGTTCACAAGGTCGGCTATTCTTGGGGAAAGGTCCCAATCGTGGAAGACTTTACTACCACCATCTGGCGCGGCGACAGGATTGGCGTCGTGGGCCTCAATGGTTCCGGGAAAACTACTTTTCTCCAACTCCTCCTCAAGCGTCTGGAACCGGACTCCGGTACCGTAAAGCATGGCACCAAGTTGGAAGTCGCCTACTTTGATCAGCACCGTGCGCAACTGGACGAAACCGTCACGGTGGCAGAAAACGTATCGCCGAACGGGGACGTCGTGCAAGTCAATGGAAGCAACCGTCACATCCTTTCCTACCTTAAGGATTTTCTCTTCACGCCCGAAACCGCTCGAGCTCCCATCCGCAAGCTTTCCGGCGGGGAACGCGCTCGCCTGCTTCTTGCCCGTCTCTTTCTGCAGCCCGCCAATCTGCTTGTTCTCGACGAACCAACCAACGACCTCGACGTCGAGACAATCGAACTCCTCGAGGAACGCCTTCACGCCTTCGACGGCACCCTCCTCATCGTCTCACACGACCGAGCCTTCCTCAATAACGTCGCGACCGCTACCTACGCCCTCAACGGTTCCGGCCAGGTCACCGAATACGCAGGAGGCTGCGACCAATGGCTCGCAGATTACGAGGCTCGCCAATCCTCTAAGTCCAAACTCGTCAAGCAGTCTTCCATTCCGCAAGCCTCAAGCAAGTCGGATGTGCCTTCTCCAAAAAAGCAAAAGAGAAAAAACCTTCTTAACAAGGAGCGCGAAGCTCTCAAGACCCTACCTGCTCTCATCGAGAAACTGGAGTCCGAGCGCGACCAACTCGCCGCCAACCTCAATTCGCCTGAATACTATAAGGATACCTCGAACGACCCTGCCAAGGATGCAGACCGGCTCGCTGACCTAGAAAAGCAAATCCTTCAAGCCTACGAAGAATGGGAAGCCCTCGAGGCCAAGGCTGAAGGTTAAGTCTTTATTCAATGGGCGTGAACGGAGCTGTCGGGTCTCGCCCGATGGCGGGTTCCAGAAGGGTGTCGTTTGCATCGCAACGCTTAAGGATGCCGTCGATAAAGACGACTTCTCCCGCCTTGTATTGTTCGGCCATTGCCTTGAATTCGCCCAAGTTACATTTGGTTCCGCCTGACAGGTGAACCCATGCCGACTCGGGATCGCTGACGTCAACTTTTTCCACTGTACCCTTGACGGTGATCTTTTTCCCCACGAATGCTTTTCCCTTCTTGGCGAGGTCTTCCTGCAGGAACTGGGCTTCGGGGTCTCCATAGTCCAGTTCCCATCCTTCGTTGCACCCGCTTCCGAGTAAAGCCATGATCAAGGTTGTGATTAACAAATTCAGGTGGGTCTTCATTTCAGGAGCCTTTCACTCGCGTTTTCCCTTGGCAACCTAATTTCCCTCTAGGTTTTGACCGCAAGTTACTTTCTGTTTTGGATTCGGGTTGAACCTAGAATGACCAGAGAAATTTTCGTTTTTCCTCATCCATCGGGGAACCGTACTCGCTCACCTCGTAGGCTTCGCAGAATGTGATGGCTCGACCGCGTTCGTCGCCGTAGGCAGCGATCAAGGCATCGCGGAAGAAGTCGGAGCGCCGGGCAACTTGATCGTGAAACCAGGCTTTTAGCCAGTCGAGTTTGCCGGCTTCGTCTTCGGGCACGTCGTCCAGCAGTCCGCCCTCGAATGGCAGCCACTCGAAGACTTGCGTCCTGTGGCAGGCGAGCATGCCGATTATCTCGTCGAGCTGTTCGTCGACGCTCAGGATGAGGTCCGGACGAAGGGGGGTGGGCCTAGTGAAGAGATCTGTCATGTAGAGAATGACGGGATCGTCGAAGAGGGGAGGAACCGTAGGCAGAACGTTTGGCACGGTGACGAGGTAGGAAGCGTCCTGAACCAGTTGAGCGGTTGCCCTGTGGTCGGGGTGGTAGTCGCACAGGCGATGGGTCAGGACGAGGTCGGGACGGAAGGATCGGATCTCGCCTATCACTCTCATGCGGTTCTCGAGGGTTGGTTCCAATTGGGCGTCGGGCAAGTCCCAGTTGAGGTACTCGGCCCCGATCACTTTTCCCGCATTCGTCGACTCCTCCTGCCTAAGCTCGCGAAGCTCCTCGGGAGAACGTTCATGGTGACCGGCGGCGCCATCGGTCAGCGATATGATCCTGATCGTGGCGTCCATTTCCTTTCGATACCGAGCGAGGAGACCGCCCGCATGGTATTCGGCATCGTCGGGATGGGCTCCGAGGACGAGGATTCTGGGAGGGGCAATGGTGCCGGAGTTGCCTGTTTTGTCTTGCGGCTTTTGCATTCGGGTTAAACGCTGTGGCTTTCATCGTTTCGTCTTCTGACGAACACGCCAACCTCAAAAATTTCAAACAACAAGGATTTCATCATGGCCAAGTACAACGTAGGTATCATCGGTTACGGATGGGCAGCCACCGCCCACATCGACGCCATCAACGCCTGTCCCGATGCGGAGGTTGTTGCCATTTATTCCTCCCGTCCTCTGGATGCCGGCGCCCTGAAGGAACAATATGGTTCGGACATAACCCCGTACCGTGACGTCAAGAAGCTGTTGGCGGACGAAAACGTGAACGTCGTGGACGTCTGCAGCTATCCCTATCAACACGCTCGCCAAGCCATTGCCGCAGCTGAGGCGGGCAAGCACTTGATTGTCGAGAAGCCCTTGGCCCTTTCATTGAAAGACGTCTACGCCATACAAAAGGCAGCCAAGAAGGCGGGCGTGGGGACATGCGTCTGCTTCGAGGCATGGTTTTCCAACCAGTTTCAGTCCACCAAGGCCATCATCGACAAGGGCTTGCTTGGTTCCATCCACTACGGGGAAATCGACTACTATCATGGAGTCGGCCCTTGGTACGGCCAGTATCGATGGAACGTCAAGAGGAGCGCGGGCGGCAGCAGTCTTCTCTCCGCAGGTTGCCATGCCTTGGACGCCTTGCGAGGCTGCATGGAGGGAGAGGTTACGGAAGTGACCAGTTACGCAACCCAGTCGCAGCACAAGTACTTCAAGAAGTACGAATACCCGACCACCACGGTGACCATCATGAAGTTCAAGGACGGTCGCGTGGGAAAGACGGCATCGGTTCTGGATTGCCTGCAGCCCTACTACTTCCACACCCATCTCGTGGGAAGCAAGGGAAGCTTGCTCGACAACAAGCTGCACAGCGAGGACTTGGGTTCGGACAAGACCAAGTGGAGCGAGCTCTCCATGAAGTTGGTGGACTCGGGGGACGTTGCCGATCACCCCTATCAAACTCAGTTCGAGGCTTTCTTCGATGCCATGAACAAGGGCAAGGAGATGCCTCACACCAGTCTGGACGAAGCGGTCCTTTCGCACGAAATCATCTTTGCCGCAGACTTTTCCGCTAAGAAGGGACGGCCCGTAAAGATTTCCGAGATCCGCAAGACTGGCAAGTAGGCTTTCGCTTTTTCCTACTGAATGAAAACTGCCTTCTCGGGGTTTGGTTTTTTTGTAGCCTTCATTCTTCTTTCATCCGGCTTGCTGGCCAAGTTGGAGCTAGAGAAGGGAGATCGAATTCTGCTTTATGGGAATTCCTTCATCGAGCGACTGCAGGAAGACGGCCGCTTTGAAGCATCGCTGCAATTGGCCCATGCCGGCAAAGACCTTGAGTTTCGCAGTTTGGCTTGGACGGGAGACGAGGTGGGTTACCGTTTGCGACCCGAGCGTTACGTCAACCACCTAAAGAAGCTGCTCGAGCAATGGTCCGCAAAGGTGGTGATCCTTGGGTTCGGACTGAACGAATCCTTTGCGGGCTCGAAAGGTTTGTCCAAGTTCAAGACCGATGTAACGGGCTACCTTAAGGAAATCGACAGGCGGCACCCAGATGCTGAAGTTATCCTACTTTCCCCCATTGCCACGGAAGACCTGGATCACCCCCACTATCCTGATCCTCAAAAGCGAAACGAGGAAATTAGGGAATACGTCGAGGTCATGGCTCAAGTGGCCGCTACCCGAAAGGTGAGGTTTGTCGATCTCTATACGCCAAGCAAGGAAGCCTATGCTCGTCATGACCAACCGTTGACCGACAACGGCATTCATATGAACGGTTTGGGCTACCAATGGATCGTTGCCCATTTGGCTCGAGAGCTATTGGGAGAGGCTGCACATTCCAAACTTAATCCAACTCGGGTTGCGGAGGTGGCCAAGGCGGTGTCTCGCAAGGCGGGTTACGTGGCGACCATTGTTCGACCAGTCAACACGGTGCTCTACTTCGGTGTCCGTGGTCGTGCCAATGAATACAATGCCGACATGCCTCGCTACCATGCTCTGGCTGCTCAAGCCGATGCCGTGTCTCATGCCATATGCAAGGACGCGAACCTTGCCTTCGATGCCACTCCCTTGACCTTGGAGCCTCTGGTCAAAAGGAAACCTGTGACCTTGCCTTCCCCGGGCGAGATGCTGAAGTCCTTTCGGGTGGCCGATGGCTATGAGGTAAATCTGTTCGCCTCGGAGCAGGAGTTTCCCGAGCTACGGAATCCCGAACAGATCGCCTTCGATGCTCGTGGACGTCTTTGGGTCGTCACCATGCCCTCTTTCCCTAGCACCGTCCCAGGTGACGTTCCGCATGACAAGATCATCGTTTTGGAAGACACCGACCGCGATGGCAAGGCAGACAAATCCACAATTTTCGCCGATCAACTAAATGTTCCCGACGGTTTGGCCTTCTACAAGGACGGCGTGATTATTTCCCATCAACCTCGTCTCGTATTCATGAAGGATACCACTGGTGACGGCAAAGCCGACCTGCGACGGGAAATCTTGCGAGGCATCGACGTCACGGATGCTCACCATGGTGGAATGATCGCGATGGGACCCATGGGAAACGTCATGTTTTGCGACGGGGTTTTTCACCGTTCTCAACTAGAGACTCCGCATGGTGTCACCCGAGGAGTCGATGCCACTACCTATCGCTTCGACCTCCGCAAAGGCACCATCGAGCGTGAATACCAAACCTTGACCCCGAATCCATGGAAGATCACTTGGGATCGTTGGGGGAACTTGTTTCAAATGTATGGCGACGGTTTCGTGCAGGACAGTCATGCGATTCCCTGGACCCCTTTCGGCGTCTACCATCCTTTTCGTCGAGCAATCAGTGTGGCCTATGGAAAAGGGTCGGCTGCAGCAGTCATATCCAGTCCGAATTTTCCCGACGAGTACCAACAAGGCATGGCTTCGGCCGTCTTGCTTCGCAAATGCTTTGTGTCCATTTCAAAACACAAGGCGGAAGGGGCATATTATAAGGCCAGTGACCGTCTGGACATTCTGTCATCTCCCAATCAGCTTTTCCGTCCCGTGGACATTGCCTTCGGTCTCGATGGGGCAATGTACGTTTCCGATTTTTGTTCCCGTATCATTGGTCATGCCCAGAACTCGATGCGCGATCCGCGTTGGGATCCTCAGTGTGGTCGAATTTGGCGAATTACTTACAAGGGTAAACCAGTGCTTAAGGAGTGGCCCAAAATCGAGGGAGCCTCTACAAGCGAACTGCTCGATTTGCTCAGGCATCCTCAGGATTTGGTTCGTGATCATGCTCGTCGCAAGCTAAGGCATACTACAGGCATTGTTCAGATCCTTGATCGGTGGTTGAAGACCGTCGATATGGACGAGTCGGTCTTGGAGGCTCTGTGGATCTTGCAGGATCAGGGAGAGGTGCGCAAGAGCCTCTTGAAAAAGCTCTTGGATTCTTCTGATGCCCGCATTCGAGCTGCCGCCACCCATTTGATCCGTTTTCAAGCCGACAAGCTCGAGAATCCATTGGCCTTGCTCAAGAAAATGGCCAAGGACTCACACAAACGGGTGAGGACTGAGGTCATTCACGTGGTCTCTCATTTGCAACGCAAAGACCCTGCCTATGCTTCCCTGCTGGGGCAAGTGAAGGTGGAAGGTGATCGCTCTTTACAGACCATTCTGGAGGACTCTAGTCATGGGGTGAAGTCGGGTCAGGGCCCCGAGATTCCCGTCTTGGAAAAGCCGCAGTCGGGGAAGTTGACCCATTGGTTTCTGAAGGAAGGCGAGGCTCCCGAACGAGTCCATCAAATCGACAGTCGAGCGGGATCCTTCGGTTCGATGCGCACCTTCGTACGTTCCTCAAACGCCAAGCGAGCCATTCTCTCCATTCGCCATAGTTACGTGAAGGTATTTCTCAACGGTGTCCCCGTAATCTCATCCGCCAACTGGTGGAGTTCCGACTGGAACGTGCAGGTGGACTTGCGTGCCGGCGTGAACCGGATCGATGCGAAATACGTCAAAGGCAGGGGAGCGAGAGGCTATGCTCCGGTTTATTTGTTCGATCCCTTGGGCCAAGCTTTTGACGACCTAGAAATGTCTAAGGACGAAACTTCCCTCAAGGCCTTGGCTGTTGCTTACGAAAAGGAGCATGGGCTGAGCGAGGGCGAAGTTCGCATCACTGCCGTGCCGAACCAACTGGCTTTTTCACCCTCGGAGTTTCGTCTCCCCGCCGGAGCCAAGGTGAAGCTGACTTTCGACAACCCGGATATCCAGATTCACAACCTCGTCATCGTGAAGCCCGGTTCTGCTGAAGAGGTGGGTTCATTGGCCGACCAAATGGCTCAGGATGCCGATGCCTTCGCCAAGCATTTCGTGCCGGCGACCGACAAGGTCATATGGTCCACTCCTTTGGTGAACGCCAACCAAAAGGTTGAACTGGATTTCACGGCGCCGAAGGAGCCCGGGCGTTATCCCTTCCT
>CAZNWO010000012.1:0-40589 GCA_964576585.1 uncultured Puniceicoccaceae bacterium | reverse complement strand
ACTCACGCCACTCCTGTCGTTCACAACGGTGAAATTGTGGGCATTGCCCAAGATCATTCCACCGCCGAAAAAGACCTCGGCCCCAAAAGTTCTGCCGACGCCATGAAGCTTCGCGAGGATTTGGCTTCGGGAGACAAGATCGTAATGATCTTTGGCGAAGGTTCGGGTGCTGTTGCCAAGGCCTCCTTGATTGGCGTTAGCACCAGAGTGCGAGACCAATTCCTCTTTCTTATTTCGGGAATCGTTTTGCTTACGCTTCTGGTGAACGCTGTTACTGTTAAGCTCCTCGTGAATGGCCTTGGTCTGACCAAGCTTCCCGCCGTTAAAAAATTAATGTTCTCCAATGCTTCCGGCAACATTGCCAAGGGTTGTGAACAGGAGATGGATCTACTTAAGGACGATCGATTTCTGGGCGGGGCAAACTGGGGTGAGGTTCGCAAGCACTTGCCCGAGCCAGTCGCCTATCCTTTAAGCTCGGATGAACTTGCCGAGATGGATACTATGGCGGAAGTCAGGAGGCGTTTGCTTGAGAAAGAACGCAGTAGTTATTGGGCACAGTTCAGGGAGGGACTTCTCAGTGCTCAGGGTGTAGCGGGGTTGGACAACAACCTCAGTGAGTTCCTTGATCTTCAGGGCAAGGTACCCTTGACCGATCGCGACTATCTGGACAAGGTTTGCGGTATTCCTAAACTGCTGGAGGCTCTTAAGGATGTTCCGGTCCTCAAGGGAATGTTCGTGGATCGGCTCACGGTCAGTTACGATTCGGCAAAGGCCTTCGTTGTGGCCCAGCAGGACGTCGCCAAGATGGTGGATGGTTTTGTCTCCGATCTTGACGAAAGTGGAGATCCCAAGAAAGTCGCTGAGGCGGCAAACTTGATTAAGAACGAGATTCGCCAGAACCGCTTGCGGGGTCTGAATTACCTTCGCGATATGCACGAAGAGTACCCCGAGGTTACCGTCGGGATCGAGACCAAGGATGCCATCCGTTCAGTCCTTAATCACGAGCGAAACACGATCAAGAAGCTTCGCAAGGCTGGTTCCCTCGAGGCGGACGAGTCCGAACGTCTGCTCCTCGACGTCGAAGAACGGATGAAGAACATCATGCACAGCTCAATTGAGTTGAGGTTGCCCACGCCTGAGGAAGTTCTTCGCGAAGTAACTTGGGTAAAGGGACTTGCCGACAGTGTAATTTCAAAGATCGTCGATCTCTCCCAACAGAAAACCTATGCTGCGGGCGAACGCATCATGGAGCAAGGCGGAGAGGGCGACGGAATGATCGTCATTACTCGCGGCAGCGTGAAGGTTTCCATTGGAGACGTCGTTGTGGACATCATGGGCCGTGGCGCCGTGATTGGTGAGATGGCTGTCTTGGCCGGCGTCAAGAGAACTGCAAACGTCGTGGCCGACACCTCGGTTTCCGCACTCTGGCTGACCACCGAGTCCATGCAGAAAGTCATAAGCGAATCTCCTGAATTGGCCAACAGTCTCTGGAAGACTGCATCTATTCGTTTCGCCGAGAACTTGCTGGGAGCCCGCGAGCCTTACTCGCAATGGAACCAGATGCAGCTTCGCCGTTGGCTGAATGCCGGCGAAGTGAATTCACCCCAAGACGGCTCAACCATCAACCTTTACGGCAAGGTGGCCGTCCTGGTTTCGGGGCAGGCTGGTTCTGCCGCTGGTGGTGAAAGTGTTTCCGCTCCTGCGGTTCTTGATATGGCGGATGCCCGTTTTCAGGGTGGGGCCAAGGTGTTTATTTGCGAGAGCTGATTTGTTTCCTCACCTTTGAATGGCGGAGAGGGCGGGATTCGAACCCGCGGTACCTTGCGGTACACAGCATTTCCAATGCTGCACAATCGGCCACTCTGTCACCTCTCCGACGCAAGGGAGCTTCAGAAAATGTTGGTTCTCCTCCTCGGAGTCAACGCGTAAAGGATTTCGGGTTTGATTAGTTTTTGATCCGCTTCTAATTCATCCCACTAATTTATTTTTTGGGGTTTGCCGTTTCGACCCCGTGTCCATATTTTTACAGCCTTACCATCGGAGCTTCATGACCACTGGCGAAATCTCTTACAACAGCAAGATTGAAGGCGACCTTGTCGTCACACGCGCTGATGCCGTGATCAACTGGATCAGGCAATATTCGGTTTGGCCGATGCCCATGGGTTTGGCCTGTTGCGCAATCGAGTTGATGGCTACCGCAGCTTCTCGTTTCGACATTTCCCGCTTTGGCATGGAGGTGATGAGGTTTTCGCCTCGTCAATCCGACTGTATGATCGTAGCAGGTACCGTAACTTACAAGATGGCCGAGGTAGTCCGAAGGATTTACGACCAGATGGCGGAACCGAAGTGGGTCGTGGCCATGGGTGCCTGCGCCTCAACCGGAGGGATGTATCGATCTTACGCAGTCTTGCAGGGTGTCGACACGATTTTGCCCGTGGACGTTTACGTTAGCGGTTGTCCGCCTCGACCAGAGGCTTTGTTGGACGCAATGATGAAGCTTCAGGATAAGATAGGCGGGGAAACTTCCGTTCGGAATCTTCGAGGCGCTCCCGTGGACGCCGCTACCTGATCGCATTCGGATGGACGAGGCAGACGCAGAGGGTTTGGCAGAACGTTATCCCTATCTTTCTCCAAGGGAAACATTTGATTGCCTTTCCTTTAGCTGTCCTTCCGAGAATCTCGTTGGTTTTGCCGAATCTCTTAGAGACGAGGAGGGTTTTGAAATGCTTGTGGATGCAACTGGAGTGGACTGGGGCTTGGACGTTACGCCTCGTTTTTCCACGGTCTATCATTTCTACTCTCTGGTTCGTAGAAATTACCTTCGTGTTTGCTGTCAATGTCTGGACGACGAATCACCCGAGGTTCCCAGTATTTCAGAAATTTATCCTGCCGCCGATTGGCATGAGAGGGAAATTTTCGATATGTTCGGAATTTGTTTTTCCGGGCATGGAAATCTCAAGCGAATCCTGATGTGGGATTCCTATCCCTATCATCCCCTTAGGAAAGACTTTCCGTTGGCGGGGATTGAGGTTCCCTTGCCTGCGGAAGACGTTGCGGAAGTCACGCAAGCTTCCGTAGAACCGGCTCCAATGATGGGCGGTCCCTTCGTTTCTCCTCCGCATGGTCGCGTAAGCGAGGCGGAACCCCGGGCAAAGGACGAAAGTTGGACTGAGGAGCTAGAGAAACCGTCATGAGCGAAACTACCAGTGCGGAGATTTCCGTCGGCGACGTTGCTGCGAGGGGTTCAGAGGCGGTTCGCGGCATGTCGGGCGAACGCATGTCGCTCAACGTTGGCCCTTCTCATCCGACCACTCATGGTGTGCTTCGCTTGATGATGGAACTGGACGGCGACGTAATCACCAAATGTGAGCCGGTCTTGGGGTACTTGCATCGAGGCGACGAGAAAATCGCCGAGAACATGACTTACAACCAGTTCGTGCCATATACGGACAGGCTCGATTACATTGCTCCGCTTGCTAACAACGTCGCCTATGTCCTTGCTGTTGAAAAGCTCCTTGAACTTGAGGTGCCCGAGCGTTGCCGGGCGATTCGCGTCGTCGTTTCCGAATTGGCTCGAATCTCAAGTCATTTGTTGGGCATGGGTGTTTTCGGAATGGATGCCGGGGCCTGGACGCCGTTCATGTATACCTTTACGGAGCGAGAGAAGCTCTACACCTTATTCGAGGAATTGACCGGAGCCCGCTTCACTACCTCCTACACAAGGATAGGTGGAGTGGCTAGGGATGTTCCCGATGGTTGGCTCGGACGTGTCATGAAATTCTGCGACGGATTGCCCAAGGCCATCGAGCAGGTGGAAACCTTGTTGACCCGCAACCGAATTTTTCTCGATCGTACCGATGGTCTCGGAGTCATTGGTAAAGAGGATGCTCTCGCTTGGGGTATCACCGGTCCCAACCTTCGAGCATCCGGCGTGGATTTGGATCTTCGGAAGGACAAGCCTTATTTGGGTTACGAGAATTATGACTTCGACGTGCCGATTGGAAGCAAAGGGGATTGCTATGACCGCTACTTGGTTCGGTTGGAGGAGATTCGGCAAAGCATCAGAATCATCAAACAGGTGACGAAGTCCTTTCCGGATGGTCCTTGGTATGCCGAGGACGCCAAGAAGGTCTTTCCTCCGCCCAAGGAAAAAGTCCTTACCAGTATGGAGGAACTCATCCAGAATTTCATGATTGTGACCGAAGGTCCTCAAGTTCCTCCCGGTGAGGTTTACTTTGAGGCTGAAAACCCCAAGGGGATTCTTGGCTTTTTTGTTATTTCAAAAGGAGGCGGTGTGCCATTTAGGTTGAAGATTCGTGGTCCAAGCTTCTGCAACCTGAGCATCTTGGAGAAGATGGTCCCCGGACATATGCTTTCCGACATAACGGTTATTTTGGGTAGCCTAGATTTCGTGATGGGAGAGTGCGATCGTTAGCGAGTCTGGTCGATTATGGAACTTTCAAAGCAAACTCTCTCAAGGATAGATGATTTGGTTCCGCGTTATCCGGAGAAGAGAAGCGCGGTACTGATGGTTATTCATTTGGTTCAAGAGGAATTGGGCTTCATTTCCGATGAGGCCATGGAGTGGATTGCCTCAAGGCTCGATCTCGAGCCCATCAACGTTTACGAGTTGATCACCTTTTACCCAATGCTCCGCCGGAAGCCATGGGGAAAGACGCATGTGCGGGTTTGCCGAACCCTCCCTTGCGCCCTGAGGGGATCCTACCGTACCTGTCGAGTCCTTGAGGACAAGCTTGGGGTTAAGGAAGGCCAGGTTTCCGACGATGGCGAGTTTTCCCTCGAGTTCATGGAGTGCCTTGCCGATTGCGGTAAAGGCCCAGTCGTGATTGTCGGTGAAAAGACCTACGAGGATATCCAGGGTGAGTCGGCCGATCAATTTGCCGATCAATTGAAACAGGGTAAATTGGATTCAGCCGGCGACTTCCTCAGTTACGAGGATGCATTACCTAAGCCTAGGAGTACCGCTCGCAAGGTTCCCGCAAAGAAAAGTTCCCGAAAAAAGGCTTCTTCCAAAAAATAACGCCATGCCTGCACCCAAGGAAAGAAGATTGATTTTGGAACATGCCGATCGAAAGGGCTATTCGAACGATTTGGCCTGTTACGTGCAGTATGGTGGCTACAAGACACTTAGGAAGGTGATCAAGAAGAAGCCTGAGCAGGTCTGCGAAGAAGTTCTGAAGTCTGGAATTCGTGGTCGTGGAGGTGCCGGATTTCCCACTGGGATGAAGTGGAAGTTCTTGGATCGCAAGTCAGGAAAACCGATCTACTTGATTTGCAATGCCGACGAATCCGAGCCCGGCACGTTCAAGGATAGACAGATTATCTATAAGGACCCCCATCAGCTTATCGAAGGGATGATGATCTCCGCTTACGCCATTCAGGCCAAATTGGCTTTTATTTACATTAGGGCTGAGTTTTTCGAGGGAGCACGAATTCTGGAACGAGCAATCCTGGAGGCGAAGAAGAAGAAGTTTTGTGGTAAAGACGTACTGGGCTCAGGTTTTTCCTGCGAGATTGTGGTTCATCGCGGTGCCGGCGCTTACATTTGCGGCGAAGAGACGGGCTTGATCGAATCTCTTGAAGGCAAGCGGCCCAACCCACGGATCAAGCCCCCCTACTTTCCCGCAGTTCTAGGAGTTTATCAATGTCCTACAATCGTTAACAACGTCGAGACTCTTTGCAATGTCAGGCATATCATGGAGATGGGCGGAGACCGGTTTTCAAAAATTGGAATGCCCAACAACACCGGTACTCGAATCTGGTGTGTATCCGGCCAAGTCCAGAAGCCGGGTTATTACGAGTTCGAGTGCGGAACCCTTACCTTGGGTGAAATCATTTACGACGTATGCGGTGGCCTTCTTCCGGGGCGTAGGCTGAAGGCGGTCATCCCCGGAGGTTCCTCGGCAAAGGTCCTTCGAGCCGACGAGCGCTTTAAGGGAACGCTAAAGGATGGCACGGAGTTCGACTGGGGCATCAATGACATCCCGTTGGACTTCGACTCGCCAATGGCCGTGGGCAGCATGTCGGGTTCGGGCGGAATTATCGTAATGGACGACAGCGTGGACATCGTCGAGGCATTGGCCAACATCAATGCCTTCTACGCTCATGAGTCTTGTGGCCAGTGCACTCCTTGTCGGGAAGGCTCCCTGTGGATGCGCAAGATATCGGGCAGGATGTGCTCAGGCGGTGCTCGTGAGGAAGATTCCGAGCTTCTCCTCTCTGTTGCAAACCAGATCGAGGGACGTACGATCTGCGCTTTTGGTGAGGCTGCAGCTTGGCCAACCCAGAGTTTCGTAGCCAAGTTCAGAGACGAATTCGTAGCCAAGACTGATCAGCCTGTTCCTGAAGATGAGTCAGACGGACCTTCACGACTTAGACTCATATAGCCTTCCTTTCAAGTGAGCAAGAACGACAAATCCGAAACGCTTAAGATCGTCCTGAACGATCGTGAGGTGGAGGTTCCTGCAGGCATCAACCTAGTCGAAGCCGCTGCCTTGCATGGTAAGGAAGTCCCTCATTATTGCTATCACCCGAAGTTGAGCGTGGCGGGAAATTGCAGGATGTGTCTGGTCGAGATGGGGATGCCTCTGCGAGATCGGACTACGGGGGAACCTGTTCTTGATGAAGACGGGAGCCAGAAGATAGGCTGGATTCCCAAGCCTGTAATCGGTTGCGGAACAAACGTTGCTCCGGGGATGCACGTCAAGACGGATTCCGACATGGCCAATGAATGCAGAGAAGGCATCATGGAGTTCTTGCTCGTAAACCATCCGCTTGATTGCCCGATCTGCGATCAGGCAGGAGAATGTCGACTGCAAGAGTTCGCGATGGACTATGGCCGTGGTTACAGTCGCTATGTGGAGCGAAAAAACGTCAAGCCCAAGCGAACTCGACTTGGACCACGCGTAACCCTCGACGACGAAAGATGCATACTTTGCTCCCGATGCATACGGTTTTGTCAGGAAGTGGCCAACGACGATGTTCTGGGCTTTATTGATCGCGGCAGTTACTCGACCCTTGCTTGCTATCCCGGAAAGGAGCTTGCCAACAATTATTCTCTCAATACCGTGGACTTGTGTCCGGTCGGCGCCCTGACCAGTTCAGACTTTCGATTCAAGATGCGCGTTTGGTTCCTTAAGGAAACCCAAGGGATTTGCACCGAGAGCAGCGCAGGATGCAATACGATCGTTTCAAGCCGGGAGGGAAGAATTTACAGGATTACCCCAAGAAGGAACGATCATGTGAACGATACTTGGATGCCCGACAGCGGTCGCGAGCTTCACAAGGAGATTGTCGCAGAGAATCGGGTTCTTTCCTTTCGCATCAATAATGAAGAAGCAAGCCGTGAAAGCGCCTTGGCTGAGGTTTTCAATCTCCTGCAAGGTGGAAAGGTCGGAGTTGTCGGTTCCTGCCGTTCTACCGTGGAAGAGCAGTTTCTCCTTCGTTCCTTGGCGAGTCATCTTAAAGCTAGAGTATATGTTCCTGGCCATTTTGATGAGGATGACGGACTCCTTCTTTCCGCAGACAGAACGCCAAACCTTCGTGGAGCGCTCGCCACTGGACTGATCTCGAAATATCCTGCCGATAACTTGAAGCTCCTTGGCAGGCATTTGGCCAAGGGAGACTATAAAGCTCTGCTTGTGGTTAACGAGGATATCATCAGCTTGGGTGTGTCTCAGGAGCAACTTGAGGGTTGCAAGGTGATTTTCCTTGGAATTGAAGAAAACTCTACATCTAACCTGGCTGAAGTTATTTTGCCCGGTTTGAGCGTGTTCGAGAAATGCGGAACCTTTATTAACCGTGGATTCCGTCTCCAGAAGTTCGAGAGCGCTGTTCCTGCACCTTCAGGGCTATCCTCCGAAAGCTTTCTCCTGAATCGAATTCTTTCTGATTTGTCCGGAGAGCCCGATTTGTCACCCGAACCTGATTCCCTTTGGTCTCTTATAAGCAAGCTTAGGGCTTCTTGCCTCAGTGGTATAACCTTAGGTGACGTGGGTGAAGAGGGAATACAGCTCGATCCCGGCAAGTTGGCGGACCTCCCGTATGTCGAAGCCAAAGCCCTTCACTTTACCCCCACTCCTGATAGGCAACGCAAACGAAAGGCGGCTGCTCGCTAGTTGAACCTTCCATGGATCCTCAAACCATCCAGATGCTTGCTCTCAAGGTTCTTTACTCCTTGTTACTCATAGGTGCAGTAATGACGATTGCGGGATATACGGTCCTTGCTGAGCGCAAGGTTTGTGCTTGGATGCAGGGGCGAGTCGGGCCTAATCGAACAGTTTTGCCTATTGTGGGAGCCATTCCCTTCTTGGGGCCATTTCTTCGAAACCTTGGTATTTTTCAGCCTTTGGCGGATGGTTTGAAATTCCTCTTCAAGGAGGAAATAGTTCCCGGACACGTTAACAAGTTTTACTATTACTTCGCCCCTTTGGTCGCCCTCGTTCCCGCCCTCACTACTATGACCGTCCTGCCTTTCGGGGAATTTCAAGGCGCTGACGGCAAGACGGTTCCCTTGATCTTGGCAAACGTCGACCTTGGGATTCTTTTCGTCTTTGCAGTTTCTTCTCTTGGCGTCTACGGGATTGTGTTGGCAGGTTGGTCGTCCAACAGTAAGTACCCCTTTCTTGGCGGTATCCGTTCTTCGGCCCAGATGATTTCTTATGAGCTCGCCATGGGCCTTTCGTTGCTTCCGGTCTTTCTTTGGGTCAATGCGCCTGGTAATTCTGAAAGCAGTTTGAGCCTCGTCACAATTGTTAACTCTCAAAAAGAGACTGCATGGCTCTTGTTCGTTCAACCTCTTTCCGCTTTTATTTTCTTGATTGCCCTCTTTGCCGAGACCAACCGCTTGCCATTCGACATGCCTGAATCCGAGACTGATCTTGTTGGGGGATTTCATACCGAGTACGGCAGTTTCAAATTCGGCATATTTTTCGTTGCCGAGTACGCTCACGTCGTCATTGGTTCGGCGATCTTCACCACTCTTTTTCTCGGGGGTTGGCATTTTCTCCCTTGGATTGAAGACCCTTGGCCTTCCGGTTTGGTGGGTTCTATTCTCGGGGTGGGTTGGTTTCTTGCTAAGGTCTTTTTGATCATTTTCTTCTTCATTTGGATTCGCTGGACTTTGCCGCGTTTTCGTTTCGACCAAGTGATGAAGCTCGGTTGGGGGAAGTTGCTTCCTTTGGCCTTGGTGAACTTGGTGTTTTACGTGATTCTCGTTTCAATCATCGATCAACCTGCTGGGCCTTGAGATTCGACTAACCTTTTAGCCATGACCAAGACCGTAGTTTTGCAACGAAAACCTCTCTCGCTGGCTGAGCGGAGTTACTTGCCGCAGATAGCCGGTGGCTTGAAGACCACCCTCTCCAACCTCTTTGGCGAGAAGGTGACTTTGCAATATCCTGATGCGCGTCCCGTCATTCCGCGCGGTTATCGTGGCGTGCCTACTTTGGTAAAGGATCCGAATGGTCGCGAGAAGTGCGTTTCCTGCCAGTTGTGCGAATTCGTATGCCCCCCAAAGGCCATCCGGATTGCTCCTGGCTCAGTTCCTGAGGAAGACGAGGAAGTCGCTCATGTCGAGAAAGCTCCGGAAGAGTTTGAGATCAATATGCTTCGATGCATTTACTGTGGTTATTGTGAGGAAGTCTGTCCGGAGGAGGCCATCTTTCTTCAAGAAAAGTTTTCGCTTTCAGGATACAGTCGCGAAGAGCTGATTCACGACAAAGAGAGGCTCTACGAACTTGGCGGCACGCTTCCCGACAAGCATTTCAAGTGGGACAAGAAGAAAGACGCCGAAGAGGAAGGAAATCCGCACTGATCTGCTTTTCATGAGTTCCGTTGATGTGCTTTTTTATGTCTTCTCCCTAGTCGCAGTAGGGGGCGGGGTCGCCGTGATCCTAAGTCGCAATACCGTTCACGCTGCAATGTTCATGATCTCGTCTTTATTGGGCGTGGCTTGCCTCTTTGCTTTGCTGGAGGCTTTCTTCTTAGCGGTTCTACAAGTCTTGGTATACGCGGGGGCGATCATGGTCTTGTTCCTCTTTATCATCATGTTGCTCGATGTCGGACCTGATGCCGGCAAGGGGAGTAAGTGGTCCGTCAAGTCGCTTGCCTTTGGCATTGCGTCTCTTCTTGGCATAGGTTTGCTGACCGTCCTTATGCTCGGTTTCGTAGATTCCCCGAATGCAGCAGGCCTCGGTTGGAATCCAGTTGGTAATGAAGCTCTGGCCAAAGGTGAACAAGTTCTCTTCTCCAAGAGCGTTAAGAGCTTTGGTTTTGGACTCCTTACCAAGTACATGCTCCCCCTTCAAGTTGCAGGTTTCCTTTTGTTGGCGGCTATGGTGGGAGTCATTGTACTCAGTAAGAAAAGATCCGACGAGGACGAAGAAGATGAGTTGCGAGTTGCCGTCGAATCCAAAGTCGAGGAGTCCTGAGAAGTGGAAACCATAGGTGTACAGCATTACGTTTGCGTTTCCTGCCTTCTTTTCTCGGTCGGTTTTCTGGGTGTCATCCTAAGAAGAAACCTGTTGTTGGTTCTAATGTCCCTTGAGTTGATGCTGAATGCAGTGAACGTCGCCTTGGTTGCCTTTTCTCGTCACAGCGGAAACATGGACGGCAGTCTTTTCGTTTTTTTTATCATGACGGTTGCCGCAGCCGAGGTTGCAGTCGGCTTAGCTCTTCTCGTAGCAATCTACAAGAACAGGCAGAGCGTTTTTGCCGAGCACCTGAACCTGCTGAGGAATTAATCGAGTGGATTTTCCCTGCACGGCACTCCTGCTCCTGCCCTTGTTTTCGGCAGTAACAATCCTTCTCTTCTTTAGGAATTCAGGAAGAACCGCCTCCTTGCTTTCCGTTGGAGCGGCAGGTGGAATCCTGTTGCTTTCGATCATTGCCATATTTGGGGAGAGTCAACCTGCTCAACTCGATGAACTTGAGGGGCGCATGACTTGGCTTAGGATTGCGGACCTTGAGGTACATGCGGGATTCCTTTTGGACGCTGAGGCCAAGGTCCTGCTCTTCGTTGTGTCCTTCGTTGGTTTTCTCATTCACGTGTTCAGCTTGGGTTACATGTCTGATGACCCTGGCAAGGCTCGTTATTTTGGCGGACTATCCTTGTTCATGTTCTCGATGTTGGGCATTACTCTTGCCGACAACTTGATCATGCTCTTCGTGTTTTGGGAGCTTGTTGGCTTCAGTTCCTACCTGCTGATTGCCCATTATTTTGACACTGCGGAGGCAAGGGAAGCATCCAAGAAGGCGTTCATCGTAAACAGGGTGGGGGACTTCGGTTTCCTAATCGGAATAGCCTTGGCTTACTGGAAGTTCAACACCGTCGGTTTCGTCGAGTTGTCCGACCGAGTTTCGAATGATCCGGGGCTCGCTTCGACAGGTATTGCCCTTGCCTTGGCTTGCGGCTTCATCGGGAAGTCTGCTCAATTCCCCTTGCAGGTCTGGTTGCCTGACGCGATGGCGGGACCTACTCCCGTCTCCGCTCTCATCCATGCGGCAACCATGGTAGCTGCGGGCATATTCCTCTTGGCTCGCATTGATTTTCTCTTTACTCCCGATGCCCTTGCTCTTCTTGCCCTGCTGGGAGCCGGCATGGGACTTTACGCAGGATTTTGCGCATTGGTTCAGCGAGACATCAAGAAGATCTTGGCCTATTCCACATTGTCGCAGTTGGGGTATATGACCGCTGCCTTCGGCTTGAATCTCGACGGAGTCGCTCTCTTCCATCTTTGCACGCATGCTTTCTTCAAAGCCCTTTTGTTTCTTGGGGCAGGATCCGTGATTCACGCCCTGCATCACGAACAGGATATTTTCAAGATGGGTGGTTTACGCCGTAGAATGCCGATCACGGCGCATACCTTCTTGATAGGCGTGCTGGCTATTTCAGGGGTTAACTTCTTGTCGGGTTACTTCAGCAAGGACGCCATTCTTTTGGGAGCTTACAACCTGAACACACCTGTCTTCTTCCTTCTTTACCTTGGAGCGGTCTTAACCTCCCTCTACATGTTTCGGCTCTTCTTGGTTGCCTTCTGTGGACAACCTCGTTCGTCTGCAGCTGAGTCGGCTCAAGAGAACTCGAGTTTGATGACCCTGCCCTTGGCCATCCTTGCTTTTCTGTCGGTTGTCGGAGGTTATCAATTCCTTTGGCCCGACGCCCTGTTTGCGGCTTTTCGGGAAGACTTGCAGGCGGTCCATGAGATGCAGAATCACATGTGGATGATTGCCCTGGGGACTTTCGCTTGGTTGGTAGGTGCCCTTGGAGCTAGAAAGCTCTATTGCGAAACGGGTCAGGAGGATCCCCTCTCCGAAAGAGTTCCGGGTTTTTTCCGTCTGTGTGCCTCCAAGCTTTTCTTCGACGACATTTACAACTTCTACGTAAATTCCATACAGCAGAGGTTTGCTCGAGTTTCGGAAGCCTTCGAACTACTTTTTGTTTCTGGTCTCATGGTAAGAGGTACCGCAGGTGTAGCGGGTTTGTTCTCTTTACTTGGTAAGACTTTCTATCTGGGGCGCCTCAACGTTTACGGCTTCTGGTTTCTTCTGGGAGTACTTGGATTTCTTGCCTACGCATCCGGTTGGTTTGGCCAATGAGCCACTCGTGAGATGAACTTCGATCAATTTGTCCTTTTAGCCTCTGTGCTCGTTCCGGCTTTCGTTTCGGTTTTTCTTTTCTCAGGGTTCGTGAAGTCGGAGGACTTGGTGAAAAAAATTGGTTTTGCAGCCTTTGCTGTCCCTTTTCTTGCTTCAATTTTCCTCTACTTCCAATTCGATCACGGATCTGCTCCTGGCTACCAATTTGAAATTCTTCATCAACAAATTGGGTTGCACGAGTTCGGCATTCATTTCCATCTCGGGCTAAACGGCGTTTCTCTACCCCTTTTCGTGATGGCGGGTTTAGTTGGTTTGGCTGCTGGTTTGGCGGCAATTTGTTCCGGAGCGGAACGACTGAGGCTTTATTTGGCCCTGCTCAGCTTGATGCAAGCAGGCTTGATGGGACTCTTTTCCAGTGTGGATTTGTTTTTCTATTTTCTTTTTCACGAGTTTGCCCTTGTGCCTACTTTCATAATGATTGGCCTTTGGGGCGGCAGGGATCGAAGGACAGTATCCCTCGAGATAACCATTTACCTTACCTTGGGTGCTCTGGTTACTCTTGGCGGGCTTATTGCGCTGAATGTCTTTGCTGAGGCAGAGAAGTTTGATTTCCCCTCGCTTTCCTTGGTTCTTGTCGAGTATGGCTTGAGCGATTCCATTCAGTTCAAGGTGTTCGGTCTCCTGTTGTTTGGATTTGGGATTCTGGTCGCTTTGTTTCCCTTTCACACTTGGGCTCCACGTGGATACTCGTCCGCACCCACATCGGTGGCCATGCTCCATGCGGGTGTTCTCAAGAAATTCGGTCTCTACGGTCTTGTGCAGGTTGCGGTTCCGCTTCTTCCCGCAGGTGCAATTGAGTGGAGCGAAATCCTTCTTTGGTTGGCCTTAGGTAACGTCCTCTTTGTCGGTTTTGTGACCTTGGCTCAATCTAACCTCAAGAGCATGGTCGGCTATGGTTCGGTAATGCATATGGGATACTGTTTCCTTGGCGTGGCGGCATGTTCGGCCCTTGGCGCCGGTTCCGCCGTCATGCTGATGGTGGCCCATGGGCTTTCCGTTTCTCTCATGTTTCTTCTGTCTTCTTACGTCCATCGCAGGTGCGGCACATTGGAGATGGGCGAAATGGGAGGATTGGCTGCAAAGGCTCCCTTGCTAGCCTGTTTTTTCGTTGCTGCAGTTCTTGCTACTATAGGTTTGCCGGGATTCGGGAATTTTTGGGGAGAATTCGGTGTCTTCATGTCGCTTGGGGAGAGACCCGAGACCCGTTTCGCCCTTGGTTTGGGAGCCCTTGGAATTATTCTTTCCGCAGTTTTTGGTCTTCGAGCGATTGCAAACGTCTTCTTTGGTAAGCAGACTTCCGACTTCGAGGAGTTCGAGAAGGATAACCCAGTTGCCGATTTGAAGATCGCCGAAATGGTGCCTGCAGGCTTTTTGGTTTCCGCTCTTCTTCTTATTGGCTTGTGGCCACTGTCCATTTCCAGGGGCATAGATGCCGAGATCAACGAGCGCTTCGAGGCTTTCGAGTCAATCTCGTCCCTCGCTTTGCCTTCATGTTGCGCCGACTTGGAGCTTTCGAGCGAGGAAAACGGCACGAAGGTTGATACCCAAGCTACAGGGGAGGTTACGGATGAATAACCCCGAGGACTTCAAGCATTTCGTCGAGTTCAACGACTGGCTGCAGCTTTGGCCTGAACTCTCACTTGCTGTTGGAGCGGTCTTGCTTCTGCTCGTCGATTTATTCCGCAAGCCGACTTCAGGTTCTGCCCTGACAGGGAACCTTGCAATTGGATTCCAAGCGCTCCTGCTGGGATACCATCTTCTCGATTACCTGGTTTTGCACACTGAAAACTATATCGCTAGAGATACGTTTTCGGACATGCTCTCACAGAACTTTCGTGGCGAGATCATGCGGAGCTTTTTCCTTTTGGCCTCACTTCTCGTGTCCGTTATCGCTCACAATTATCTTAGGCGCAAAAGGCTTCCCTCGGGAGAATTTCATCACCTTTCCATGCTGGCGACTGCGGGCTTGATGCTATTGGTCCAGAGTAGTCACTTCGTCATGATGTTCGTTGCCTTGGAGACTGTGGCCATCTGTTTGTACGTGCTGGTTGGGTTTCGTCGCGAAAGCGCCAAGTCTCTCGAGGCAGGTTTCAAGTACCTTGTCTTCGGCGCGTTGAGCTCATCCTTGCTCCTCTTTGGAATCGTGTTGTTGTATGGGGTTTCTGCAAATCCCGAGTCTTGGGGGTGCAAGCCCGTTGCCGATTTTGCCGATCCGTTCTCCTTTGCCTATTTGGCAGACTTCTTGGAAGCCAATCCCGACAATTTTGTCCTTAGGGCAGGCGTAGTCCTCATCCTCTCTGGAATTGCCTTCAAAGTGGGAGCCGCTCCCTTCCAGATTTGGGTGCCGGACGTGTATCACGGTTCGCCCATGCCCGTTGTTGCCTTTCTTGCGGTTTCCTCGAAGGCCGCCGGCTTCTTCGTATTGCTCAATCTGGTAAATGGTCCCTTTGTCGGAATCTCGGATTTTCTTGAACCGCTGTTGGCTTTCGTGGCTTCCCTGACCATCCTCTTCGGAAACTTGGCAGCCTGTAGCCAAAGGAATCTCAAGCGTTTGCTTGGGCTCTCGGGAGTAGCTCATGCGGGTTACTTGCTTGTTGCGGTCATTGCGTCCATGCATTTCGGCGGATATCCGGAACGAGCAGTGTGGGCTGTTTTCTTTTACCTTTTCGTTTACCTTCTTGCTAGTTTCGCAACCTTTGGAGTCATGAGTCTGGTCGATCCGCCCGATGACTCGGAGCATGAGTTCAAGCACTTTGAAGCATTAGGCGAAAAGCATCCGTTTCTTGCCTTTGTCCTTGCCTGCGGGGTTTGTTCTCTGGCGGGTGTTCCTCCATTTGCGGGATTTATCGCCAAGCTGCTTCTTTTCTTCGTGGCCTTTCAGGCGGAACTGTTTCTTTCCTTGGCGATTATGGTGGTGGGAGTTGCGATTTCCATTTATTATTACTTCGGGTGGCTTCGTGAGGTTCTATTTCATCCGCGTCCCAAGTTTTCGGATGAAGAAGAGAACGTTCCGGATGTTTGGCAAGGACTTCGATTGGGAGCGCTTCTGAAGTTTACGTTCTTGCTCTTGACGCTTGCCACCATCGCCTTGGGCCTTTGGCAGGGTCCTTTTGGTGATGCTTTTCGTCAATGAATTGTTATGGTGCCCGAGGCGGGACTCGAACCCGCACGTCCTTACGGACACTGGATCCTAAGTCCAGTGCGTCTACCAATTCCGCCACCCGGGCAAGGTCTCTCAGTTTGCCGGAAGTTGCCCTCCTCGGGCAAGTGGATTAATCATTGTCTCTTTCTTTGCATTTCTTGAAACCGAAATTCTTCACTTCCCATTGCCTGAGTCTTCTTGACTTCGTTTGCTTCCACGCCTATCCGGCTTACGTTCATTTGAAAAGTTTTTGCTAGTGATGTTACATCGAATGCAAGTCTTCGCGGGTTTTTTTGTTGGCATCTTCACGAGTTGCCATGAAGCTGTCCGTGCTTTTTCTCTGTAATCGAAATTGATTGGTTCATGCACCTGACTCTAGATCAATCACTTCTTTTTTTAGCTGCTTCGCCATTTCAGGATTATCTTCTTGTTCTGGTCATGGCAGTTATTGCGATTGTCTTTGCCTTGGCGCCGTTGCTGATTGCAGGATTTTTGGCACCCAAGAAATCCGGTGATGAAAAGGAATCGATTTTCGAGTGCGGTCTGGAATCCAAGGGAGATCCTTGGGTTCAGTTCAAGGTCCAATATTACGTTTATGCATTGGCCTTCGTCATTTTCGACGTGGAGGTGGTTTTTCTTTATCCTTGGGCCGTCGCCTTCATGGACATGAGCTTGGGCGGCTTCCTTGCCATGGCTGCATTCATTCTAATCCTCGCCGAAAGCTTGATTTACCTTTGGCTCAAGGGTGTACTGACATGGAAATAAGATGAGTGGTTCTGAAGATGCAGCCCCCCCCGTTGGCCAAGGCTTGTCGGCGTCCGTTGAGCTTGATGACAAGACCCGCAGCGAGATGGAGCGAGCCGGGGTTATCCTTTCTTCCGTCGATTGGCTTTACAACTGGGCCAGAAGCGGGTCCGTATGGCCGCTGCAATTCGGATTGGCTTGTTGCGCCATAGAGATGATTGGTTCGGCTGCGTCTCGATTTGATATCGCTCGTTTCGGCGCCGAGGTTTTTCGCCCTTCGCCAAGACAGGCAGATCTGCTCATAGTTTCCGGAACGGTTACGAAGAAGATGGCTCCTCAAGTTGTAAGAATTTTCAACCAGATGCCCGAGCCAAAGTACGTCATCGCCATGGGGGCATGCGCCATATCAGGTGGTCCCTTCAAGCAGGGATACAATGTGCTCAAGGGCATTGATCGATACATCCCCGTGGATGTTTACCTTCCGGGCTGTCCGCCTCGCCCTGAGGCAGTCCTGCAATCTCTCATGACTCTGCAGAAAGGCATTCGCGGACAACGTACGATGGGTAATACGGGAAATAATCCAGCCTATCATGGCGGAAAGAGAGAATATCCCGTCCCCGTCTTTACCGGCAAAGACTTGTCGCCACCTTATAACCCCGAAGTTTGGCAGCCTCCCAAGGTGAATCCAAATTGCGAGGAAGACGCTTAATTTCCAATCGTATGGAGCAGCCAATGGATGTTCAGCCTGTCTTGGATCGTTTTCCTTCCGCGGAATGGGACGAGTCCACAGGTGCCGTCATAGTAAAGCCGGCTGACGTGACCGATGTTGCCAAGTTTCTAAGAGATGAGCCGGGCTTTGGCTTGGACTTCCTGAGCAATGTTACCGGTGTGGATTATCTTCCCTCCGAGAAAAAGGAGAAACGTGAGAACGAGGAAGGAAAGAAGGAAATCGTAAAGATTCCTGTGCCCGGGCGAATGGAGGTCGTCTACCATTTTTATTCCATTTCAAAGAAGAAAGGACCTTTTGTTCTCAAGCAGCTTCTGGAGGATCGTGAAAATCCCGTAGCCACCTCACTCACCCCCATCTTCGTTTCCGCCGAGCTTCAGGAAAGAGAGGTTTTTGATCTTTTCGGAGTCGATTTTATTGGTCATCCCGATCTTCGGAGGATTTTGATGTGGGAGGAGTTCGAGGATTTTCCCATGCGACGTGACTACGTCGAGCCTGATGACTTTGAGTACGAACCTACTCCGCACGGGGAAGTACTTGAAAAAGCGCGAAACCATCTCGAGGCTTCATGAGCGTCGAAAGTCCAGTTGCAGGTTTGGCTGTTGAAGCTCAAGCCCAGTCTCCAAGTTACGAGGTAATCGATCGTGAAGGAGTCGACGGCAGCTTGCTGGAAGTATCGATGGGTCCTCATCATCCCAGCACGCACGGGGTTTTCAGGATGGACGTCAAGCTCGATGGCGAGACGGTCGTGGACCTGAAGCCAGTCTTCGGCTACTTGCATCGAAATCATGAGAAACTGGCCGAGGATATGAGCTATCTCGGTTCCATGCCCTTTACGGACAGGTTGGACTACTTCTGCTCAATGACAAACAATTGGGCTTATGCCCTCACTTGTGAGAAAATGATCGACTTGGACGTCCCCGAGAGGGCCGAGTACGTTCGAGTGATCATGGCTGAGTTGACTCGCATTGTTAATCATTTGGTTCTCATCGGCTTCTTTATCAACGATCTAGGAGCCTTGGGTACTCCATTGCTTTATGCCTTTCGCGAGCGTGAGAAAATTCTTGATTTGTTCGAGTGCGCTAGTGGAGCACGCATGATGTGCAATTTCTTCCGCTTTGGCGGACAACGCCATGACTTGCCTGCAGGTTGGTTGGAGCAGTGCCGCCAAACCGTCGATCGCTTTCCTGCCTTTCTCGACGAGTATGAAAAGCTTCTGGTCGAAAATGAAATCGTGATTGCTCGTACCCAGCACGTAGGTGTCCTGTCTAAGGAACTTGCGGTCAACGCAGGAATTTCCGGCCCGATGCTTCGCGCCAGTGGAGTGAACTACGACATTCGCAAGGTGGATGGATATGGAATCTACGAGCGGTTTCCTTTTCGAGTTCCCTTGGGAGATTTTGGCGATTGTTACGATCGTTTCATGCTCCGACTTCTGGAAATGAGGGAGAGCGTAAAGATCCTCGATCAAGCCCTGAAAGAAATTCCCGAAGGACCGATCATGAGCGAAAAAGCTCCTCGTGCCTTCAAACCGCCTGCGGGTGAAACCTATGGTCGAATCGAGTCCCCCAAGGGCGAGCTCGGTTTCTACCTCGTCAGTGATGGTACGCCCAAACCCTATCGCTATCGGGTGCGTCCTCCATCCTTGGTGAACCTAACCGTCCTGAAGGATCTCTGCGTGGGTCACAAGGTTGCCGATGCGGTCATAATCTTGGGCAGTATTGATATCGTGCTTGGAGAAGTAGATCGTTAACCTGAATGCAATTCCGCAATTATTAATTACATGACATGAAGATTCTCGGACAAGGCATACTCAAGGGAATGACGGTTACCCTGAGGAATTTTGCCATGAGCTATTTCGATCGAGGTCGGAAGCAAAGGCTTGCCACGGTTCAGTATCCTGAAGAGGGAAATACGGTCACTCCCTTCAGCAGGAACTTTCCCTTCCTGATCTATGACGGCGAGGATTCCATCGAGGGCATGAGGTGCGTCGGTTGTCAGATTTGCGAGCGCGAATGTCCGCCGTCCTGCATCTACATCGTCAAGGAATTGGACGAGAACGGAAAGTTCATCAAGAGGCCTAAGGTTTTCGACATTGATATTTCGGTTTGCATGGGGTGCCAGATTTGCGTGGAGGCTTGCCCGTTCGACGCCATCGTCATGGACAATGAATTCGAGCTTTCCAATACCGATCGCTTCGACGGTCTATTGGTGAATCGCGAGCAATTGCTCAAGTCCAACGACTACTACCACAGCATTCATCCTGATGAGGCTCGTGATCGAGATGCTAACCTTGCGGCGAAGAAAGCTGAGGAGGAGGCCAAGAAGAAGGCCCGCGAAGCCAAGGCAGCCGCAGCCAAAGCCAAAAAGGAGGCCGAAGCAAAGGCCAAGGCAGAGGAACAGGAATCGGAGGATCAGCCCGAAAGCGTCAAGCAACCTGCCGAGAATCCAGAAAAGCCAGAAAAAGCAGTAGATTCTCCTCCCTCGGAAACCTCACCGCAGCCTTCAGTCGATTCACCGAAGAAAGTCGAGGAAGCCGTTGCGGAGAAATCCGTTGAAGCGCCTGCTGCCGAACAGCAACGGGAATCTTCTTCTCAGGATGCGAGCGAGACCGACGGTTCTCCTGAAGCACAGGAAGAACCTGTTCTCTCCGAGGATTCCGGCGAATCTCCCGTCGACCAATCCGAAAATCAAGACAGTGCCCCGAAACCGACTGAAGCGTCCCCAGCGGCAATCGATGAAGGGGATGGCAATGAAGATTCAAACGAATCGTCCAATTCTTCCGAAGCCGAAGACCGCTCACCCAAAGAATGACGTTTGACAATCCCGATCAGTTTCTGGTTCAGCTTGCAGACCTCCTGAAGTCTAGTCTTGGGGAGCAACCTTGGCTTGCTCAGTTCGTGGGAATTCTTCTTTCCACCGTACCCCTTGTTTCGATATTCGCCCTCTTTTTTGCCTTTACGACTTGGCTTGAGAGAAAGGGCTTGGCGAGAATTCAGAACAGGATTGGACCCAATAGGGTGGGGCCCTTCGGCCTCTTCCAGCCGATTGCAGACGGCATCAAAATGCTTACCAAGGAAGATATCGTTCCAAGGGTTGCGGATCGATTCTTTCATCTCCTCGCCCCCGTGCTAATAATCATACCTGCCTTGGTGTCGCTCACTTTTTTGACCTACGGACGAAACATGACTCCCGCTCCGCTGGATGCAGCAGTCTTATTCTTCTTTGCTGTGACCGGCATAAACACCCTCGCGGTTTTTGTCGCGGGGTGGTCGTCTCGCAACAAGTACTCCCTTCTTGGCGGCATGCGCTCAGTCGCCCAGATGGTAAGCTACGAGATTCCTTTGGTTCTTTCCGGTGTGGTTGTGGCGATGATGGTCGGATCTCTCGAGACAACCTCGATCGTTGAAGCTCAGACGGTCGGTGCCTGGATGTCTTCCGGCAATGAGGGCCTCAGAATCCTAGGGCAGGTTTTGGGGTGGCACGTCTTCACGCCTTGGGGTTTTGCGGGTTTCCTGATTTTCTTTATCGCCGCCTTGGCTGAGACGAATCGTTCTCCTTTCGACCTTCCCGAGGCTGAATCCGAAATTGTGGCCGGTTACCTTACCGAGTACAGTGGCTTCAAGTTCGCTCTGTTTTTCCTTGGCGAGTACGTTGCGGCCTTTTCCATTTTGTGCCTGGCCGTCATCTTGTTCCTTGGCGGATGGAATGGTCCCAACATCGCACCTTGGTGGTCGGACGATCCCAATGCCTTGCTGGTTCCGGGTTTCGTTTGGCTTTTCCTCAAGATGTTCTTGCTCATGGGCGTGATGATTTGGATTCGAGGAACTTTGCCTCGCCTCAGGGTGGATCAGTTGATGGGCTTTGCCTGGAAGTTCCTGATGCCTTTGGCTCTCCTCAACGTATTTGTCGCAGGCTTTTGCCATCATGTTCCTTGGTATGTCGGTTGGATCGTGGGTCTGATAGTTCTATACGGTTTCGCGAAATTGCTGGAACGCATCAATCAACCCCAGTCGATTTCTCGGCGAGTTTATCGTTACGCAGAATGACTTTTGCCTTTTATGCTTTGTCGGCTCTAGCGGTCGTAGGTGGCGTCCTTGCGATTCGGCTCCGAAACTTGGTGCACGCCGTGTTTTCTCTGCTGCTCGTCTTTACGGCCTTTGCAGGTTTGTTCCTACTGCTTTTGGCTGAATTTGTTGCTGCCGCACAAGTCTTGGTCTATGTAGGAGCCGTCGGCATTCTCATGCTTTTTGCGATCATGCTCACCCAAAAAGTGACGGGAGACAGTGAAAGGTTGCTAGGGTCTACAGGATGGTTCGGCGGAATCCTCATCACGCTAGCCGTGTTCTTCGGTGTTCTCTATCCAGTCATAACCAAGTCCAATCTTCCGGAAAGTCCGCTCGTAGCCGAGCTGACACCCTCCGTGAAAATTCTGGGTCAACGATTGATGGATCCCTACGTTGTAACGCTGCAGGTCACCGCTTTGCTTCTCACTGCAGCCTTGATCGGAGCGATTGTGGTTGCCTTGAATGGGGAAGAGGAATCTTCGGAGGAACAAGCTTCCGACAAGGAAAAGTTATAAGTTTATGCCTACCTTGGAGCATTACCTTTTACTGTCCGCCGTTCTCTTTTGCATCGGGTTGGCGGGGGCGCTCACCCGTCGGCATGCAATCATTGTCTTGATCAGCATCGAAGTTATGCTCAATGCGGCCAACTTGAACTTTATAGCCTTCTGGCGCTTCGCTCCCGAACCGGATGCCATGCTGGGACCGCTCTTCGCGGTGTTCGCCATCGCAGTGGCAGCTGCCGAGGTTGCCGTGGGACTGGCATTGGTGATCGTGGTTTATCGTCATTACAAGTCGGTGGACTTGGAGAAACTTCAGGCGCTCAAGGAGTAATCTCAATGCCTCAGGACGCTACGGGAACTCTACTTTGGCTTGGCTTGATTCCGCTTCTGCCGTTGGCCGCAGCATTGCTTTGCTCGTTTACCTCGAGTGGTAGGAGCGCCGCCTTTCTAGCTACTGCGGGCATGCTTGGTTCCATGGTCGCATCCTTCAAGGCTTTCTTGTTGGTCTGGGATCCTGCGCGACCTGCATTCTTCGAGAACTTCACTTGGATGAAGGTCGGCGGTCTTGAAATTGACTTCGGCTTTTTGCTCGATCCCCTCGGAGGGGCAATGCTGGCGATGATTACCTTGGTAGCCCTGCTCATCTTCATCTATTCCGGCAGTTACATGAAGAACGATCCTCGTTGCGCCAGGTTCTTCTGCTACCTTTCTCTTTTCGCTGCCGCAATGCTGGGACTCGTCCTTTCCAACAGCCTGCTTCTCACCTTTATGTGCTGGGAAATCGTAGGACTTGCGTCCTACCTTCTGATTTCCTTCTGGTTCCACAAGCCAAGTGCTGCCGCTGCCGGTAAAAAGGCATTTATCACCACTCGTATCGGTGATCTGGGTTTTCTTCTTGGGATGCTGTGGGCGTTGGAGTCCACGGGCACTCTTCTCTTTCACGATGGGGGCAATGGCATCCTGGAGGTAAACCAACTTGCCATTCTGTCTTCCTCGTCTGGTTTTTTCGCGGGACTTAGCGCAGCGGGTGTAATCAGCTTGCTTCTCTTTGTAGGTGCAATTGGTAAGTCTGGTCAATTGCCCCTGCATGTCTGGTTGCCTGATGCGATGGAAGGACCGACCCCTGTTTCCGCGCTGATCCATGCGGCGACTATGGTGGCTGCGGGAGTTTTTCTTGTTGCGAGAGCTTTTCCTCTGTTCGAGGTCGACGCGACTGTTCTTCAGATTGTCGCATGGACTGGAGCTGCGACTGCTCTTTTCGCGGCCTTTGTTGCCGTAGGTCAATACGACATAAAGCGCATTCTCGCATTTTCCACCGTTAGTCAGCTCGGCTTGATGATGGTTGGTTTGGCCGTGGGTGGAGTTGCCGTCGGCATGTTCCATTTGCTCACGCACGCCTTCTTCAAGGCTCTCCTTTTCCTAGGAGCCGGCTCCATCATCCATGGATGTGGGGATGAACAGGACATCCGCAAAATGGGAGGGGTTTCAGTCATGCGCGCCACGACGCTTGCCTACCTTTGCGGAACCGTTGCCTTGTGTGCGGTTCCCTTTACGAGCGGGTATTTCAGTAAGGACGAAATCTTGCTTAATGCCTATGGCAACTTTCCCGAAGTCTTTTGGGTGTGCGCCTTGGCTTCCCTGCTTACTGCGTTCTATATGACTCGACAGTGTTTTTACGTTTTTGCAGGTTCTTATCGAGGTGAGGGTCACGAACCGCACGAAAGTTCCGGGCTTATCGTTGCGCCACTGTTGGTCTTGGCTGTCTTTGCCTTGGGCTTTGGCGCATTCTCCATGTCTCGCGACATCTTGCCCACGCTGGGAGGCTCGGTTGTTGATGATCATCCCAGTGTTGTCGTAGTCGTAAGTTGGGTCGTCTCTCTCGGCGGCATTGCAATCGGCTATTTGTTCTACGGCAGACGAAGCCTTTCCGCCGACCTTCCCGATCCACTTTCCGCTCCCCTCGGCAAACTATATTCCGCGATGGAAAACAAGTTTTATCTTGATGAGTTGTACTCGGCCAGTGTTTGCAGGCTATGGAATGCTGTGGCTATGATCGCCTCCGGTTTCGAGGTTTGCTTCAACCTGTCCAAAGTTCTGTCGCTGATTCTTTACGAGTGCATCGCCGATCTTTTATGGCGTGGTGGCGACAAGGCCGTGATTGACCGCATTGGATTCGACGGAACTTGTCGCTGGCTGAGATTCGGAGGTTTTGTAGCGACTCTTCCGCAAAGCGGTTTCTTGCCGGGCTACCTTCGCATCGTGGCTGCGGGCTCTGTAGTATTAGGCTTTTTGTCTTGGTGGATTCTCAGATGATTTCTCTTATCACCTTTGCTCCGGCCATCGCTGCCTTACTCATCCTCTTTACCTCGGATGAGAAGCCCCGAGTTATTCGTTTGGTCGCCTTTATTGGATCTTTTTTCTCACTTTTCCTGACTCTCATGGTCTGGGTCAAATTCGATCCGGCGGGAGGACTCCAGTTTGTCGAGCGCCATTCATGGATTTCGTTGATTGGGGTGGATTATTTCGTGGGCGTGGACGGGGTGAGTCTCCTGGTAATCCTGTTAACGGCCATCCTGTTTCCCATTTGTTTGCTTGCATCGGGGGATCAAGGTGAAAGGTCGAAGACCTATTTCTTTTTGATTTCCCTGCAATTTACAGGGCTTTTCGGCGCCTTCACGGCACTCAACTTCTTCCATTGGTTTCTTTTTTGGGAGGCCGCCCTTGTTCCCGCCTTTTTCCTGATCAAGCTATTTGGTGGAGAGGATCGTGACTCTGCTGCACTCAACTTCTTCCTCTTTACCGTTCTCGGTAGCGTGGCTATGCTCATTGGCTTCATCGCCGTCTTTCTTGAAGTGGATTCTTTCGACTTCATCGAATTGGCCGAGCTTGGAGCCAGTGGTGAACTTTTCTCGAGCCTTGGCTCAGCTTACCCATTTATCTTCCTCGCAATCCTTCTTGGTTTGTGGGTGAAGGTTCCTCTCTTTCCGCTCCACTTGTGGCAACCATCCGCCTACGCCGAGGCTCCTACTGCCGTCAGCATGCTGCTTACAGGAGTGCTTTCGAAAATGGGTGTTTATGCTTTTCTTCGTCTTGTTGTTCCTCTTTTTCCCGAGGCTCTTCGCGAATACTCCTCAATCCTCCTTGGCTTGGCCTTGGTGACGATTCTCTGGGGGGCATTTCTTGCCTTGAGACAGACCGATCTCAAGAAGCTTCTCGCTTATTCTTCCCTAAACCACGTGGCTTATTGCATGTTGGGAATCTTTGCCGCAGCCGCAGGCACCAGTGTCCTCAGTGATGCGGCTCAGCTCTCACTGCAGGGAGCGACCCTGCAGATGTTCGCCCATGGGGTGGCTGCAGCAGGATTGTTCTATGGGATCGGATTACTGGAAGAACGACGAGGGATGCGAGAATTGGATTCATTTGGAGGTATCGGAAAAGTGATGCCTCGCTTTGCGGTGTTTTTCTACATCCTAACCTTTTGTTCCATCGGTTTGCCGTTCCTTGCCGGATTTGCCGCAGAATTTCTCATTTTCGGAGGCAGTTTCGCCCATGCCCCCGTCGTTACCTCAATTTCGGTCATCGGTTTGCTTGCCACCGCAGTCTTCCTGCTCACGGTTCTCCAAAAAGTCTTTACCGGTCCTCTTTGCAAGGAAGGCGAGTCTTTTGGCGACCTCTCTACTGAGGAGACGTCGACCCTGTTGCCCTTGCTAGTGCTTGTTTTCTGGGTTGGGATCGCTCCCGCTGCGTGGTTGGAACTAAGCGAGACCTCAATTTCCGCCCTATCCGCATTGTTTCGTTGAAATGGTTGCATTGTCTACAGTCATTGTAAGCTACTTGGGTGCCTTCTTCGTGCTCATGCTGCCTGCGAGCAGCCTTCGGACAATTCGCCGAGCTTCACTCGTCACTTCCATTCTGGGCTTGGCGGCGGCTTTGCGCACGGCATTTCAATACGATGCCCCCGATGGAGGTTTTCGAAACGTAATCGAATACGACTGGATTCCAGCCATAGGCGCCAAATTTACCATTGGAGTGGACGGTATCAGCCTACCGCTTCTGTTAGTCACGGGAATCGTGGCAGTGGCCGGTGTGCTCATGTCTTGGAGAGTTGAGGAACGAGCCAACGAATTCTTCGCCTATTACCTAGCCCTTATCGGCGGAGTTTACGGGGTATTCCTGTCAATGGACTTGTTCCTGCTCTTCGTATTCTATGAGATCGCGATCATTCCCAAGTATTTCCTGATAGCTGTTTGGGGCAGCACTCGAAGAGGCTTTGCCGCCATGAAGCTAGCCCTTTATTCGTTTGGCGGCAGCGCTTTGGTTCTTTTTGGCTTCCTTGCATTGTATTTTGCTTCGGGGCTTGATACCTTCGATATGGTTAGGTTGGCCATGGAGGGAGAGTTCTCCAACCGTTTTCAAGTAGTCTTCTTCCCCATCATTTTTCTTGGGTTTGCCATTCTGGCTGGCATGTGGCCTTTTCACACATGGGCCCCAACGGGGCATGCTGCAGCTCCCGTGGCAGCTTCCATGCTTCTTGCTGGTGTCGTCATGAAGTTGGGGGCCTACGGCTGTTTGCGTGTAGCGGTAGGTATACTTCCGGAAGGTGCTCACCATTGGGCTCCCGTTGTTGCATGGATTGGAGTGATCAACATCGTTTATGGCGCCCTTGTCGCCTTGCGTCAAAGGGACTTCAAATTCGTAATCGGTTATTCCAGCGTGAGCCATATGGGCTTTATCCTTCTGGGCCTTGCCACCCTGAATCTAACTGGTTTCACCGGTACCGTGCTACAAATGTTCTCCCACGGCGTAATCGGAGCCCTGCTTTTTGCCATTGCCGGTGGAATGGTCTACGAGCGGACCCATACCCGTGACTTGGGCGAGATGAACCTGTTGATCAATCGTATGCCGGGCATTGCTTGGGCCTTTGCCATCACTGGCTTGGCATCCATGGGACTGCCGGGGTTCAGTGGCTTTGTCTCCGAGTTGTTCATCCTCGTTGGAGCTTGGGAGCAGCAAAGTCTTAGTTGGTGGATTCTTGCCCTTGCCGGCTTTGGCATCCTTGCCACCTTTGGCTATACCTTGGTCAAGGTGCACGAGGCATTTTTCAGCAAGCGCGATTGGCAGCCGAATATGAAGGACGAGCCAGACGAGCCTTTCCCCGGCATGACTCTGCCCGAGAAAGCTGCCTTTGTTTTATTGATCGGAAGTTCCTTGCTCGTTGGGCTTTATCCCCGCGTCCTGACTCAGTGGATCGAGCCATCCCTCGCCCCCATGGTCGAAACACTCAAAGCCGTGGCGAATTAAGATGGATTACCTTCGATTGCTTGAAGTCTTAGTCCCGGATGTCATCGTGCTGGTGACTCTGTTCGTTGCGCTTGGCTTCGACTATGGCAAGCTAAAGGGAGCGACTCTTGAGCTTCGTAATCGTTGCGTCGCCAACATCGTTTCCGCTGGGCTCATTCTCGCTGTCTTGGTGACCTTTAGTCAATGGCAGGGAGAATTGATCGAGACAATTGGAGAGGGACAGCTTGTGTTGAACCCCCTGACTTTGGTTTTCAAGTGTCTCCTCTTCGGATTGACGATTATTGTGGTTCGGTTCGCATCCTCCACCTCCATAAGCGAGCATGTCGGGGAATACTATGCCATGCTTCTCCTTGCCACCTTGGGCATGGGCTTTCTAGTTACGACTAGGAATCTCCTTTTGGCCTTCGTTGCCCTCGAGCTTGTGAGTCTCAGTCTCTACGCGCTCACCGCCTTTCGTAGGAATTCCCCTTCTTCCGCAGAGGCCGCGATCAAGTACTTTGCCTTCGGTGGGCTTGCATCGGCATTCCTCCTTTTCGGGCTCAGCTATATCTATGGCGTGACGAATTCCCTCCATTTCGAAAGCTTGGCCTTGGTGAAGGAATCTTCACCCCTTCTTTTTCTTGGGCTTTTACTGGTTTTCGTGGGACTTGGCTTTAAGGTAGCAGTAGTTCCCTTTCATCTGTGGGCGCCCGACGTCTATCAGTGTGCTCCAACCCCGGTTGCAGGTTGGGTTGCAACGGGTTCGAAGATAGCTAGCTTATTTCTTCTTCTCAGCATACTGAAGCCGGTTTCGGAGAATTCCGCCCTACATGTTGTTGTTCTACCAGCCTTGTCCGCCATTGCCTCTGCGAGTATGCTCATTGGTAACTTGGGGGCTCTCAGGCAAAGGAACCTCAAGCGTCTATTGGCATACAGTGGAATTGCCAACATGGGCTATCTCCTGGTCGGCACTGTAGCCCTTTCACCCGACGGTTTTGCCTCTTCTCTCTTCTACGTCTTGATTTATTCCTTGGCGAACCTCGGGGCGTTTTGCGTGGTGGGCGCACTCTGCGATCACCTTGGTCGAGAGGCTGAAATCGATGACTTCAAGGGCTGCTGGCAACGTTCGCCTGCATTGGCCTTCGCTTTTCTTTTCTTCTTTTTATCCTTGGCTGGCATTCCTCCACTTGCAGGGTTCGTCGGAAAGTATTACCTCTTCTTTGCTGCAATTGGGAAGGGGCATCAGCTCGGTGCGGGTTTGGGGGACGGATATTACGTCCTCGTTGGGCTGGCATTGGTCATGAGCGTGATCTCTCTTTATTATTACGTGAGAGTCTTGAAAGCTTTTCTTGTTGCCGAGGGTGAATCTGATTGCTCGCCAAAGCTAGACTCCATGCAGTTGTGTCTTGTTTATACCTTGGTTGGAGCTGTTCTTTTCCTAGGTATCTTTCCTGGCATCGCCATCGAATTCTTGAAAACTACTGCTGCATTCTAAGTGTGCTTATTTAAAAAAAACGCTTGCCGGAGGCTTTTTCACTTTCAAGATTTTGATTTTTGAATGTGACTAGAATTTAAAATGACGGAAATAACTGTTTCGGTACCTGATGACTTGCCGGAGGACGAAAAACGTTCCCTGATCGAGAATCAAGTCGAGTCTTCGCTTGGCAAGCAAGAGCAGCAGGCTCAATACAACAATCACCTTCGTGAACTTTATCGAAGTGTTAACGATGCGACGGGTAGCAGCCTTCAGTCTACCAACGACTTGATTTTTGCTCTTGCCCGCTTTGCCAGCAGAGACTTGAAGGAGAAATTGATCGGGCAACCCCATACGATTTATCCTTGGCAAAAGCCCGAGTCCTAGGATTTGTCGACGAGTTCTTTCTTCCGTACTTTCCCAAGGCCAGAAAATCCGTTCTTGCTTTGCCTGTGCGCGCGAGCATTATTGCTCGCATGAAAAAGCTTCGCCTTTCTGCCCGAAGCATCAGTGTGGCCTGTTTGGCTACTCTGGTGCTTGGAATTGCAACGCTTGCCTTTAGCCAATTGGCAACCGGACCGGAGTCTCCTGCTGGTGACGCCTCAGACCAAGTGTCCGCCATTCGGCAGAAGATCGAGAGTCTGGAGGCCACGATGGCAGATACTCGTAGTGCTCAGGCAGGTTTGCGCAAAAGATCACAGACGGATCGTTTGGCTCGTGAAGTAGCCAGTGCCGGCAACGGTCTGTCGGGAGTTCCTGCAGCCTCTGCATCGCCTATTGCTCAAAAGATCAAGGCATTGTCCGCCCAACTAGAACAATTCGAGACCGAACTTGACACTCGACAGGGCGAGTCTGCCCGCACCTTGTCAGGCGTTGAGGGACGCTTGGAGGAATCCAAGGGAATCTTCAAGGATGCCTTGGACAATTCCGGTGGCAACGTCGAGGAAGTCGCTCCGATCCTTCGCATCGTTTCACGAAACTTGGATAACATAGACAACGAGTTGCAGGCTGTCTCCCAGTTGGTGTCCATCGGTGAGAAAGAAGCCGGCTTGGGCGTAGAATCGCTTTCTGCAAGAATTTCCACAATTCTCGATGAGATCGCCAAAGCCCGTTCCGTGGCGGGAACCAAGCCGCAGGGCGGCAACGTTTTACCTGCTACCTCCACTGCCGGCTCCAAGGGAGTGACTGATGCCGTGAATTCAATTAATCCCGGGACTTCTCCTTCTCGTTTCGGTTCTGCCATTCGTTCGGATGGGGGAGACGTTACTGAGGCTCGCCGCATTGCCAATGAGAGAAACCTATCCCAAGCATCTTTGGACGATTTGCGTTCCCAGTTGGCAACTTCCAGAAACGTGCAGGTGGCCCTCTCGGAAGATACGGAGAAATTGCAAAGTGACCTGCGCAGAGCCTACCGAGAGATTGTCTCCTTGCAGTCCGGCCTGAAGGAGTCGGAGAGATTGGTCGGAGAACTTGAGGAGTCTCGCACCGCCTTGCTGAAGGCGCGTGGTCAGAATGCATCAGGAGTGGAAGCCGTTAGCCGAATGGTGAATCGTCTGGAATCCGAGCTCAAGTCTTCACGGGATGAGCTTAAGCTGGCTAGGCAATCCCTTCTTTCGGAACAAGACCGTTCCAATACCATGATTCGTACTCTTTCCTCGGAGTTGGAGAGAACTCGAAAGGAACTTGATTCAGCTCGAGTCGCTGCTGCTGCTACAGGTGCGGATGCCGGCAGGCTTCTTACCTTGGAGCAAGAATTGGACCGCACTCGAAAGGCATTGCTTGAGGCTCGCGCCAACCAGGGCAAGGACGATCCTGAGATTGCCAACAAGCTGCGGGAAGAGTTGCGCAAGGCATTAATTGAAATCACTCGCCTGGAGGCTGAGCTCACTGGAAAAGAGGAACTTGAGAAGCAACTTGCGACGATGCGCGAAACAATCAAGCAAATGGGAGATGGACCAAACCGTGCGGTCAGTCCCGAATACGTAAACAAGCTCTTGCTGGAACTGAATGCCGCCAAGGTTGCTGTAGACCAAGCCAAGGCCGAGAGCGAGAACCTGCGTGCCCAGCTTTCGGGCAAGATTAAGAGCCTTCATGGAAACATCGGTCAGTCGCAAGTAGACTTGGACAAATCCATGCTGGATTTGCAGAATGCCCGGGAGGCCATGGCCCGTAGGGAATTCGAGTTTGCCTCCACAATCAAGGAACTCGAGGACGAGTTACAGCAAACTCAGCTTGCCTTGCAAGAGGCGACCCAAGGCGCCATACGTAAGGTTCCAGTCGTTGGGGATATGGAAAAGACTTTGTCCGAGTCTCAAGTCCGGATGGATGCCTTAACGCGTCGTTTCGACCAAGAGCAGAATAAGGCGGCGGAATTGGTTTCTGCCCTCCAAGTCGAGCTCGAGACCACCAAGCGACGTCACGAGGCAACTCTTCAGGAGCTTTTCGACAAGGAGAAGCTCCTTAAGGGACAGGAGCAAGAGATGCAGAGAAACCGCAAGGAAGTATCGGACCTTAAGGCCGAGCTGGACGAGGTGGAGACGATTGCCACCCAGCTTCAGCAGCTTAACGAGGTACTGGATGATACCAAGTCCACCCAAAACACCCAAGTTGCCGATGCAGACCGAATCATTGGATCCTTGCGGGAACAGTTGAATGAGGCTCAGGTAGAGCTTGTATTTGCAAAGGAGGCCAAGGACAAAGCTCAAGAGAGCGCCGCTTCTCAGGTCGTCGCCTTGGAGCATCAACTGGAGCAGACACGCGAACAATTGTCTGCCACTCAAGCCACTATGTACGACAGAGCTTCAGGCTCAAAGGGCTTGATTCAGGATTTGAAAACCGAGTTGGACGAGGCCCGTAAGGAAATTGCCAGGCTGAAGACAATGGGGGCAGGGGACTCCGTTGGCGCCCAGCAAGCGGTTGCGCAGCTTCAGGAGGCATTGGGTACGATCCGTATTCTGCAGGAAAGCCTCGATCAAGCCGAGCAAGTGAACACCGAGGTTGACGGTTTGCGCTCGGAACTTGCCAATGCAATGCAGTCCCAGCTGGCGACCTTGGAGAGATCAGAGCTGGAAAAGGAGCGCCTTCATTCAAAGGTTGCCGACTTGGAGCTCGAATTGAAGGTCCTTGCCGAGGAGGGTTCCGGGAAAAACGTAAACTACGCAAAAGCCATGGCGGGATTGAATGATAAGTTTCAGGCGTCGCAGAACCAAGTGGCAAGTCTGGAGGCAAAGCTGGCCCAATCGGAGAATTCCGGGGTGGGTACCATTTCTGGTCTGGAAGAGCAACTTGAGCTAGCCCGTTCCAGAAACAACCAATTGCAGGCTCAAATGCAGCAAGCTTTGCAAACCAAGGCCCAGACTCTCGAATTGCTGGAGAGAGAGTTGGCCTTGGCCAACCAGAAGCTGGACGACATGGAAGCGTTGCAAACAACCCAAGGTTCCCCGCAAGTAGCCGAGCTCGAGAGGAGATTGATGGCTGCAAAGCTTCAACTGGACGAAATGGCGAAGCAACGTGAGGAGACGGATGGTGGCTCCGAGTTGGCCGAGCAACTGAAGGCCCAGCTGCTGATAGCCGAGTCCAAGTTTATTGAATTGGAAGCCATTGTGAAGGCATCGGATCAGGATCAGGTGATTGGCAAGCTTCAGGATTTGAGCCGATTGGAGGACGACTTGGCGAAAGCCCAAAGCACCATTTCCGACCTTCAGGGTACCCTTCAAGGAAAGGAGCTTCAGCAAGATCGGCTCAGGGATCAGCTGGCACAAGCGGTCCAGGGTATGGAAGACTTCAAGAACGCCGGACAGAACACTGCGGAGCTGCGGAAGCAACTAGAGAAGTTGAGGACCGAGCTTTCGCTTGCAGGAAGTGGAACGACTCCTGCTGTTTCGCCCGAAAGCGACCAAAGGGTTGCAAAGCTTCGCGAGGAAGTGGAAAACCTGAAGACGGAGTTGGAGTTGGCTCGAGCATTGGCCTCCCGGCAACCGAAAGATTCGTCGACAGAACCTTCGGGTGACTTGCGGGTGGCCGAGCTTAAGGGTGAAATCGAGAGTCTGAGGGCTGAGCTCGACTTGGCTAAGGAGTTAGCATCTCGTCCTGTTCAAGGAAATGCTCAAGCTGAAAAGCTTAAGGGGCAACTGGCCGAAAAGGTTGGAGAAGTCATTGATCTTACTTCCCAGCTTGATCAGGCGAACAAGCGCCTCGTTGAGCTGCAATCCGTACCTGGAACGCCTTCTTCATCCGCTGAAATCGACGAATTGAAGAAGACGCTTGCTTCCACACAATCTAAACTGGATGCGGCGGAAGCAGCGAGGGCCTCCGACTTGAGTAAGCTGGACGATCTTCTGGCGTCGAAAGATGCATCCAAAGTCCTTCGCGAAGACCTCAACAAGCTGAAGGAAGAATTGGCCGCTGCAAAGGCCGCTGCCTCAACCGCACCTGATAATGCCTCAATGGATAATCTTAAGGAAGAGCTTGGGCAAGTGCGTGAGGAGCTCAGGGTAAGTGAATCCAAGGTCCAGCAATTGAAAGTCCTCGGAAGCGACTTGGCTCTTTTGCAACAGGAGTTGGTTGCCGCCAAGAACGCCGTACCGACACCTTCCGCAGGAGCTTCCGATTCTTTGCTCAATTCGGAATTGGCCAGGACAAAAGATGCCCTCAATAAAAGCGAGGCGGACGTGGTCAGGCTCAACGATGAGTTCAAGCGTTCCATGCAGGACTTCAGCGTGCTCAAGGGTAGGTTGGCGGCGCTTGAAGCGGAAAACGCCAGTTTGATGACGGCCGCCAACAATGCCGTTGTCGCGACTCCCGGATCACCATCCATGCCAAATCAATTGCTCCGTAACGAGCGTGATGCCTTTGCTAGGGAAAACGCCGCTCTCCGGGCTCAGCTTCAGGATAGGGATGCCAGTCTCAGAAGCCTTCGGCAGAACATGGCGGGTATGTCGGTTCCCGGTAGCTCGCCGGGGGAAAACGAGCTTCGCGCAAGATTGATGCAGGCCGAAAGTCAGTTGGATACCGCAAGGAGCGCCGAGCAAAGGGCAAAGTTGGACTTCCAGAGAGCCGACGAAGAGCTGAAGGAGGCCAATCGCAGGTTGCTCCTCGTCGGAGGTGACCTGAATACTGCTCGTTCTCGTGTTGCTGAGATGGAAGCAATCGGCAGAAGTCCAGCTCCCGGTTCCCCCTCACTTTCCGTAGCCGCATCTTCTGCTGCATCTGGAGCTATCAATCAATTGCAGGCCGAGAATGATCGACTCAAGCAAGAGCTTGCCTTGGCTCAAGCTGGGCAAGCTGGTGGTGAACTTGGTAGGGAAGTTCAGGACCTACGGCAGAAACAGCTGATTGCCAACATGCAGCTTGAGCGCGAGCAGACCAAGATTGCGGATTTGCAGAAGCAATTGCAGGAAGCTCGACAAGTGAAACGCGAAGATTTCGAGAAGGATCGTGCCCAGCGACAGCAAATCACCTTGCAGGACGAGGAACTGAAGGTTGCTCGCTCCCGTGTTTCCGAGTTGGAGAATGCGGTGGTTTCCCTGCGCGAGGCGATTCGTGTTTTGCGCTCCGGAGGCTCCGGGGATTCTCAGATTCGCTCATTGGGTTCCTCTTCCTCGTCGCCACCATCGAGGATGTTTCCTTCTCCCTCCTCCGGCAGAGGCGTTGGAGGCGGATTTGCTTCTGCTCCTGCGGTTTCCATGTTCCCCAGTGCAAGGCCTTTGCCGCTTCCAGGGCGTAGAGGCGCTGCCTCGACTTCTCGTTTTGGCTCGCCAACGGGCGTGTTGCCTAGCCGTCCCTCTGTTCCTGTTGCCCGAACGGTTCCTCGTGGGCAAGGCTCCCTACAGCTTTCTGCAACCGTTGAATTTCTCAACAACAAGGTTCGCCCAGCAGGAGACATTGAATTCTTCGTTCTTAGAGAAGATCTTGAAGCGGTCGTGAAAAGAGCCGGAATAAACCTGCCCGTCGAGCAAGGGATTACCAGTGCTGCGGAGCTTTGGGCTCGTTCTGTTCAAAGTGGATATCGCTATCCCGGCGTCGCTGCCCACATCCGAAATGCCTTGGCAGATTCAAACTTGGCCAGAATCAAGACCAATGCGAGTGGGGCTGCTTCCGTCGGTTCTCTTGCTGCAGGCACCTATCATCTGGTAGGCACTGCTCCCTTGGGAAGAGTCGGAGTGGTATGGTCCAAGTCATTTGACATCCAACCGGGGCAAACCAACAACCTGAATCTCGATCTACGCGACGCCTCTTGGGCTCAATAACCCGCTTGAACAATCCTGTAGTTTAGTAAACGTAGGATTCTACGGTTTGTAGAACTGGTTTACGATTCGCAGATACCTAGGAGCCTGCGTGTCCCCACCTTGGGTTGCCTTTCCAAGCCAAAGGGATGCTTGGGCATAATCCTGCTCAACACCTTGCCCTAAGAAGAAAATCATCCCCAAGTAGCGTTGGGCTTCAACGTCGCCATCTCTGGCAGCTGCCTGAAACCAACTTCTTGCCTTCTCGAATTCCTTGTCCCTGTAATACAAATTCCCCATTAAGCTAGATGCTTCTGAATTTCCGGCTTTCGCGGGACCTCGCAGCAAGCGAATTGCCTTGGCGGGATTCTTTTCGACGGAAATAGCTCTTCGAGCGAAAACAATCGGGCTCGCCAACTCTTCGGGCGTCAAGGTGATTTGCGGTTCGTTGTCTTGAGCCTTGGTGGAGTTCTCATCTTTGTCGTTTGTCGCCTGTGTCTTGGAGGCGGCGATTTGGCTAAGCGTACGATTATCCATTTCCAATTTCACACTGGAGACGGCTTTTTTCGATCTTTCCAGGAGGACCTTGTACTTGCGAAGCTGAAGCTTTGCTTCCATCGAGCCGCTTTCGGCAGCCCGTTCCATCCATCCTACTGCGGCCTCGAGGTTGCGCGGAAGGCCTTCCCCCGTTGCATACTTCATGCCCAGCGTCAGCTGAGCCATCGGAAGGTTTCTGTCTGCGGCAGCCCTCAACCAGCGAACGGCCAAGTCCTCCTCGAAGGGAACTCCGTCACCAATGGAATAGGCCATACCTAGGTAAAACATTCCCAGCGGAGAATGTATTCTGGCCCCCATCGAACTCCACCTGATTGCCAATTGGGAGTTCTTCTTTACTCCAATACCCGTGAAATAAAGCATCCCCAATGTGCTTTGCGCCGCTCCAAAGCCTTGCTTGGCGGACTTGTTCAGAAGGCGAATGGCTTTTGGGAAGTTCCTAGGCGGGTTGTCCATCTCGATCATACCGAGGCAGAAAAGACCTAGCGGATCATCCTTGCGGGCCAAGGCGAGGAGGCCTGAATTGAGGTAGGCTTCATCGTACAAATATCGGCCCCGTTCGAGGTTGCCTTTTTCCAACTCTATTCCCGCCAGTACGCAATAGCCGAAAGCCCCGTTTTTCTTGGCCGCCATACGAGACCATTTCTCAGCCTCGACTAGGTTGACGTGCAGCCCTCGCTCGCCGTGACGATGAAAGAGGGCCAAGGCGCCTTGGTAGTAGGCGTCACCTGCACTTGCCTTTCCGTGCACGCTTGCCAATTCCTCGGTTAATGGGTTGGCAGCCTCTAGACCGTCAACGCCTCCGAGAAGGAGCAGCAAGGGAAGAAAAGTCGATAATCGTTTCAGCATATTCCTGCTGATTCTAGGCCCAAAAGGATTTTCTCATGATCTTGACCATCAACGCCTATTGCGTTTAATAACCATCTGCAAGGTTTTTCCTCGACCCCTTTGCCTCCAGCGTAAAGATTTTCACTCATGTTTTTGCAGTGCAAGAAGTGCGATTTCGAATGGCATGAGTCGGATGGCGAGCTCTGTCCGGTCTGCGATTGCGAATCGCTGGAAAGCGTTCCTGAAGACGAGAGCGAAGCGGGCAGGTTGGCCGAGTTGAGCGAAGGCGGAGCCTTTGGTTCGGGACCTTTTGCCAAGAGTCAGGCTTCTTGTTTCACCGCCTTGGCCATCTTGGCGTTGGTTTACTTTATCCTACGTTTCGTTATCGGCGGTTGAGCAAATAGCTAGTTCAGTGAATTATCTTGGCTTTCGTCCGTGTCCTTGGGGCGGAAGGGACGATCAAAGGCATCCCTGAAGTCGTACCCTTCCGCAAAGTCCTCGGGAGAATCATTGTCGGTTCGGCCCAAAATGCCCGAATCGACCAAGTTGAAGACGATGTCCCCGAAATCCCGGCATTTCCTTACGTTCCAGTGATCCATCACAGTCATGGTCATCGGACCGAAACGATCCAAGGCGAACTCTCTTATCCCGTCTAGCAATTGGTTTCCCGATACGTGCCCGGTGGTCTTCCCGTCGTCCTTCGTCAGGTTCTTTAGCGTATGGTCCAAGGCTTCCCTGACAAAGAAGTAAGCACCCTTGCCGTAGCGAGAATCCTTTTCATGAATCTCGTTTACAACATCGGGAAAATTCTGTTCGCTCATTGTGATTAAACTTACTTCGTGACTCGCTTGGCGCTATCTTTTGATCCAATCCAAGGAATCTCTCGCGAAACGCAAATCTTTTTCTAGTGAAACCAATCCAGAATCCTTCCCTATGAAAGTTTCCTATTCCTTTGTAGCGGGTAGGGCTTCCGGTCATTGCATTACTTGGACTTATCGAAAAAAGCGCCATCGCAAGTACTTCCGGAGCCGAATCGATGCCGTGAGGTTTCGCAACGAAAAGGCCCGTGAGCTCGGTTTGGGCGATGATTTCGCCATCGAAAACGAGATCATCTTCCTTGCCCTCAGTGAGATCAAGGATCGTCTGGACAACATCGACCAACGAGTTACGGATCTCGAGGTCACTCTCAAGCTTCAGACCGATTACGTCGAGGACCTGCGCAAACCGCCCGCTCCAAAAATCCTTCGCGTCTCTGAGGCGGCAAAGGTGCTCAGGATTTCCCAGAGAAAGCTTTATTACCTACTGAAGAAGGGGGTCTTCAAGCGTTACAAGCTGCCCCATACTCGCACGACCTTCATCAAGCTCGACGAGGTAGAGAAAGCCGTCGGCCAAGGCGACGTCGGAGACTTGCTTGGTTGATTCCCGCTTGCGCAACGATCGTGCGCTTTTGTGGTTTGGTCGGGGTTAGCTGGCTTTTTTTGCTTTAGCCACTTGCCTCCATACGTTTGAATATACCCCTTTCGGGGCTTTCTGCCACGCCCCGCTTTCCTACGTTAACTTAACCACATCCTGACCTATGAGTAAGAAGTTTCCCGGTGGAGTCGCCACGGGTGACGCCGTTCAGGCCATCCTGAACGACGCCCTTGAGAACGAGTACGCATTGCCTGCGGTAAACGTCGTCGGCACGAATACGGTGAATGCGGTCTTGGAAACCGCGTCCCAAGTCAACTCTCCCGTCATGATCCAGTTTTCCAACGGAGGTGGCGTTTTCTTTGCGGGAAAGAGCCTTGCCAACGACGGCCAAGCTGGAGCCGTAGCTGGTTCCGTTTCCGGGGCAAGGCACGTGCATGCGATGGCCGAGGCCTACGACGTTCCCGTCATCCTCCACACCGATCACTGCGCCCGCAAGCTCCTTCCCTGGATGGACGGAATGCTCGATGCCGGAGAAAAGTTTCACGAACGCAACGGCAAGTCGCTTTACAGCTCTCACATGCTCGATCTCTCCGAGGAGCCGATCGAGGACAACCTCGGCACCTGCAAGGAATACTTCGAGCGGATGAACGCACTCGAGATGACGATCGAGATCGAGCTCGGCGTTACCGGTGGCGAGGAAGACGGCGTCGACAATACCGACATCGACAGCGCGCGCCTCTACACCCAGCCCGAAGAGGTGAACCAGGCCTACGAGACCCTCACGCAGATCAGCAACCGCTTTACCGTCGCAGCCGCCTTCGGAAACGTGCACGGGGTATACAAGCCCGGGAACGTCGAGTTGACCCCCGTCATCCTAAAGAATTCCCAGGAATTCGTTAAGGAAAGGCACGGAACGGGAGACAAGCCCATTCACTTCGTTTTCCACGGTGGTTCCGGCTCCTCCCGCGAGCAAATCCGTGAAGCCATCGGCTACGGTGTGATCAAGATGAACCTCGACACCGATACCCAATGGGCATTCTGGGACGGTGTCCACGGCTTCTACAAGGAAAACAAGGACTACCTTCAGGCCCAGCTCGGGAACCCCGAGGGTGACGAAAAGCCAAACAAGAAGTTCTACGATCCCCGCTCTTGGCTCCGAGAAGGCGAGAACGCCTTGGTCGAGCGCCTTGCCCGCTCCTTCGAGGACCTCAACTGCATCAACCGCAACGCAGGCTGAGGCACTTCCCCCTCAACTTGAATTTACAAGCGGTCCGAACGTCAATTGTTCGGGCCGCTTTGTTTTCCGGTTTGCTTCTCCAAACCCCCAACCGTTAGCTTAGTCTTCATCATGACTGACGAAAACTCTTCTCCCTCCGTCCTCGAGCAGCTCAAGCAGCACACCATCGTAGTCGCCGACACAGGCGACTTCCAGTCGATGCAGGAGTACGAGCCGCGCGACGCCACCACCAATCCCAGCCTCATCCTCAAGGCAGCCTCGCAGGAAAGCTACGCAGCCCTCGTGGACGAGGTCGTCGCCAACGCCAAGGCCGAGTCTGTTTCCGACGTGGACGAGCTCATGGATCGCCTACTCGTGCGCTTTGGCATCGAGATACTGGCAATCGTTCCCGGACGCGTTTCCACCGAGGTCGACGCCCGCCTCTCCTTCGACGTCGAGGGAAGCCTCGCCAAGGCGCGCAAGCTCATCGGCATGTACGAGTCCGCAGGTCTCTCGCGCGAGCGCGTGCTTATTAAATTGGCCACCACTTGGGAAGGCGTGGAAGCCTCTCGCATTCTCGAGCAGGAAGGCATCCACTGCAACATGACCCTCCTCTTTTCACTCGTCCAGGCCGTTGCTTGCGCCGAGGCGGGTTCCCGTCTCATTTCCCCCTTCGTCGGTCGAATCCTCGACTGGCACAAGGCCGCCACGGGCAAGGATTTTCATGGCGCCGACGATCCCGGCGTCCAGTCCGTCACCACCATTTACAACTACTACAAGAAGTTCGGCCATCCCACCGAGGTCATGGGGGCCAGCTTCCGCAATTCCGGGGAAATCAGGGAATTGGTCGGTTGCGATCTCCTCACCATCAGCCCCGGTCTGCTCGAGGAAATGCAGAACGACTACCAGGAGGTATCCGTAAAGCTGACCGAGGAACAAGCTGCCTCCTCCTCCATCGAGAAGATGGAAATCGACGAGAAATCCTTCCGCTTCCTCCTCAACGAGGATGCCATGGCCACCGAGAAGCTTGCCGAGGGCATTCGCCGCTTTGCCGCCGACGTTTGCAAGCTGGAAGACCTTCTGGCCAAGGAACTCGCGGGCTGAGCGAACCTCCGCGCTTTCGGTCGGCGCCGATTTATCCTTCCGAGGGAAGTTCCTTGCCTTCGGTATCACGGAAGGGCACAATTCTCTCAGTGCCGAATATTTTCAAAGCTTGTTCGACTAGTCTTCCTGCTCGGCTTTTGCCTTTGGCTTGCCTTGCGGTGGCGTCTTTTCTGCAGGCCGCTCCCGTTCCCTACGCGGGCAAGCTCGCGGTCAACGGCCTGAACTTCGACGGCGTTGCCTCCTTTACCTTCGCCCTGCGCGACGCCAACGGCACCGTGCATTGGCGCAACGGCTCCGACGCCAACGCCTCCATCAACGTCCCCGTAGACCGCGGTCACTACCTCGTCCTCTTGGGAGGGCAGGGGATGAACGCTCTTCCCGCAAGCCTCTTCCTCGAACACCCCGAGCTCTACCTGCAGGTGCGCTTCTATCGTCCCGATGCGCAGCAATGGCTCCACCTTCAGCCCGACCAGCGCATTCAGTCCTCCCCACACGCCCTTTCCGCCGAGGTTGCCCGGATGGCGGAGGCGGTTAAGTCCGGGGCCATCACCCTCGACATGCTCTCCTCCCAAGTCTTGGCCGAGCTAAACGCGACCATCACGCGTTCCCGCCTCGCTCCCGGCATTCGACAGGATCT